>NZ_LGHK01000230.1 GCF_001908235.1 Bradyrhizobium sp. NAS96.2
TTGAACCGCACTTCCAGCGCCCGGTTCCCCTTCGAAAGCCGCCGCAGGCATACATCCTTGCCCGCAACCATGCGTCCGACAAGCGCCGCCCCCCTTTATCGAGACGACGATCCCCGAACCGGCCCAGCGTCCAGTCAATCCGTGACAACATGGCGACACCTCCGTCCAAACCGAAGTGCCGACATAGGAATCACATCGATTGCCGATTCTGGAATCCCAGATTCAGCGTTCGAGTCAATCTGTCGCAGCAAATGTGTGCATGCCCTAGGGCCTGCGCTGGGACGACGGCGCGCTTGTGGCAGGGCTAGCGGCACACCGGCTCAAAACGGCAGCGCCACGCCAGTCTTGATCTCTTTCAGGATCACGTTGGTGCGGACGTGGCGGATGCCGGGGATGCGGAACATGAACTCGTCGAGGAATTTGTTGTAGGCGTCCATGTCGCGCACGACGACGCGCAGATGGTAGTCGGCATCGCCTGTAGTCGCGAAGCATTCCAGCACCTCGCGCCGCTTCGTCACCCGCGCGACGAACTCGTCGACGAACTTCACGTCGTGCCGCTCCAGCGAGACGTGCAGGATCGCCGAGGTCGCAAAGCCCGCGCGCTCGCGCGCCACCAGCGCCGAATAGCCCGAAATAACGCCGGTCTCCTCCAGCGCACGAACCCGGCGCCAGCACGCCGAGGTCGACATGCCGACAGTTTCCGCGAGCTGCTGGTTGGTGGCGCGGCCGTCCTTTTGCAGTTCGGCGAGAATTCGCTCGTCTTGCTCTTCGACCATGTCGAGGCTCCGATTTGGTAGACTTTACCAGATCTGAGCCACTTCAGCAATCTTTCACCGAATCCGGCGTGCAGGGAGAATACATAGGTAAGACCTACCAGGCCCACAGGCATAGCCTTGTCCAATCAGACATTTCGATTCCCGGAAGGGTCACTCATGGGCCAGATGCCGCTGCTCGACGCCTACCAGCTGTCCGAGCGCTACAGCAGGGAACGCGGCCGCGTCTTCCTCACCGGCACGCAGGCGATCGTCCGCATCGCGCTCGACCAGATCAGGCGCGACCGCAAGAGCGGACTCAACACTGCGGGCTTCATCTCCGGCTATCGCGGTTCGCCGCTCGGCGGCGTCGATCTCGAACTGTGGAAGATCGGCGCGCTGCTGAAAGAAAGCAGCATCGAATTCCTGCCCGCCGTCAATGAGGACCTGGCCGCGACCGCTGTGCTCGGCTCGCAGCAGGTCGAGACGCAGCGGGATCGCGAGGTCGATGGCGTGTTCGGGTTGTGGTACGGCAAGGGCCCCGGCGTCGATCGCTCCGGCGACGCGCTGAAACACGGCAATGCCTATGGCTCCTCGCCGCATGGCGGCGTGCTGGTCGTCGCCGGCGACGATCACGGCTGCGTGTCGTCATCGATGCCGCATCAATCCGATGTCGCGTTCATGAGCTGGTTCATGCCGACGCTGCATCCGGCTGATGTCGGCGAATATCTCGCGTTCGGCGAATATGGCTACGCGCTGAGCCGCTTCTCCGGCATGTGGGTTGGATTCAAGGCGATCTCGGAGATCGTGGAGTCCGGCGCCTCGGTCGAGCTGCCCGCACCGCGCCGTTTCATACAGCCGGATTTCGTGCCGGCGCCGGGCGGCCTGCATTATCGCTGGCCAGATCTGCCGGGCCCGCAGATCGAGGAGCGGCTGGAAGCCAAGAAGCACGCGGTCTACGCGTTCGCAAAAGCCAATCCGATCGACCGCCGCATCTACGGCATCAAGGACGCGACCTACGGCATCGTCACCACCGGCAAGGCGCATCTCGATCTGATGGAGGCGCTGCGGCTGGTCGGGCTCGACGAGGCCGCTTGCCGCCGCTTCGGCATCGACATCTACAAGGTCGGCATGGTGTGGCCCTTGGCGCTGCACGATGCGATGGAATTCGTGAGGGGCAAGCGCGAGATCCTGGTGGTCGAGGAGAAGCGCGGCATCATCGAGAGCCAGTTCAAGGAATATTTCTACGACTATCCCGGCGCCAAGCCGGAGCGGATGGTCGGCAAGCATGACGAGACAGGGGCACGGCTGATCTCCTGGACCGGAGAATTGTCGCCGCGCATGCTCGCCGACGTGCTGGCACGGCGGCTCGATCCGATGTTTCCGGAATTGCAGCTCGCCCGCCGCGTCGCCGCGCTGGTGCCGGAGCAGGATCGCATGATCGCGGTGCCGGGCGCTGCGCGGACGCCGTATTTCTGCTCGGGCTGCCCGCACAACATTTCGACGAAAGTGCCCGAGGGCTCCAAGGCGCTGGCTGGGATCGGCTGCCATTTCATGGCGAGCTGGATGGACCGTGAGACCTCGTCGCTGATCCAGATGGGCGGCGAAGGCGTCAACTGGGCGGCTTCATCGAAATTCACCGGCAATAGTCATGTGTTCCAGAATCTCGGCGAAGGCACCTACTATCACTCGGGCTCGATGGCGATCCGGCAGGCGATCGCCGCGAAAGCCAACATCACCTACAAGATCCTGTTCAATGACGCAGTGGCAATGACCGGCGGCCAGCCGGTCGACGGCCCGGTCAGCGTGCAGGCGATCGCGCACTCTGTCCGCGCCGAAGGCGTGTCGCGAATCGCATTGGTGTCGGATGATCCCGCGCATTTTTCGCCGGCGGGCCTGCCGGTGGGCGTCACGATTCATCCGCGCGAGGAGATGGACGCCGTGCAGCGCGAGCTGCGCGCGATTGCAGGCGTCACCGTGCTGATCTATCAGCAGGCCTGCGCCACCGAGAAACGCCGGCGCCGCAAGCGCGGCACGATCAACGATCCCGCGCGTTTCGCCCATATCAACGACCTCGTCTGCGAGGGCTGCGGCGACTGCTCGGTGGAATCCAACTGCCTCAGCGTCGAGCCGAAGGAGACGCCGTTCGGCCGCAAGCGCAAGATCAACCTCTCGACCTGCAACAAGGATTTTTCCTGCCTCAACGGCTTCTGCCCGAGCTTTGTTACTATCGAGGGCGGCAAACGGCGGGCCAAGAGCGCAAGCGTGAGCGATCCGCTGGCACGCGCCGCCACATTGCCCGGACCGGAGTTCGCGGCACTCGACAAGCCCTACGATCTGCTGGTTACCGGCGTCGGCGGCACTGGCGTCATCACGGTCGGCGCACTGATCGCGATGGCCGCGCATCTCGAGGGGCGCGGCGTCTCGGTGCTCGACTTCACCGGCTTCGCGCAGAAATTCGGCCCGGTGCTGAGCTATCTGCGGCTCGCGGCCGATCCCGCGGCGCTGCACCAGGTGCGGATCGACCAGGGTGCGGCGGATGCGCTGATCGGCTGCGATCTCGTGGTGAGTTCGTCGGCCAAGGCGTCCGGCACCTACCGCAAGGGCATGCGCGCGGCGGTCAACATCGCCGAGATGCCGACCGGCGACGTGGTGCGCTTCCGCGACGCCGACCTCGCTTCGCCGGTTCGCTTGCGCGCCATCGAGCGGGTGATCGGGGCAGGTAACCTCAGCGCGATCGACGCCAACGCGCTGGCCGAGCGGCTGCTCGGCGACAGCGTCTACGCCAATATCATGATGCTCGGTTTCGCCTGGCAGCAGGGCCTGGTGCCGGTGTCGCTGCAGGCGCTGACGCGTGCGATCGAACTGAACGGGGTCGCCGTCGAGCGCAACAAGCAGGCGCTGGCCTGGGGCCGGCTCGCCTGTGCCGATCCGGATTTTCTGCCGAAGGCCGAGCATGCTGCCGTCAGCACGCCTGAGACACTGGAGCAGATGATCGCGCGGCGCGCCGACTTCCTTCGCGACTATCAGGACGAGGCCTACGCCGCGCGCTACCGCACCACGGTCGAGCGCGTGCGCCGCGCGGAAATGGCGTTGGGCGGCAACCGCGAAGACGGTACGCCCCCTCTCCCGCTTGCGGGGGAGTGGGTTGGGTGGTCTCACCACGAGTCATCTCGCGGAGAGAGCCCCCACCCGCAACGCATCTGGCGATGCGTTACGGCCTCCCCCGCAAGCGGGAGAGGCGGGAGCAAGTGGCTATGCCGTCGCAAACAATCGGAATCTCGCGCTGACCGACGCCGTTGCCCGCTCGCTGTTCAAGCTGATGGCCTACAAGGACGAATACGAGGTGGCGCGGCTGCACATGCACACGGGCTTCCTCGACGAACTCAGGCGCGAGTTCGACGGTGACTTCACAGTGCAGTATCATCTGGCGCCGCCCTTCCTCCCGGCGCGGCTGGATGCGCGCGGCCGGCCGAAGAAGCGCGCGTTCGGACAGTGGCTCCAGACGCCGCTGCGGCTGCTGGCGGGGCTCAAGGGATTGCGCGGCACCGCATTCGACATATTCGGCTACACCGCCGAGCGCCGCGCTGAGCGCGAGCTGATCACTTGGTATGAAGCGCTGATCGATACCATGCTCGGCAAGCTCGATGCCGCCCGCCTGCCCGATCTCACAGCGATTGCAAAGGCGCCGATGGAGATCCGCGGCTACGGGCCGGTGAAGGACGCCGCGATCGACAAGACCAAGGCGGAGGTGGCGCGGCTGACCGCGCAACTCACCTCCGCCCAGTCGGATACGGACGACGGCTCAGGCCGCCGCGCCGCGCTTGGCGGGTGAGATCAGGCCGACCACGACGGTCGCCAGCACCGCCACCACGATGTTGAGCAAGAGCGCACCGAGCCCGACATAGAATGTGTAGCTGGCATCGCCGAGCGAGATGCTGGCGAGCGGCTTCAGCCCGTTGCTCCACGCCGTGTAGGTGCCCCAGCCGATACCGACGGCCCAGCCGAGCAGCAGGCCCTCAGCGCGGAACCAGACGGTGAACAGGCCGAATACCAGCGCCGGCAGCGTCTGCACGATCCAGAGGCCGCCGAGCAGTTGCAGGTCGAGCGCATATTGTGTCGGCAGGAACAGGATGAAGGCGAGCGCGCCGACCTTCACCACCAGCGAGGTGATCTTGGCGACCGACGCCTCACCGGCATGCGAGATGTCCGGATTGATGTAGGACTTCCAGACATTGCGGGTGAACAGGTTGGCGGCGCCGATGCTCATCACCGCGGCCGGCACCAGCGCGCCGATCGCGATCGCTGCGAACGCGAAGCCCGCGAACCATTCAGGGAACAGCGTCTTGAACAGCATCGGCACCACGTCGTTCGGCGACGTCACCTTGATGTTGGCGGCATAGGCCATGTAGCCGAGCAGCGCGATCAGGCCGAGCAGGAGCGTGTAGGCCGGCAGCAGGATCGCATTCTTGCGGATCGTATCCGCCGACTTCGAGGCGAAGATGCCGGTCAGCGTGTGCGGATACATGAAGGCGGCCAGCGCCGAGCCGAGCGCCAGCGTCGCATAGGACAGATACTGCTCGGGCTTCAATATCAGCCCGGTGGCGCCGCCCTTCGCGGTGAAGGCGTCGTTGGCGGCCGAGAACACCGCGCCATAGCCGCCGAGCTTCGAAGGCACCACGACCACCGCCGTCAGCACCACGATGTAGATCATGATGTCCTTGACGAAGGCGATCAGGGCCGGCGCACGCAGGCCGGAGCTGTAGGTATAGAGCGCGAGGATCACGAAGGCGGCGATGATCGGAATTTCGCCCGAGAGCCCCATGGCCTTGATCACGACCTGCATGCCGATCAGCTGCAACGCGATGTAGGGCATGGTCGCGACCATGCCGGTCAGTGCCACCGCGAGTTCGAGACTGCGCGAGCCGTAGGCGGCGTGGACCACATCGGCGGCGGTGACATGGCCGCTCGCATGCGCCTTCTTCCACAGCACCGGCATCACGGCGAACACGAAGGGATAGACGATGATGGTGTAAGGCAGCGCGAAGAAGCCGTAGGCGCCGACCGCATAGACCAGCGCCGGCACTGCGATCACGGTGTAGGCGGTGTAGAAATCGCCGCCGACCAGGAACCAGGTGATCCAGGTGCCGAACTGGCGGCCGCCGAGCCCCCACTCGTCGAGATGTTCGCTGACCGGGCCGGATTTCCAGCGCGCGGCGAAAAAGCCCATCACGGTGACGAGCGCAAAGAAGAAGACGAAGACGGAGAGCGCCACCCAGGCGATGTGATCGGTCATGGCTGCCCCCTCACCGCTGCTCGTCGGCATCGGGCCGCCGGCTGCGATAGACCAGCCAGATCAGCAACGAGGAGATCGGCACCCAGGCGAGCTGGTACCAGTAGAAGAAGGGAAAGCCGAACAGCGACGGCTCGACGAAATTATAGAACGGTACCCATAGCAAGCCGATGAACGGCAGCAGCAACAGAATCCACATGGTCCTCTCCCAGCCCGGGGCGCGATCCAAACCGGCAGGGTTGCCGGTGTCCCGTCATCAACGACCCCAGGAACCATTCGTTGCGTCTAGAATCACGGTTACGGCATGGCGATGCAAAAAGATGTGATCGCTGAGCCGGGCAGGCAGCCTACTCGGCCTTGATGCCGGCATCCTCAATCACCTTGCGCCAGCGCGCCTCTTCGCCGGCGAAGTAACGGTTGAGCTCGGCCGGGGGCTGCGCCACCGTCACGAGGCCCTCATTGACGCTGAGCTTCTTGAAGGCCTCCGCCTGCACCGCCCTGGCCGCAGACTTGTTGAGGCGGTCGATGATCTCAGGCGGTGTGTTCGCAGGCGCGTAAAGCCCGTACCAGGATTCCGCGGCATAGCCCGGCACGCCGGCTTCGGACACCGTCGGCAGTTTCGGGAACGACGCCGAACGCTCAGCCGAGGTCACGGCGATCGCGCGCAATTGCCCGGCCTCGACCAGCGAGGCGCAGCTCGCCACCGTCGTGAACATCACCTGGATCTGGCCGCCCAACAGGTCGGTGATCCCTGGCGCCGCGCCCTTGTAGGGAACGGTGGTGAGATTGACGCCTGCGAGATGCTTGAACAATTCGCCGGCGAGGTGCGCGGAGGTGCCGGTGCCATAAGTGCCGTAGGACAGTTTTTCCGGATCGGCCTTCGCGGCGGCGATCAGATCCGCGATCGACGTGATCGGCGAGGACGGATTGACCACCACGACGTTGAACGAGCGCGCCACCAGCGCCACCGGCGCAAGGTCCTTGTGCGCGTCGTAGGGCAGCTTGCGGTAGAGGCTTGGATTGACGGCGTTGGCGAAGGTCGCCATCAGCAGCGTGTAGCCATCGGGTGGGCTCGCGGCGACGCTCTGCGTACCGATGATGGTGCCCGCCCCCGGCTTGTTCTCGATGATGACGGTGACGCCGAGATCCTTCTGCATCTCCTGCGCCAGCGTGCGCGCCACGACATCGGTGCCGCCGCCCGGCGCGAACGGCACCACGATCTTGACGATGTGGTCGGGATAGGCCGCGCGCGAAGGCGTGTGCAGCAGCACGTTTGCTGCGAGCGCGAACAGAAGCGATGCGAGGAGACGAAGCGGCATGGCAGGCCCCGGCGGCAGGCGGTGGGTTCTTGATACACGCACATGCCATGCAAGGGATGCCGGGCGGTCATGACGCTGGAAGGAGCTACGCTACCAGACCCGTCATTGCGAGCGAAGCGAAGCAATCCATCGTTCCGCATGCTCGGAAGCATGGATTGCTTCGTCGCTTCGCTCCTCGCAATGACGGCTGCACCGCCAATCACGAATACGGATTGATCAGCTTCTGCTGCTCGGTGGCGTGACGCACCAGGAGATCGATGAAGGTGCGCACCTTCGCCGAGAGATGATGGCGGTGCGGATAGATCGCGTTCATGGTGAGCTCGACCGGCCGGTATTCGGGCAGCAGCCGCACCAATTGGCCGGACTCCAGCTCGTCGCGGACCAGGAAGCCCGCCGCGAGGAAGACGCCGACGCCGGCGAGCGCCGCGAGCTTCAGCGTCTCGCCGCTGTTGGAGACCAGGTTGCCGGAGACCCGCACCGCGGCCGGCGTGCCCTTGCGGTCGGCGAAGCGCCATTCATCGCCATAGGGGTAGTTGGCGTGGCGCATGCAATTGCGCGCGGAGAGATCGGCGAGCTGCTCGGGCTTGCCGTGCTGCGCGATATAACCATGAGACGCGCACAGCACGTGACGCCAGGTCGCGATGGTGCGCACGATCAGGCTGGAGTCCGGCGGCGGCGTCATGCGCACCGCGAGATCGTAATTCTCGTCGATCAGGTCGGCATTGCGCTCGCCGATCGTGAGATCGACCTTGACCTCGGGATAGGTTGCGAGGAACTCGGCGACCGCCGGCGACAGAAACTGGACCAGATGGGTGTTGGTGAAGATGCGCAGCGTGCCGCGCGGCACCGATTGCTGCGCGCCGGCGACCTCATCGGCCTGCTCGATGTCGGCGAGGATCTGGACGCAGCGGTCGTAGTAGGCCTGGCCGACCTCAGTGAGGCTGACCTTGCGCGTGGTGCGGTTGAGCAGTCGGGCGCCGAGCCGGTCTTCCAGCGACTGGACGTGGTTGCTCACCATTGTCGTGGACATGTTGAGCTTGCGGCCGGCCGCGGAAAAGCCGCCGGAATCCACGACCCGGACGAACGCGGTCAAACTGGTCAGGCGATCCATGCGGCAAGGTCCGGATTATCAGCGCTGGCTTGATAATGCTTCCAGTTTTATCGGGATTATCACAGCAGGGAGGACATTGCATCTAAGGGGCCGTAACTGGCGCCCTTTCTGGAAGGACGCGAATGTTCGGCCAGGAGAAGACCATGTCGACCACCACCTATGTCCCTGAAGAATCGGCCAAAATCGGTCTCCGCCCGTCGCGGCGGACGGTCAAGCGGGTAGGCCTCGGGCTCGCCGCCTTGCTCGGCATCGCGGTGGCCAGCGACTTTGGCTACGACTACGTCACCACCGGCCGCTATCTGGAGTCCACCGACGACGCCTATGTGAAGGCGGACTCCACCATCATCGCCCCGAAGGTGTCCGGCTACATCGCCCGCGTCCTGGTCACCGACAACCAGCCGGTGAAGGCCGGCCAGTTGCTGGCCGAGATCGACGACCGCGATTACCGCACCGCGCTCGGCCAGGCCAAGGCCGACGTCAACGCCGCGGAAGCGTCGGTGCGCAATCTCGACGCCCAGCTCGAATTGCAGCAGCCGATCATCGACCAGAGCACTGCTGACGTCACCGCTGCCGAGGCCAATCTGAAATTCGCCCAGGAGGAGCAGACCCGCTACGACGGGCTGATGAAATCAGGCTCCGGCACCATCCAGCGCGCGCAACAGACCGACGCGGCGCTGCGCGCCAACACCGCGCAATTGCAGCACGCCAAGTCGGCGCTGTCGGCGGCGCAGCGCAAGGTCGACGTGCTGACCACCCAGCGCGCCCAGGCCGCAGCGCAAGTCGATCGCGCCCGCGCGGTCGAGCAGCAGGCTGAGCTGAACCTGTCCTACGCCCGGATCACCGCGCCGGTCGACGGCACGGTCGGCGCCCGCACGCTCCGCGTTGGCCAATATGTCCAGGCCGGCACGCAGCTGATGGCGGTGGTGCCGCTCGATGCGGTCTATGTGGTCGCCAATTTCAAGGAGACGCAGCTGACCCATGTGCGCAACGGCCAGCCGGTCGAGCTCACCGTCGACAGCTTTCGCGGCAGCACGCTGAAGGGCCATGTCGACAGCCTGTCGCCGGCCAGCGGCCTCGAATTCGCGCTGCTGCCGCCCGACAACGCCACCGGCAACTTCACCAAGATCGTGCAGCGCGTGCCGGTGAAGATCGTGCTCGACGATCACAGCCTGACCGGCCTGCTGCGGCCGGGCATGTCGGCGATCCCGACCGTCAACACCAAGGCGACGGTGCTGGCCGAGCGTGAAGAGAAGCGGCGGCTGGCATCAGCGGCACGGCCGAGCGGCGGCTAGCGCAAAGCACGTCTTCAACCGGCTTGGCGCGATCGATCACCGCATCGGCGGTCGATCGCGTTTTGCTGCGCCTGTTTCTCCTTCTTCGCGCCGCGAGCGCCGGCGGTAGGGCTCCCTCCCCCCTTGCGGGGAAGGGTTGGGGGGAGGGGTGCCGCTTGCGCTGAGGCTCGTTGGTTTGCGACGACGCTACTGTCGCCAGTAACGCGTACGGCAGGATTGAAGCGCTTCGTTTGAAGCTCGATGCCAGCGCCCGGGGCCACCCCTCTCCCCACCCTCCCCCACAAGGGGGGAGGGAGCCAATCCAGCGTGCTCACCTCACTCATCGACACATCCACGCAAACCGAACGGCGCACCGAACCGCAACCGCAGTCGCAGCCACGCGCCCATTATCAATCGCGAACGGACAATCTTTCCAGTCTTTCCCGGATTATCGAAAGCGGCCGCCTAATACATGTTGAGTGCGTAAGCGAGAGAACACCCAGATGACCGCGCTCCAGCCCACCGCCAACGCCGCCGACCTCCCCGCCCCCACCGCTCCGGCAACGCCCGCGATCCCGGCCAGGACCTGGATTGCGGTGATCGGCTCCACGCTCGGCGCGTTCATGGCGGTGCTCAACATCCAGATCGTCAACGCCTCGCTCGCCGACGTGCAGGGTGCGATCGGCGCCGGGATCGACGACGGCGGCTGGATCTCGACCTCCTATCTGATCGCCGAGATCGTGGTGATCCCGCTGTCCGGCTGGCTCGCGCAGGTGTTCTCGGTGCGCATCTATCTGCTCACCAACGCGTTCCTGTTCCTGGTGTTCTCGGCGGCATGCGCGCTGGCGCAGGACCTGCCGCAGATGATCGCGCTGCGCGCGGTGCAGGGCTTTACCGGCGGCGTGCTGATCCCGATGGCGTTCACGCTGATCATCACACTGCTGCCGAAAGCCAAGCAGCCGATCGGCCTTGCCCTGTTCGCGCTGTCGGCGACGTTCGCGCCGGCGATCGGCCCGACCATCGGCGGCTATCTCACCGAGAACTGGGGCTGGCAGTACATCTTCTATGTCAATCTGGTGCCCGGCGCCGTGATGATCGCGATGCTGTACGTCTCGCTCGATCCGAGCCCGATGAAGCTGTCGCTGATCCGCCAGGGCGACTGGCTCGGCATCATCACCATGGCGATCGGCCTCGCCGCGCTGCAGACCGTGCTGGAGGAAGGCAACAAGGACGACTGGCTCGGCTCACCCTTCATCGTGCGCCTGTCGGTCATCGCAGCGGTCGCGCTGGTCGCCTTCCTGATCGTCGAATTCACCGTCGAGAAGCCGCTGCTCAATCTGCGCCTGCTCGCCCGCCGCAATTTCGGCTTCGGCATGCTGGCCAACTTCCTGCTCGGCATCGCGCTGTACGGCTCGGTGTTCATCCTGCCGCAGTACCTGTCGCGCATCCAGGGCTACAATGCCGAGCAGATCGGCATGGTGCTGGCCTGGACCGGCCTGCCGCAGCTTCTGCTGATCCCGCTGGTGCCGCGGCTGATGCAGCGCTTCGACCCCCGTATCATCATCAGCGTCGGCTTCGCGCTGTTCGCCGGCTCCAACTTCATGAACATCTTCATGACCAACGATTACGCCACCGACCAGCTGTTCTGGCCCAACATCGTCCGCGCCATCGGCCAGGCCCTGGTGATGGCCCCGCTGTCGGCGGTGGCGACCGCGGGCATCGAGCTGGAGAACGCGGGTTCGGCCTCTGCGCTGTTCAACATGATGCGCAATCTCGGCGGCGCGGTCGGCATCGCGGTGCTGCAGACGGTCCTGACCAAGCGCGAGCAGTATCACTCCAACGTGCTGATGCAGTCGGTCTCGCTGCTGGAGCAAGCGACGCGGAGCCGGATCGACCAGCTGACGCAGTATTTCATGAACCACGGCATCGCCGATCCGGCGTCGGCGGCCAACCGCGCCATCGGCGCGATCGGCAAGATCGTGCAGAAGCAGGCCTACATCCTCGCCTTCAGCGACACCTTCTATCTGCTCGGCGTGGCGCTGATCGTTGCGCTGGCGGCGACACTGTTCCTGAAGAAGCCGGGCCAGCTCGCTGGCGGCGGTGCGCACTAGCCTTACTGCCTAAACCCATAACCAAGGAGAACGACCATGAAACCCCGTCTGAACTTCTACCAGGCCGCCCCTGAGACCATCAAAGCGCTGGTCGCCGTGGAGAGCCAGATCAATGCGAGCGGCCTCGAGCAATCGCTGATCGAGCTGGTCAAGACCCGGGCCTCGCAGATCAACGGCTGCGCCTACTGCATCAACATGCACACCGAGGATGCCCGCAAGCATGGCGAGACCGAGCAGCGGCTCTATCTGCTCAATGCCTGGCGCGAGTCGCCGCTCTACAGCGAGCGCGAGCGCGCGGCGCTGGCCTGGACCGAGGCACTGACGTTGGTGTCCGAGACGCACGCGCCCGACGCCGACTATGAGGCGGTGCGCGCCCAGTTCACGGACAGCGAGCTCGTCAACCTGACCACGCTGATCGGCGCCATCAACGCCTGGAACCGGATCGCGATCGGCTTTCGCGCGGTGCATCCAGTGAAGGTGAAGGCGGCGGCGTGAGCGGTGACGTGCGTCGGAAATTCAGCGGTGCGCACAGTCTATCACCGTCACCCTGAGGAGCGCGTAGCGCGTCTCGAAGGGTCGACGGCCCAGCCGCGGGGCCGTGCATCCTTCGAGGCTCGCTCCGCTCGCACCTCAGGATGACGGGTCTACCTTTCGCGCCAAACCACCCTAAACCGCCGTCGCCTTTGCGAACTCGACATAGATCTCGCGCAGGCGATCGGTGATCGGGCCGACCTTGCCGTTGCCGACGGTCTTGCCGTCGATCGCGACCACGCCCTGCACGAACACAGAGGCGCTGGTGATGAAGGCTTCCTTGGCGGCGAGCGCTTCCTCGATCGTGAAGGCGCGCTCCTCGATCCGGAGCTGACGCTCCTCGGCGAGCTTGACCACCGCCTTGCGGGTGCAGCCGGGCAGGATCTCGTTGCCGTTCTGCCGCGTCACGATGACGTCGTCCTGGGTGACGATGAAGGACGAGGATGAGCCGCCCTCAGTGACCTTGCCGTCCTCGATCATCCAGGCCTCGCCGGCGCCGGCCGCGGCCGCGGCCTGCTTGGCCAGCACCTGCGCGAGCAGCGCCACGCTCTTGATGTCGCGCCGCTCCCAGCGGATGTCGGGCACCGTGATGACGTTGATGCCGGTCTTGGCCGACGGCGCGTTGATGATGTCCTTTTCCGAGGTGAACATCACAAGGGTCGGCTTGACGTTCGCCTCCGCCTTCGGGAAGGCGAAGTCGCGTCCCTTGTCGGCGCCGCGGGTGACCTCGAGATAGACCATGCCGTTGACGAGGTCGTTGCGCTTGACCAGCTCCTTCTGGATCTCCTCGATCCGCTCCAGCGTCTCGGGGAGCGCAAGCTGGATCTCGCCGACCGAGCGCTTCAGCCGCGCCAGATGCGAGGCATTGTCGATCAGCTTGCCCTCGAGCACCGCCGCCACCTCGTAGATGCCGTCGGCGAACAGGAAACCGCGGTCGAACACCGAGACCTTGGCCTCGGAATGCGGCACGTACGAGCCGTTGACGTAAGCGATCTTTTCCACGCGAGTTCTCCTGCGGACGAAAGGGGAGTTTCAGGCCTTCGTATACGCAAATTGTTAACGGGGGAAAACCCCGGAGAAGCGCATTCCGGCCCCTCCACGTCATTGCGAGCGCAGCGAAGCAATCCATGGCTCCGCACACGCGCATAGATGTATTGCTTCGTCGCTGGCGCTCCTCGCAATGACGGAGGAAGGTCCGATGCCTCAGTGCTGCAAGATCTTCGACAAAAACTTCTGCGCGCGGTCGCTGCGGGGCGTGCCGAAGAAGTCGGCCTTCTTGGCGTCCTCGACGATCTCGCCGCGGTCCATGAAGATCACGCGGTCGGCGACCTTGTTGGCAAAGCCCATTTCGTGGGTCACCACCATCATGGTCATGCCCTCGCGGGCGAGGTCGACCATGACGTCGAGCACCTCGCTGATCATTTCCGGATCGAGCGCCGAGGTCGGCTCGTCGAACAGCATCGCGATCGGGTCCATCGCCAGCGCACGTGCGATCGCGACGCGCTGCTGCTGACCGCCGGACAATTCGGCGGGAAACTTCTTGGCATGCTCCTTCAGCCCGACGCGCTCCAGCAGCTTCATGCCCTTGGCGGTGGCATCCTCAGACTTGCGGCCCAAGACCTTCTCCTGCGCGAGGCGGAGATTGTCGATGATGCGCAGATGCGGGAACAGCTCGAAGTGCTGGAACACCATGCCGACGCGCGAGCGCAGCTTCGGCAGGTCGGTCTTGGGATCGTTGACCTTGACGCCGTCGAGCACGATGTCGCCGCCCTGGATCGGCTCCAGCGCGTTGACGCATTTGATCAGGGTGGACTTGCCCGAGCCGGACGGGCCGCAGACCACCACCACCTCGCCCTTGGCGACGCTGGTGGTGCAGTCCTTCAGCACCTGGAAGGTCGGGCCGTACCATTTATTGACGTGATTGATCTCGATCATGATGGCTCAGCTTGTTTGTTCAGCGAACAATGGCGATGCGCGACTGCAGGCGGCGGACACCAAAGGACGCGACACAGGAAATGACGAAGTAGACCAGCGCGGCGAACAGGTACATTTCGACCAGACGGCCGTCGCGCTGCGCGACCTTGCTGGCGGCGCCGAGGAAGTCCGGGATCGACAGCACGTAAACCAGCGAGGTGTCCTGGAACAGCACGATGGTCTGGGTCAGCAGCACCGGCAGCATGTTGCGGAACGCCTGCGGCAGCACAACGTAGCACATCGACTGCGCATAGGTCAGGCCGAGCGCGCTGGCGGCAGCCGGCTGGCCCTTCGAGATCGACTGGATCCCGGCGCGCATGATCTCGGAGAAATATGCGGACTCGAATGCGATGAAGGTGATCAGCGAGGAGGCGAAGGCGCCGACCGTGATCGGCCGCGAGGCGCCGGTGAGCCACTGCCCGATATACGGCACCAGGAAGTAGAACCAGAAGATCACCAGCACCAGCGGCAGCGAGCGGATGAAGTCGACATAGAAGCCCGCGATGCGCCCGAGCACCTTGTAGCTCGACAACCGCATCAGGGCGATCAGGGTGCCGAACACCAGGCCGCCGAACGCGGCCAGCGCCGTCAAGGTCAGCGTGAAGCGCATGCCCTCGAGGAACAGATAGGGCAGCGCGCGGCGGATGACGTCGAAATCGAAATTGCCGAGCATGGTCATTTGCCCGTGATATAGCCGGGGATCGCGACATAGCGCTCGAGGAAGCGCATCGCGGTGACCACGACGAAATTGAGGAGAAGATAGAGCACGGTTGCCGCGGTGAAGGCCTCGAACACCTGGAACGAGAACTCCTGCATCGAGCGCGCCTCGCCGGTCAACTCGATGAGGCCTATGGTGATGGCGACCGCGCTGTTCTTGATGGTGTTGAGGAACTCGGAAGTCAGCGGCGGCAGGATGATGCGAAACGCCATCGGCAGCAGCACGTAGCGATAGGTCTGCATCGTGGTGAGGCCGAGCGCGGTCGAAGCCTGCTTCTGGCCGCGCGGCAGCGAGGTGATGCCGGCCTGCAACTGCACGGCGACGCGCGCCGACATGAACAGGCCGACGCCGATCGCGGCGGTCCAGAACGGCGCGTTCGGCAACTGCTTCAGCCACAGCCCGGCGGATCTCGGCAACAGCTCGGGCAGCACGAAGAACCACAGGAACAGCTGCACCAAGAGCGGCATGTTGCGGAAGAATTCGACCCAGCAAAAGCCGATCCACGACGCCGTCCGCGACGGCAGCGTGCGCAGCACGCCGATCACCGAGCCGGACACCAGCGCGATGATCCAGGCGAGCACCGACACCTTGACGGTGACCACCAGTCCCGACAGCAACAGGTCGAGATAGGTGCCGGTCCCCATCGGGTTCGGCTCGAGAAAGATGTGCCAGTTCCAATTATAGTTCACAGGTCCCCCACGAGGCCTTGCCGGTCACGCTTGACGGCAACGTCTGCGCATCCAAACGCGATGCGCCGACGATATGCAAATGTCCGGCCATTCTCCTCCAAAAATGGCCGGACACGCTTGGTTCTCCGGTCCCTCACGGTGGACGGCGCATTGCGCCGCCTCGAACCATGAGGTCTCGGCAGCTTACTTGTACGAATCCGGATCCGGCGAGTCCGACGGCTTGGCGAATTCGTGCTTCAGCTCCGGCCCGAGCTCGACGTTGAGGGTCAGGCCCTTCGGCGGAATCTTCTGCATGAACCACTTGTCGTAGATCTTCTCGCCTTCGCCGCTGGTGTAGAGCGCCGCGGTGGCGGCATCGACGACCTTCTTGAACTGCACGTCATCCTTGCGCAGCATGATGCCGTACGGCTCCGGCTTGGAGAACGCATCCTTGGAGATGACGTAGTCGCCCGGCGACTTCGAGCCGGCGACGAGGCTCGCGAGCAGGATGTCGTCCATCACGAAGGCGACCGCGCGGTCGGTCTCGACCATCAGGAAGGCTTCGGCGTGATCCTTGGCCGGGATGATGTTGGCGCCGAGGCCGCGCGCGACGTTGGCTTCGGTGAGCTGCTTGATGTTGGTGGTGCCGGCGGTCGAGACCACCGTCTTGCCCTTCAGATCGTCGATCGACTTGAGCCCGCTCGACTTCTTGAAGACGTAGCGGCTGGCGGTCAGGAAGTGGGTGTTGGTGAACCAGACCTGCTTCTGGCGCTCGGCATTGTTGGTGGTCGAGCCGCATTCGAGGTCGACGGTGCCGTTGGCCATCAGAGGGATACGCGTTGCTGAGGTCACCGGGTTGAGCTTGACCTCGAGCTTGTCGAGCTTCAGCTCCTTCTTCACGGCGTCGACGATCTTGTAGCAGATGTCCATCGCGTAGCCGATGGGCTTCTGGTTGTCGTCGAGATAGGAGAACGGGATCGAGGAATCGCGGAAGCCGAGCGTGATCGCGCCGGTTTCCTTGATGTTCTTCAGCGTCCCGGTCAGCTCCTCGGCCTGCGCCTGGCTCGCGCCGAGCGCGGCGGCGAGCGCGAAGCCGATGAGATATTTGCGTGTCATACGTCTACTCCTTCGTGGAAACGATCGATTTACTGCGTGAGAATGTCGGCGAGGACGGGTGCGATGTAGCCGCGAAACTGTTCCGGATTCTCGCTCATCGGAAAATGACCGAGCTGCTCCATGATCGTGACGCTGGCGCCCCCTATAGCCGCTGCTGTCCGCCTTGTGTCCTCGGGCGTGCAGGAGAAATCATACTCGCCCGTGAGCAAATAGAGCTTGCATACTTTAGTATCGATTGACGCGACGCGGCCGCGCAGGTCGCCATCGACACGGTAGAAATACAGGTCGCCCTTGAACACGCCGGGACCGCCCTGCTTGTAGCCCCACAGCGTTTCCATCCGCGCAGCTTCGGGGCTCTGCGGCGCAATCAGCCCCGACACCAGCGCCGCGCAGACTTCGCCGCCGTGAACGTCCGGACGGTTCAGCCAGTTGGTGTCATACCATGGCGCCTGGAAATCGGCAGCCTCGAGCCCGATCAGCGCCCGGAACTCGGCGGCATGTTCGATCGCGAGGTTGAGCACGATGCGGCCGCCGATCGAGCAGCCCATCACGACGGGCTTCTCCAGCCCCAATGCACGGCAGAAGGCACGGATGGTCTCGGTGTAGCGCGCGGTGGTGAGTTGGTATTCATCGCCGGTCCAGCTTTTCGGCGGATTCGACTTGCCATGCCAGGGCATATCGAAGGCAATGACGCGGAAATTTTCGGCAAATTGCGCATCCGCGAGCAGATGCCGCCACTGCCGCGCGTCTGATCCCGCGGTGTGCAGGCAGACCAGCGGAATGCCCGTGCCGTTCTCCTCGAAATAGATGCGGTGCAGTTCGCCGCCGATCTCGACGTGAACGTAGCGGCCGACCATCGGCTCGATGGTGCCGTTCATGATCGTACCGCTCATGATACGGTCGCCGCGAAATGCTGCCGCGGCAGCGCCAGCAGGTCCTTGAAGTATTGCAGATGCGCCATGAAGGGATGCAGATCGCCTTCCAGCACGGCTTCGCCGCGCTTGGTCAGCGCCAGCAAATCCTGCCAGCCGGGTTTCGGCTCGGCCTGCCAATAGGCGGCCCAGGCCTGCGGCGTCGCGCGATAGGAAAAGCGCCACGAGCGCATCAGGACCGGCGAAGGCACGAGCTCGACGATGCGCCCGGTGCGGATCGCGGCATGAAACGGCCGCGCCATCGGGCCGATCAGGCAGTCGCAATCGAGCAGCCGGCCGCGCGAGACCAGCCGAGGCGCCTGGTCGAGCAATGCGGGAAGGCCGGCAAACGCCGTCGTCACAGCGTCGTCGGTGGCGTCAGGCGATAGCGTCATCTTGTTGGGCAGGTTTCCTCGGCGAGCGCGGCCATGATGACGGCAACCGCCCGTTCTCGCAAGCCGCTGACACCCGCTGACACCCTTGGGTTCCTCAGATTAATCGCTTGATTAAACGGATCCGCCCGGTCAGCGCGCTGGCCGGCACGCCCAAAGCCCTGCTGCCAGGAACTGCCAAATCCGACGCGCAATCCGGTCAGCTCACGCCCTTCGCGGACCGCACGTTCTTCGGCGCCTGGGCCATCGCGCGGGCCAGCACCTGGGCTTCCTTCTTCAGCATGTCGGCGAGCTCGGTTTCGCGGCGGCGGATGCGGTCGGTGGCTGCGCCGATCGACAGCGCGGCGACCACCTCGCCGGCATCGTCGCGGACCGGAACGCCGACGCCACCCATGCCGGGGAATGCAGCGTCGAGCAGCACGGTGTGGCCGGCCTTGCGCGCCACTGCGATCCGCTCGCGCAGGAATTTTGGGGTGATGCGCGGCGACTTCGCCAGCCGCGGCACGATCACCTCGATCACGGCCTCGATCTCGGCATCCGGCAGCCAGACCAACAGCGCCAGTGCACCGGCGCCGACGCCGAGCGGACGGCGGCTGCCGATCTGCAGATAGTTCGGTTGCAGCGGGTGGCTGCCGACCGAACGCGCCAGATACAGCGCCTCGACACCGGATCGCACCGACAACAGCGCCGTGTCAGCCGAGCGCTCCGACAGCCGCAACAGGCTCGGCTGCGCCAGCTCGGCGATGTCGACCGAGCGGCGCGCGCCGACCGCCATCACCCGCGCCTCCTGGCCGAGTTCATAGGTCTTGGCGCCAGTGACCCGACTGACGAAACCTTCCTCGATCAGCGAATTGAGGATGCGCAGCGCGGTCGCCTTGTTCAGCGAGGTGGTGTCGGCGATGTCGGTCAGCCGCAACGGCGAGCGCTGCGCCAGCACGCGCAGGATCGCGCAGACCTTCTGGATCGCGTTGAACTTGTCGGGTTGGCCCGGCTCCGGCAATGGCCTCTTGCGGCTGGTCCGTGCGGTCGCAGTCGTGGAGGCGTTCATGCCCTGGCCTTCCTTGCCTCTTCCAAAATCCTGAACCGGGCACGAAGAGATGCGCCCGGCGGACATCATCCTAAAACGGATGATGTGCAGCGGACACCGTATACTTTCGTCAGATGAAACTTTGATATCGACCATCTACGCTGCTTTGCAGCAATAGCGGCATTCGAATTTCGCTTCACGAAATCTGCTGCGCAGCTTCTTGTTTGAGCATGATCTTTTCGGAAAACCGCTTCGCACTTTTCCGGATCATGCTACGCCAGCCGCATCCTGCGAATGGTGAAGAGCGCGCCGAGGCTGAGGATGCAGACCGCGGTGAGATAATAGCCCGGCGCGAGCTCACCGATCAGCGCAAAGCCGCCCATCCAGGTCATGATCGCCGGCCCCATGCCACCGAACAATGTGACGCCAATATTGTAGCTGAGGCCGAGCCCGGTCGCACGCGTCGCCGGCGGAAACAGCTCCGACATCAGCGCGGCCAGCGGCCCGTAATACAGCGACTTGAGCACGCCGAGCCAGAGCACACCGAGCAGGATGATAACAGGCGTCGGCTTGCCGGTCAGCAGCAGGAAGGCCGGGAAGATCGAGACCAGCAGCAGCAGCGCAAACAGGATCATGTGCGTGGTGCGTCCGATCTTGTCGGAGACGAAGCCCGCGATCGGCGCCAGCAGCGCGACCGCCGTCTGCGCGGCGAATGCGGCGATGAAGCCGACTGATGGCTCCAGATTCAGCGTCTTCACCACATAGGTCGGCATGTAGACGATCAGATAGTTCACCGCGGTCGACACCGCGAGCGCGCCGATCGCAAGGATCGTGGGAAGCATCTGCCGTGCGAACACCTCCCTGACCGGCGATTCCTGCTTCGCCGCCGGCGGCGGCGTTGCGTCATCGACATGGTTGCGGATGTAGATGCCGACCGGGCCGATCAGCACGCCGAACAGGAACGGCAGCCGCCAGCCCCAGGATTGCAGATCCTCTGGGCTCATCAGCGAGGTCAGCAGCGCGCCGAAGCCCGCGCCCAGCAGGCCGCTGACGCCCTGGCTCGCGAACTGCCAGCTCGCCACGAAGCCGCGCCGCTCCGGCATGTGCTCGACCAGGAAGGCGGTCGAGGAACCGAACTCGCCGCCGGCGGAAAAGCCCTGCACCAGCCGCGCCAGCATCACCGTGATCGGCGCCAGGATGCCGATCGTCTCGAAGGTCGGCATCAGCGCCAGCACCAGCGTGCCAAACGTCATCAGCACGATCGAGAGCATCAGCGACGCCTTGCGGCCGTGACGATCGGCATAGGCGCCGAGCACGACGCCGCCGATCGGGCGGATCAGGAACGACAGGCCGAAGCTACCGAAGGTCAGTAGCAGCGAGGTGGTCGGATCATTGGCCGGGAAGAACGCCCTGGAGAGGTAGACCGCGAAATAGGCGTAGACCGAGATGTCGTACCACTCGAGCGCATTGCCGACCGAGGTCGCGACGATCAGGCGGGTGATGTTCTTCTTGTCGACCGTACTGTCGTGGCTCGGCATTGCGGTCGGCGTCGATAGCGTCATTTGAATTTCCTTAGCAGCGTCGGCCACCATTTCTCTGCCTGTCATGCCCGTGCTTGACCCGAGCATCCATGTCTCCCCGTCATCCTGAGAGCCTGACTGAAAAAGGGGTGAGTGACCTGAGTGGG
>NZ_LGHK01000231.1 GCF_001908235.1 Bradyrhizobium sp. NAS96.2
GCCGCGGCAGCAGCAGCCGGCTTCGGCTTCTTCCGCTTCGGCCGCGGCTTGTGCGCGCGCGGCGGCGGACCGGCGGGCTGCAACTCGGCGAACACCGGGCTCGGATCGAGCGTGGTGGTGGCCGGGCTGGTGAAGTCGCCCGGCGTGCGGGTCACGGTCACCGGCACCGTCGCCGGCTGGAACTTGGGCATGTTGAAGGTGACGGTGAAGTTGCTCTCCGGCGCTGGGATCGACACGGAGCAGGGCGTCTTGCAGCCCGGTCCGATCGACGTCACGGCGTCGGCGCCTTGCGGGTTCGAATCCATCTGCACCTGCATTGGCGGCGGTGCTGACTTGAACGAATCCAATGAGAAGGAGGAGCAGCCGGCCAGGCTCAGCCCGGCGGCCGCAATCACGATGATACGACGCATGATCCACACTCTAATGCGGCAATCAGCCACAATCCCCGGGCCGACCATAGGAGCGTCGGAACAGAGGCGCAACAGGGGGAGGCCTGTTCGTTAAAGGATGGTTAATGGCAAAATCGCATGGCAAAATATTGCCGAGCGATATCAATGTGTTGCGAAAAACTTATGCCGCGATCAGGCTGGCGATTGCGTCCGGCAGGTCGCGCATATGGCTGATCAACCGATCCGGCTTCAGCTCGGTCATCGGGACGTCGGTGTAGCCGAAATCGACCCCGATCACCGGGACGTTGGCGCGCCGGGCAACCCCGACATCGGGACCGGCATCGCCGACCATGATAGCGCCGGGCAGCCTGCCGCCGGCGCGGACCACCGTCTCGCGCAGGAACGCCGGATCTGGCTTGGCGACGCCGAACGTGTCCTGGCCGCAGATCGCGGCAAAGCGCGGCGTCAAACCGAGCCGGTCGAGCAACAGCTTCGACAGCCACTCCAGCTTGTTGGTGCAGACCGCAAACTGGTGGCCCTTTGCCGCGAGCCGGTCGAGCGCGGTCTCCAGCCCCTCGAACGGACGTGAGCCGTCGGCGATGTGCTCGGCGTAGAAGTCGATGAAATCCTGGGTCAGACGATTGAGGTCAGCGAGGCTGACCACGCGTCCTTCCACCTCGAGTCCGCGCTCGAGCAGCTTGCGCGCGCCGGCGCCTATCATGTTGCGGGCCGCGGACAGCGGCACCGGCCGCAGACCCTCGCGGTCGAGCACATGGTTGAGTGCGCTGATCAGGTCAGGCGCGGTGTCGACCAGCGTGCCGTCGAGATCGAACACAATGATGGGGGGAGAGGAGGCGGACATCTGTCTCTCGCTATCGGGCAGCGCCGCACGTTGCAAGAGAAGATGCTAGTGTCGCGCAAAAAAGGAGGCTCCGATGCGGGAACTCGGCGGAAAAGCCGCTTTTGTCACCGGCGCGGCCAACGGAATCGGACTGGCCATGGCAACCGCGTTCGCGCGCGAGGGCATGAAGGTGATGCTCGCCGACATCGAAACCGGCGCGCTCGACAAAGCCGTCGATGCGCTGCGCGCCGGCGGCGCAGATGTCCGCGGCGTGGTTTGCGACGTCGCTGACCCCGGCAGCGTCGACGGCGCGGCGCAGGCCTCGTTCCTCGCTTTCGGCAAGGTCCATGTCGTCTGCAACAATGCCGGCGTCGCGGGTGGCGGCGGCATCGACCAGATCTCGGTCGACGACTGGCGCTGGGTGATCGACGTCAATCTGATGGGCGTGGTGCACGGCATCCGGAGCTTCCTGCCGCACATCCGCGCGCACGGCGAGGGCGGCCATATCGTCAACACGGCGTCGATGGCCGGCATGAATGCGGGGCTCGGCGTGAGCCCGTATTCGGCGTCCAAATTCGCCGTCGTCAGCCTCTCCGAAGGGCTTTCGGCGCAACTGAAGCCGCTCGGGATCGGCGTCAGCGTGCTCTGTCCGAGCTATGTGCGGACCCGGATCGGCGAGAGCGGGCGCAACCGCCCGGAGCAATACGGCCCGCCGCGCCAGCATGCTCCGGACAGCCCCGCAGCCGCGCTCATCGCCGAGATCGCGCGCCGCCTGGAGGCCGGTCTCGACCCGTCCTTGGTTGCGGCCCAAGTGCTGGCCGCGATCCGCGACGACCAGTTCTACATTTTCACCCACCCCGGGATGCGAGCCGAGGTCGAGGACCGTTTTGCGGCGATTTTGGCCGCGATGGACGCCGTTTCGGCCTAAAGACGGGCACGGATGGCGCTATTCCTGTCCGTGAATCGAGGCTAGATATGCGCCCGCCGGGCCGCCCGATGGCGTGCCCGTAACGGACAACCGAGGGGCTATCGGCCGTGGACATGGACGCACTGAAACGCCAGGCGGCGGCGCGCGCGCTCGAAGAGGTGCGTGACGGCATGAAGCTCGGGCTCGGCACCGGATCGACCGCCAAGCATTTCGTCGAGCTGCTCGGCGAGAAGGTCCGCTCCGGCATGAAGGTGATCGGCGTGCCGACCTCGGAGGCGACCCGGGCCGACGCGATCCGCTGCGGCGTGCCGCTGACCACGCTGGACGAGATCGACCATCTCGACCTCACCATCGATGGCGCCGACGAGATCGATCCCGCGCTCAATCTGATCAAGGGCGGCGGCGGCGCGCTGCTGCGCGAGAAGATCGTCGCGGCGGCCAGTGATCGCATGATCGTGATCGCCGACGACAGCAAATGGGTCGACGTGCTCGGCCGCTTTCCGCTGCCGGTCGAGGTGATCCCGTTCGGGCTCGCCGCGACGCAGGCGGCGATGGCGCGGGCGTTCGCCGAGGCCGGCGTGTCCGGCCAAATGGTCATTCGCAAGGGCAAGGACGGTCACGTTTTTGTCACCGATGGCGGCCACTGGATCGTCGATGCGCATCTCGGCCGGATCGGCGACCCGCCGCGTCTTGCTGGTTTGCTCAGCGTCATTCCGGGCGTGGTCGAACATGGCCTGTTCATCGGGCTTGGCAGCGTCGCCGTTCTGGCCGGCGCGCAGGGAATTCGGGTTGTTGAACGGCGATAGCGCCGCAAGCAAGGAGACTTGGAATGAAGCGTTTTTCGGGACTTTTGTCGGCAGCGGCCCTGGCGGCTGGACTGGCGCTCGCGGCGGCGCCGGCCATGGCGCAGCAGCAATTGCCCCCCATGCCGAAGGTCAAGCAGTCGACCCCCGCGGCGATTGCGGCCGCCAAGGAAATCCTGACGATGAAGAACGTGGCCGTGATGTATTCCGGCGCCGTTCCGGGAATCATCGAGAAGACCAAGACCGGCCTGCTGCAGCAGTACCTGAACTACCAGAAGGATCTCGACGAGGTCGCGGTGATCGTCGCCAAGCAGTTCGCGGGCAGCGAGAAGGAGATCGGCGACGGCATGGCGCAGATCTACGCCGCCGAGTTCACCGAGCAGGAGCTCAAGGACCTCGTGACGTTCTACAAGACGCCGCTCGGCCAGAAGCTTTTGACCGCGGAGCCCACTGCAATCAACGGCTCGCTGCAATATATGCAGCAGTGGGCGCAGCAGTTCGGCACGATCGTGAATGGCCAGTTCAAGGCCGAGATGAAGAAGCGCGGCAAGGATATCTAAGGATATCCGATGCGTTTTCGAGTGCTCTGATGCGCTCCGTATGACCTCGCCCCGCTTGCGGGGCGAGGGCGAAGAGAGAGGTACCCATGGCCGAGTTTGACGTCGACCTGTTTGTCATCGGTGGTGGTTCGGGCGGCGTCCGTGCCGCCCGCATCGCCGCCAATTACGGCGCGAAGGTCATGGTCGCCGAAGAGTACCGGATGGGCGGCACCTGCGTGATCCGCGGCTGCGTGCCGAAGAAGCTGTTCGTGATCGGCAGCCACGTCCACCAGGAGATCGAGGATGCGGCCGGCTTCGGCTGGAGCATCGGCCAGGTCTCGTTCGACTGGGCTACCCTCGTCGCCAACAAGGACAAGGAGATCGCCCGGCTCGAGGGCGCCTACACCAGCAATGTCGAGAAGTCGGGCGCCAAGATCGTGAAGACCCGCGCGGTGCTGGAGGATGCCCACACCATCCGCCTCGCGACCGGCCAGAAGGTGACCGCGAAGTACATCCTGATCGCCACCGGCGGCGCACCCAATCACGGGCCGGCCGTTCCCGGCATCGAGCATGTGATTTCCTCCAACGAGGCGTTTCATCTGAAAGAGCTGCCGAAGCGGATCGTGATCCAGGGCGGCGGCTACATCGCGCTGGAATTCGCCGGCATCTTCGCGGGCTTCGGCTCCGACGTGTCCGTGATCTATCGCGGCGACAATATCCTGCGCGGCTTCGACGAGGACGTCCGCAAGCATGTCCGGGCCGAGATGGAGAAGCGCGGCATCACCATCATCACCGGCTGCACGGTGACCAAGGTCGACAAGCACGGCCGTGATTTCACCGCACATCTATCCGGCGGCTCGAGCATCGCCGCAGACCAGGTGATGTTCGCGATCGGCCGGCATCCCAATGTGAAGGGGCTCGGACTTGAAGCCGCGGGCGTCGCCATCAATCCCGCCAATGGCGGCATCCAGGTTGACGGCTGGTCGAAGACCTCGGTCGACAACATCTATGCGGTCGGCGACGTCACCCACCGCACCAATCTGACCCCGGTCGCGATCCGCGAGGGCCATGCCTTCGCCGACACCGTGTTCGGCAAGCGCCCCGTGCAGGTCGACCACGCGACGATCCCGACCGCGGTGTTCTCGCAGCCCGAGGTCGGCACCGTCGGCCTGACGGAGCAAGAGGCGCGGGCGCAGTTTGCCCACGTCGACATCTACAAGACCGATTTCCGCCCGATCAAGGCGACGATGTCCGGCCGCGACACCCGCGTGCTGATGAAGCTCGTGGTCGACGGCGCGAGCGATCGCGTGCTCGGCTGCCACGTCGTCGGCGATGCCGCCGCCGAGATCACCCAGGCCGTTGCGATCGCCGTGAAGATGAAGGCGACCAAGGCCGACTTCGACGCCACCATCGCGCTGCATCCGACCGCGTCCGAAGAGCTGGTGACGATGCGCACCCCGACCGCGCGTCACGTGCGCCAGGCGGCGGAGTAGGGGGCTGGTCCCGGTGCCCGATCGGGTGAGGCCTGCCTGACAGCCCAACGCCGCCCGCTTAAAATACCTGCGAGCGGCGCTGTCTCTAGCCCCAGGAGGGTCGTGGCAAAATCCTGATAAGGGTTGGTCTGCGTGAAACCGCAAAGGTTTCATACCTCTGAAGGGGTAGCTTGCCGCCGCAAGATGGACCGCATGCCGAAGAGGAGGCGCCTCGCTGGGGCCGTTCGTCTGGCGGCGGGGGAATTAGGGCACCCTTGCTGACATGCATATGTGAATGCGGCCACGCCGATCCGGGCTCAGACTGCGGTCATGTTCCGACCGGACCACCCGGACCACATGGACACATTGGACTACGGCTTCCTCGGCTTTGCGGGGGCGTCGTTCATCGCCCTCATCGTCTGCGTTGCCTGGCTGCTGATCGCGTGACGCTTCGATTTCATTGGTGAAAGACTTTGGCCTCAGCCCGTGCCCCCTTGGCTGGGGCCTTTCCTTGGGCACGCTGGGCTTGTGCACAGATCGCGCGTGCCGTTGGCAGTGCGGCATCTCGCGCGCCTTGGAACCTTGCGCTATGCTGGCTGTTCCACTCTCAAACAGTTTGATGTCTCAAATTGAGGGAGCCGCCCATGAGAGGTCCCACCGAGCAGGAGATCCGGACCCGCGCCTACGAGCTGTGGAAGGACGCCGGAGAGCCGCCAGGCCAGATGGATCAGCTCTGGTACAAGGCCGAACGGGAATTGCTGGAGCGCAAGGCCGCCAACGGCGAAGCGCATTGCGATATCAACGGGCACAACGAGTCGACATCATATCCGCCGAAGTTGAGGGGCGTGCATTGAGTGTGTCGCGCCGCTGAGCTAACGGGCCCGACCCGGAGGCATCATGAGCGACGCGATCGATCTCTCGCAGAAACTGTCGACATTCTCCGATCACTGGTCGCCACGCACCGTCGCGCAATTCAACGCCTGCGACGTCATGGTGGTGAAGGTGCAGGGCGAGTTCGTCTGGCACAAGCACGACGACACCGACGACTTCTTCCTGGTGCTGAAAGGCGTACTCGACATCGAGCTGCGCGACCGCACCGTCACGCTGAGGCAAGGCCAGATGTACATCGTGCCGAAGGGCGTCGAGCATCGCCCCGTCGCGCGTGAAGAGGTGCATCTGTTGCTGATCGAGCCGACAGGCACGGCAAATACGGGGGACGCCGAGACGGCTGCGGAGAGGAAGGTGGTGTGAGCCTGCAAGACCCACCAACGCAGAGCTCGGACAGATCACGTCGCTAGAATGCGAAGCTACGTCCCCACGCACACTGTCATCGCCCGCGAAAGCGGGCGATCCAGTATTCCAGAGGCGGCCGTTGTTGAATCGATGAGCCGCGGCGTACTGGATCGCCCGGTCAAGCCGGGCGATGACGCGGTGAGGTGATGCGTAGGCAATGGTGCCGCAACGCACCGTGCGAGAACTGTCCTCATCGTCGTCCTGGCGAAACAGGCCGTGCAAAAAGTCGGCCCGGCGCGGGGAGTATTGAGTGACCAAGCGCGCGGCTCAGGCTGCGGATGGCCGGAGTGCCGTGAGCAGCGTGGGCAGGCCCTTGATGGCGATC
>NZ_LGHK01000232.1 GCF_001908235.1 Bradyrhizobium sp. NAS96.2
CCAGGCAGACTGTGGTGCAAACGATCCGACGATCGACCGGCTCGATCCGGGTGGCCACCCGGATCGAGCCATTCCTTGCGGAACGCAACAAAGATAGCAGAGCCTTCCAGTACAAGGTGTGAGCGCAGCGAGCCTCGAAGGACGAATCGGCCACAGTCGGGGCCGTTCATCCTTCGAGACGCGCTACGCGCTCCTCAGGATGACGGAACTACAAAGTTTCGCCGGCAGCTCGATCCGCGCCGCGACTAAAAGCTCGCGCCCCACTGCAGCGCGGTCTGCATCACCCAGTCGCGATAGAGCGTGAGCGGCGTCACGCCGGTGATGCCGCCGCAGCCGGCGGTGCCGTTCGGGCCGGTGGACCAGCTCACCACGCCGACGATGACCGGCCCGCTTTGCTTGTCCTCGAACACGGGCGCGCCGGAATCGCCGGTGCAGGCGCCGAGCCCGTCGCGCACGCCCTGCCCGACCGGGTCGACGAGACGGATCTGCAGCGTGCCGGGCTTGCCGCTCGCGATCAGACCGGCGACCCGAATGCTGCCCCCGCTCTTGCCGTCGCCGCGGACGGTGACACCGACGCCTGCGACGGTGAAGCGGCCGCCGACCTGGATCGGAATATTGGGCATGCCGAGTGCGGCCGGCGCCTTGCCTGCGGAAGGCACCGCAAGTTGCAGCAGCGCGACATCGGCGGTCGCGACATGATTGATCATCGCCTGCATCCGGAAGCCGGGATGGATCGCAACCGTCTTGACGTCCTGCAGCTTGGGCTGACGGTCCGCGCCGTACTCGACGGTCTTGTAGTCGGCGCCGGGCTGCACGCAATGCGCCGCGGTCAGCACCACCTTCGGCGCAATCAGCGCGCCGGTGCAGAAATTGCCGCGGGAGCCGACGATGGTGACGACGGAGCGCGCGACGCCGTCGGTCGACGGCGCGCCGCCACCGACGATGGCGAAGGCCGGCGCTGCCATCAGCATGGTGAGAAAGGCCGTCGCTCGAATCAAATTCGTCATGGAACCCTGTCGATCTGCATCGGAATTGAGCACATCCGAGGCGCGGCATTGCGTCGCTCGCACTCGGCCCCGGTGAACACGCAATATTGTACAGAGCATCCGCGCCTGCATGCGTCAATTATCTAAATATCTAGCCGCCGACGACTACGGCATTGAAGTCACCGCCGGATTTCCCGCCGCGCCCTGGTGCGCACGCGCTTCGCATCGTCGCTTTGCCGCGAGATCCGAGACATGTACCGTGCATGGTGCTGTCGGCACGACGCCCGAATGTGAACTGCATCTCTTGATCCTGGCCGTAATTTCGGCTCGATAACAATACAACCTCTGGCAGCATACCGCATACTTACCTTCTTGACTTTCTGGATGCCGGTGCCGTCGACCACCAGACGGCTTTTCCATCCGCCATTTCGTTGAGTTCGAGGATAATGATGAGGATCGCGGTCGTCACGCCGATCAGGCTGTTCAGCGAGGGGCTTACCTCGAGTTTCCAGAACCACGCCGAGTTTGCCGTCGAGGCGGCGGTTTCCGACCTTGCCGGCCTCCGCGCGGCGCTCGAGACCGGCCGTGTGAATGTCATCCTGATCGACGTCACACAGGGCATCGATCTCGACGAGGTGCGCGTGATCGCGAGCGAGCATGCCGACATCGCCCTGGTCGCGCTCGGCCTCAACGAGGACCGGCGCGACGTGGTTCGCTGCGGCCGGGCCGGGTTCAGCGGCTATATTTCGCGGAATGCCAGCTTCGACGAGCTCTGCCGCGCGCTGTCGGACGTCGCATCGGGGCGGCTCGCCTGCAGCGCCGAGATTTCCGGCGGCCTGCTGCGCGCGCTGTTCTGCATGGAGCGCCAGAGCGATACGATCGACGCGGACCAGGGACTGACGCGCCGCGAGAGCGAGGTTCTCAAGCTCATCGGACAAGGCATGTCGAATAAGGAGATCGCGCGCGATCTCAACCTCAGCCTTGCGACCGTCAAGCACCACGTCCATCACGTGCTGCAGAAGCTCGGCCTGCCGCGCCGGGCGCAGGCGATGCGGCGGGTCCGCGAAGCGCCATGGATCGCATCATCTGCGCCGGCTCTCGACCGTCGCCGCGAGCTCGACTGACACACACCACCTGAATTCCGTATTCGGCTGACGGCAGCACGCGCACGCATTGGTGCGCAGATGCGGCGCGGCTTTGCACGCTTGCGTGCGCATCACGCCGTGAGACAGATCCCGACTAAATCCTTTGATCGATCTTTCGACGCGCAGGGTCGATCTCCTGGATCGGTCGATCCGCATCATCGGCCCGATCCTTTTTGACCCATCGCGGCGAATAGGCCTTTCGCAACACACCTGCCACAACAGCACCAACGCACCGACACGCCGCTCTTTCGATCGCTGCGTGATTGCAGATTGCCGTGGAAGGCGGATCGGCTGCACGAATTCGCAGCAGACCGGCCAGGATTGATTTCATGAATCCAGTTGCCGACATCGCTGGTCTGACTGCCTTATGGCAGAGAACGTCGGGTGGCGACCCCGCGGTGAAGATCGCCATCATCGACGGTCCGGTCGATCTCAATCATCCCTCGCTCAGGCAGGCCCGCGTCGCCATGGGCGGCGAATTCGTCGCGCCGTCCTCGCCGACGATCCAGTCCGAGCACGGCACGCATGTCACCAGCGTGCTGATGGGCACATCCGGCAGCCCGGTGCTCGGCGTCGCGCCGAATTGCAGCGCGACCGTGTTCTCGATCTATCGCGAGAATGCCGCCGGGCAGATCGAGTCGTCCTCGCAGAGCACCCTGGCGCTCGCGATCAACCAGGCGCTCGCCGCCGGCGCCGACGTCATCAACATCAGCAGCGGCCAGCAATCCGCGACAGGACAGGCCGACCGCATCCTCGTCGACGCGGTCCGCGCCTGCGAACGCGCCGGAAAGCTGATCGTCGCCGCCGCCGGTAATGACGGCTGCCGCTGCGTTCAGGTGCCGGGTAGCCTCGCCTCGGTGCTGGCGGTCGGCGCGTGCGATCTGGCCGGCAATCCGCTGCCCTTCAGCAATTTCGGCGACGCCTATCTCGAGAACGGCATCCTGGCGCCGGGCGAGAACATCGCCGGCGCCTCGCCGGTCCGCAACGTCATTCTCCGGTCCGGAACCAGCTTCGCTGCGCCGATCGTCACCGGCGTCGCCGCGCTGCTGCTCTCATGCCTGCGCCAGAACGGGCGCAAGGCCGATCCGCAAGCTGTCCGTGCCGCGCTGCTCGAGAGCGCGGCGCCCTGCCGGAGCGACGGCAGCGCCTCGCGCTGTCTCGCCGGACGGCTCGATATTCCCGCGGCTGTCGCCGCCCTGCTTGGCGAGCAGGCGGACGCCGTCATGCCGTCGGGTGCCACGGCCGCGTCTCCCCGCTTCTGGGGAGTGTCCGCGCGCCCTTTCCTCCAACCGTCATCCGCCGCTCAGCCAACTGCAACCAGAGAGGGTTCCATGGGAGATCTATCAGCAATGTCTGCACCATCGGCTCCGCGCATATTCGGGCCGGACGGCTTGGTCCTGCGAAGCAGCGCCGGGATCATGCCAAGCGAGGCGCAGCCCGCCGCACCGGCAGCACCTGCGGCCATGGCCGTCCCCGTTGATCACGGCGTCGTCGCCGCGCCAATCGCAGCGCCCGTGCCGTATCCGTATCACGCTCCCCATCCGGGCGGCGACATGGTCTGGATGCCGGCACCGGCGCCGCAAATGGTCATGCCGCCGATGATGATGCCGCAGATGGCGATGCCGATGGCCGGCATGATGCCGCAAACCTGGATGCAGCCGCAGCAGATGCCCGCGCTGATGCCGAGCAACGCGCCTGCGGTCGCAATGCCGCAGGCGCTGCCGATGTATGAAGCACCCGCGGTTCGAACCAGCGAGAAGAGCTGCGGCTGCGGCGGCGGCATGCGTCCGCGGGGAGCTACGGCCGAGTCCACCGGTCAACTCGCCTTCCCGATCGGCCGGCTGTTCTACGATTTCGGCAAGGAAGCCCGCCTCGATTACTTCGTGCAGTCGATCGCCAACTGGCGCGACAGCCTGATCGGACGCGGCGATCCGGTGTTCGGCCCCGATCGCGACCGCTCCGGCGATACCTCGGCGCCGTACAATCCGGCGATCATGGCGCGCTATTTGTTGAACCAGGCCGAAGGCGAGAGCGCAACGCCGGCCGGTGCCGGCAACAACTTCCCGGACGCCGACGCCATCACCTGGACGATGACGATCGATTCGATCCCGATCTACGCGATCAAGCCGCTCGATGTGTTCGGTCTCGGCTTCTTCGCCGCGCTGATTCTCGCGCTGTGGCACCAGGAGGTCTCGCACGACGATCCGGCGACGACCCGCACCCTGGCGATCGCCACGATGTCGGCTCCCGCCCCCGGCGAGCCGCCGCCGACGCGCCCGGCATTCCCGGGGCCCGGCGGCGTTGCGCGGGTCTCGATGGCCGGTTGGGTCGACAGCAACAACACGACCAAGCTGCTCAACGGCACGGTCGTGCCGACGCTGGTGACCGATTGGCGCGGCTTCTATCAATGGGATCTGTTCACGTTGTTCGGGCCCCACTCCGATCAGTGGCCCGAAGATGCCCAGGGCTTCCTCGAGCGGATCTACAACGAGTTCCGCAATGTCGGTCTCTCGCCGCAGGACCGCGCGCTGAATTATTCGGCGATGAATGCCTACAACACGCAGAAGATCTTCATCGACGCCGCCAAGAAGGGCTTGCGGCTCGACACCGTCGAGGTCGACCAGAGCGTCATCTGCCGGCCGGACTCGGATTGCCACGACGTGACCTACCGCTTCTTCAACCCGACGCAGGTCCTGACCCAGGCGCGCGAAGTCTATCAGTACACGATCGACGTCAGCGACGTGGTGCCAGTGGCGGTCGGACCGCTGCGGCAGTGGAAGGTCTATTGACGCGATTGCTCCTCTGCGTCCGGAGGAGAGCAGAACGTGGCGCGAGTTGGCGTCACGTGGTCCAGGGGATCGACGCGATGAGCGATCCCCTGGGCGACGTCCAGCGACGGCTGCCCCGGTCGGTGCCCACCTCCGGTCGTTGCCGTCAATTCAAACCGAAAGAAGGAGCTGAACATGTACGCAAGGAACGACTTTGAGACCTTCGGCAGCGTGCGTAGCCCGATCCAGTGTGAGGGCATCGAGCGCGGTCCGAAGCGGATTGCCGAAGTGGCGGCCAACGGGTCGGTCAACCCGCAGGGTTGGCAGGACATCGTCGGCGGCGTCGTGCAGGCGCTGCCGGGCGTCCTCGGTGCCTTCGGCATCTGATCGCCAAACTCGGGGCCCGGCGCTGTCGGGCCCCACCCCATCTCGAGGAGGCCGACATGATGCAGAAATCCACCGCCAGGAGCCCGCAGCAACAGCAGCAGAACGGTCGCCGGATCGAGCCCTCCGGCAAGATCGTCGTGTCGTCAGTCGTGACCCACGCCTCGCTGCTCGCCGCGATCAGCGACCGCAACCCGATCATCGCCAAACGCACCACATCCGACGAGGACAAATCCTGACCTCCGAATCCTGAAATCATCGTCATCACCGAACTATGGAGCCGATGCCATGGCAAGAACGCCCCGCAAATCCGGATCCGACGGCGCCGCCTCGCCGCCGCAGGCCGAAGCAGTATCCGCAGCGTCAAGCGCTGCCGACGCGCGGACGCCGTTGGAGGCAGCTGTTGTCGCCCGTCCGAAGATCGCTACCACGCCCGCTCCACCGACAACGCCGGCCTATATGGCGCCGCCGCAGGGCCCGGGTGCTCCGCAGCAGATGCGCCATGACGGCTCGCCGCATGCGGAGGCGCGGCTCAATACCGCGATGAAGATCCTGCTCGATCCCACGGCACGCACGCTGTCGAGCAAGGTCTATTCCGGGCAGGCGCGAAACTGGACCCGCAGACCGTGACCTGGTCTCCGCTGCGCTTCGATCTGCTACCCTCGCAACGGTCCTCCCGATCCGGCGGCGCGGCCGTTGCCGCTCGCCGGAGAGAGACATGAACAACGATAGTCCCCCTCGCATCAATCTGCGCCGCGCCGCCTTCACATGCGTTGGCCTCGGGACACTCCTGTTTCTCGCGGCCGGCACCACGCGATGGGCCGGCGCCTGGGTGTTCCTGCTCGAGATCACAATCGGCGGGCTGATCACCGAGGCCTGGCTCGCCAGACATGATCCGGGTCTGCTGGCGGAGCGGCGAACCGCACGCGGTCAGGCGGGCTGGGATCGCGTCATCACGACGATCATGCCGCTGTTGTGGCTGACATGGCTGCCGCTGATGGCACTCGACGCGGTGCGGTACCAGGCATCGCTCGTCCCGTTCTGGCTGCAATGCGCCGGCGCGCTGATGATCGCCGCATCGTTCTACATCGTCTACCGGACCTATCGCGAAAACAGCTACGCCGCGCCGGTCGTGAAGATCCAGCGCGAGCGCGGGCATTCCGCGGTGACCACCGGGCCATACGCCTATGTGCGGCACCCGATCTATGCCAGCGGCCTGCTGACCTATGTCGGCACGCCGCTGCTGCTCGGATCCTGGTATGGCCTCGTCATCGTGCCGGTCATGGCGGCGCTGCTCGGCCTGAGGTCGATGATGGAGGAGCGGATGCTCACCGCCGAGCTCGACGGCTATGCCGAATATCTCGGGCGCGTGCGTTATCGCCTGGTTCCGATGGTCTGGTGAGCCCGTTCCGCGCTGCGGAGTTTGCCGCAAACTGTCGGCTTGCCTGACCGGCGGCAATTCCAATAAAGAAGGCGTAACGCGCGTTTCCCTGTCTTCGGTCAAACGGCCGGACGACCCGAGGCGAAGGCGCCGCTTTGCAACGGGCAGGACATTGATGATCGAGGCAGTGATCTGGGATTTCGGCGGCGTCTTGACCACCTCGCCGTTCGAGGCATTCGCGCGCTACGAGACCGAGCGCGGCCTGCCGATCGACATCATCCGCCGCACCAACGCCGCCAACCATCTCGAGAACGCCTGGGCCAAGTTCGAGCGCGCCGAGATCGGGATCGACGCGTTCGATGCGCTGTTCGCGACGGAATCGAAGGCGCTCGGCGCCGAGGTGCGCGGCAAGGACGTGCTGCCGCTGCTCTCCGGTGACCTGCGCCCCGAGATGGTCGAGACACTGAAGCGCATCAAGGCCAAATTCAAGACCGGCTGCATCACCAACAATCTGCCGTCGAATGCGATCGGCAGCCACAGCGGACGCACGCTCTATGTTGCCGAGGTGATGGCGCTGTTCGACCACGTCATCGAGTCTGCGAAGATCGGCTTGCGCAAGCCCGATCCGCGCATCTACCGGATGATGGTGGAGACGCTCGAGGTGAATCCTGCGAACTGCGTCTATCTCGACGATCTCGGCGTCAATTTGAAGCCGGCACGCGAGATGGGCATGACCACGATCAAGGTCGCGACCGCCGCGCAGGCGATCTCCGAGCTCGAAGCCGCGACCGGCCTCACGCTGAGGTGAAGCGGTTTCCCCGCACATTCACTCCGCATTCAGGCGGCGGCCTCTAATTGTCGGCCTCCCCGTGGATCACGGCGCGATCGCAAGATCGCATCATGATCCTTTCCTGGTCTGAGCATGACGTTCCGGAAAACCGACGCCCGTTTCTCCGGATCATGCCCGCGGAGGCACATCCCATGAAACGTCTCGTCGTCGCCCTGGTCTCGGCCAGTTCGCTGCTGGTCTCGGTCGCAGCGTTCGCGCAATCAACCTCAGCCCCAGCGCCGGCAACGGCTCCCGCGCAACAGAGCACGTCCACGGCGCCAGTGCCTGGTGCAAAGCGCGCAGCCTGCCAGAGCGCGGCGAAGGCGCTGAAGGGTCAGGAACGGCACGACCAGATGCAACTCTGCATGGCGCAGGCGCATCTCGACTGCCTGAAGCTGGCGATCGACCAAAAGATCGTCGGCCCGCAGCGCAAGGATTTCGTGAAGAGCTGCGCGGGGTAAGACTGCCGGAGCGCAGAGTGCCCCCGGGCTGCGCGTCTGTTTCGTAGCGGAGCGCAGCGAAATCCGGGGCAGCGCTCTCCGTGGACACGCTCCGCGGATCGTCTGTCCCGGATTGCGCTTCGCTTCATCCGGACTACGGTTTTAGGTATTGCGCTCGGCGGAATACCCCGGAACCATGTGCTAACCCCAGCCTTTGGTCTCCTCGCCGTTGCGGGCCAAACGAGCCTTGTGCTTTGCCCGCAACGGGCGCAGAACAGGTCCGAGTTCAAGGCAAATTCGGAGCTGATCCTCGTGGCTGACACCAGGCCCACCGCCTCGATCGAGGCCGTGGAAAGCGGCCTCGCCGCACAAGGCTATATTGCGAGCCGGCAGATCGCGACCGCAGTCTACCTGTCGCAGCAGATCGAGAAGCCGATCCTGGTCGAAGGCCCTGCCGGCGTCGGCAAGACCGAGCTGGCGAAGGCGATCGCCGCCTGGCGCGGCATGAAGATGATCCGCTTGCAGTGCTATGAGGGCCTCGACGAGGCCAAGGCGCTGTATGAGTGGAAATACGCCAAGCAGCTGCTCTACACCCAGATCCTGAAGGACAAGCTCGGCGAGGTGCTCGGCGGCGCGCAGTCGCTGGCCGCAGCGCTCGACCAGCTCCATACCTTCGGCGACGTGTTCTTCTCCAAGGAGTTCGTCGAGCCGCGTCCGCTGTTGCAGGCGCTGGAGCAGCCGGCCGGTTGCGTGCTGCTGATCGACGAGATCGACAAGTCGGACGCCGAATTCGAATCGCTGCTCCTGGAAATCCTCTCCGACTTCCAGGTCACGATCCCCGAGCTCGGCACCGTCTCCGCGGTGGCGCCGCCGACCGTGATCCTGACCTCGAACAGCGAGCGCGATCTCGGCGACGCCTTGAAGCGGCGCTGCCTGCATCTGCATATCGGCTTCCCCGAGCAGAAGCTGGAAGAGCGCATTGTCGAGAGCCGGGTGCCCGGCATCTCGCAGACGCTGCGCAAGCAGATGGTCGGCTTCATCCACGAGATCCGCTCGCTGGACCTGAAGAAGCTGCCCTCGGTCAGCGAGGCGATCGACTGGGCGCGCGTGCTGGTGCTGCTGCAGGCCAGCGAGCTCGACCACGAGATCGTCAAGGACACGCTCAACGTGCTCCTGAAATACGAGGCCGACATCGAGGCCGCGACGCCGCAGATCTCGTCCTTCATCGCCAAGGCGTCGCGCCAGGGCGTGTTTAGCTAAACCAAGATGCGCGAGAACCTGCATCGCTTTTTTCGTGCGGCGCGGGGAGCCGGGGTCCGGGTCTCGCCGGCCGAAAGCATCGATGCGATGCGCGCGGTCGCGCAGGTCGGCTTCAACGATCGAGACATCCTGCGCGACACATTCCTGCTGACGCTTGCCAAGACCCAGGACGAGAAGCGCGCGCTCGGCGAATGCTTCGACCTGTTCTTCAGCCAGCCCGAGCCGCAGCAGGAGAACGCCGAGCAGAACAAGGCCGACGACAACAGCGAATCCGGCGCCAACCCGTCGGCCGACGAGCATGGCGACAATGCCGGCGGCGCCGCCAGCGAGAATGTCGGGCCGCTGGCGCAGATGCTGCTGTCGCAGGATCGCTCCGCGATCTCGACGGCGATCGCGAATGCCTCCGGCGCCGCCTCGCTGCCCGACATCCGCTACTTCACGCAGCGCGGCATCTTCCAGACCCGCATCCTCGATGCGATGGGCATCCAGCGCCTGCGCGACGACATCGACGAGCAGACCACGCGCAATCCGGCACTCGCCGAGCGGCTGCAGGAGGCGCTCAACGGCCTGCGCGGCACCGTTCGCGACGCCGTCTCGCAAGCCCTGCTGCTCTACGGCCGCGAGGAGGCCGAGAATCTGCGCAACGAGATCCTGCGCAACGCGCCGCTGGCGCGGATCGAGCCGCGCCAGGTCGAGCAGATGCGGGCGCTGATCCGCCAGATCGCGCGGCGGCTGCGCGAGCGCTATTCCAAGCCGCGCAAGCGCCAGCGCCGCGGCCATCTCGACGTCCGCCGCACGCTGCGCCGGAACGCGGCCTGGGGCGGCGTGCCTTTCCTGACCGCGTGGAAGCGCAAGCATCGCGACCGACCGAAGATCGTCGCGCTGTGCGACGTCTCGGGCTCGGTGGCCCGCGTCTCGGATTTCTTCCTGCTCCTGATCCACAGCCTGCACGAGGTCGTCGACGACGTCCGCTCATTCGCCTTCTCCGGCCACTTGATCGAGGTCAGCGACATCCTGGAATCGAACTCGCCGGAAGAGGCGATGAAGGAGATCATGTCCAAGGTCGGCTTCGGCTCCTCCGACTACGGCAATTCCTTCGCCGATTTCGAGGACAATTGGATGAGCGCGATCACGCCGCAGACCACGGTGATCGTGCTCGGCGATGCCCGCAGCAACAATCTCGATCCGCGCGCCGACATCCTGCGCCGCATCGGCGAGCGCTCGAAACGGCTGGTGTGGCTCAACCCCGAGGGCCGCATGGTCTGGGGCTTTGGCGATTCCGAGATGCCGCGCTATGCGACCTTCTGCACCGTGGTGCGCCAATGCGCGACAGCGCAGCAACTCGAGCGCGCCGTCTCCGACATCGTCGCGACTTATCAGTAGGTCGCTTGGGCGCGTCGCCTAAATGGCGAGCGACTCGCTGTGGAACAGCCACCCGACGAATGCAATCAGCGTGAGCGCGATCGAGGCAGAAACACTGACGAGCTTGATCGTCGTGATCGCCTTCAGCACCGAGACCGACCGCGCCGCCGCATCCGGGTCGCCGTGCAGCAGCAGCCATGCCAGCAGGCAATCCTCGATCAGGTCGCTGAGCAGATAAACCGCCGGCACGACCAGGCCGAGCCAGGCAGCGGACGGATAGATCTGGTTGAGCCAGTGCGATGACGCCGCACCCATCGCGCCCGCCAGCGCCAACATGACGACGAGATCGAGCGGGAACAGGATCGGGAACACATACTTCATCCGCAGATCGGACTGCACCAGCGCGCCGAGCTGGTCGCCGCTGTAGCTCAGCGTCTTCTCCGGAAAGCGGGTGCGGAATCGTTTGGCAAAAACGCGATCGGAATAGCTGCCGACCCACCAGAACAGTCCGAACGCACTCACCACCAGTCCCGCGAGAATGATCGTCACGAGAGCTTGATGGCTCATGCCGATCGATTCCTGTCCTTGGTCGGGGAGCCGCGGAAAGCCGCAGGCCGAATGATCGCGCGCACCGGCGAGGTCCCTGGAAGGGAGAAAATAGCAACGCAATATAGCAATGATTGACGAGCAGATTTCCACCTTTTCCGAAGCCTTGCAATTGAATTCTGCGGACGCGGTAGCGAGCGGGCTCTCATCCCGATGCCGGCCGCAGCCTCCGCAAGACGACGGCTGGTCACGCCCGCTACACAGAACCGTCTTCAATTGGAGATTGAATCATCCCCGCGTTCTGCCGTACATAGAAGCCGCGAATTTCACGGCGACCGCAGGGGCTACGGATGCCGAAGGATATTGTGATCTTGTGCGACGGCACCGGCAACGAGATCGGCGCCAATATTTCCAACGTCCTGAAGCTGTTTCGCGCCGCCGACAAGGATGACCGGCAGCGAATCTACTATCATCCGGGTCTCGGCACCATCGGGCTGCAGAACAGCTGGGGCCGTTTCAAGCAGGAGGCGTGGGGCCTGTTCGGGCTGGCGTTCGGCGCCGGTCTCGACAAGGACACGCTCGACGCCTACCAGTTTCTCTGCCGGCTCTGGGAGCCCGACGACCGCGTCTGGATGTTCGGCTTCAGCCGCGGTGCCTACACCGTGCGCACGCTGGCGGCTTTCGTGCATGTGATGGGCCTGTTGCCGGTCGACCAGCTCGACCTCGCCGGCTACGCCTTCGGCACCTACAAGAAGGCCAGCGCTGACGCCCAGAAGTCCGACGGGACGTTTGACCCTGCCCCGCTGAAGGAAGCCTGGCATTTCAGCCAGATCGCCGGCGGCCGCAACATCGACATCGAATTCGTCGGGGTCTGGGACACGGTGGCCTCGATCATCGTGCCGCGGCAGGACAACTTCCTGTTCGACATGCAGACGTTGCTGTTCACCCGCACCAATTCCAGCGTCAGGCGGTTCCGCCAGGCGATCTCGATCGACGAGCGCCGGCGCATGTTCCGCCTCAACCGCTGGATCGAGCCGCAAAAATTCCGCACCGATCCGTTCGACCCGTCGACGGCGATCGACCAGGACATCCGCCAGGTCTGGTTCGCCGGCGTGCACTCCGACGTCGGCGGCGGCTATCCGGAGGACCAGAGCGGGCCGTCGAAGTTTCCGCTGATCTGGATGCTGGAACAGGCCAGAGCCGCCGGGCTGCACATGGAGCAGGCACTGATCGATCATCTCGCCTGGGGGATGCCGCTGCCGCCGCATGCCCACGAATATGCGCCGCCGAGCGTGACGGACCCGCTGCACAATTCCCTGACCGCCGCCTGGGAAATCCTGGAGTGGATTCCAAAGCGCGACAAATGGAAGGAATGGCCGGAGCGGAAATCCTTCCTCGGCTTCTATTTGCCGCGCGGCGAGCCAAGGCCGATACCGGAAGGCGCGACCATCCACGCCTCGGTGCTGGAGCGGATGCAAAAGGATCCGGCCTACAAGCCGATCAACATGCCCAAGACCTATACGGTCGAGCCGATGCCTGTGCCGCCGGCGCCATCCGCGCCGACGGTCTGAGATTTATGCGTCGATCGCATCCTTGATCCGCTTGCGGCTGAGCGGCAGGTCGCGGAGCCGCTTGCCGGTCGCATGCGCGATGGCATTGGCGAGCGATGCCGCGGCCGGCCCCTGCCCGGTCTCGCCGCTGCCGAGGAACGGCTGGCCCGGGCGGTTGATGATGTGGACCGCGATGCTGTCGGGCACCGCATCGAAGCGCAGGATCGGGTAGGTCTGCCAGTCGATGCTGGTGATCCGCGCTTGGTCGAACGTGACGCTCTCATAGAGCGTCCAGCTCGTCGACTGCACGATCGCGCCCTCGATCTGGTTGGTGATGCCATCGGGATTGACGACCTGGCCGGCATCGACGGCCGCGACCGCGCGCACCAGACGGGCGCGGCCGGTCTCGGGATCGACCTCCACCTCTGTCGCAATGGCGCAATAGGCGGCAAGATTCTTGTAGCGCGCGAACGCAAAACCGTAGCCGCGATTCTGCGGTGTCTTCTGCCCGTGCATCCAGCCGAATTCCCCTGCGGCCTTCTCGACCACAGCGCGGCCGCGCGCATCGTCGAGATGCTTCAAGCGAAACTCGACCGGATCGATCCCGGCAAGATCCGCCAGTTCATCCATAAAACTCTCGATCGAGAACACGTTGTGATAGGCGCCGAGCGCACGCATCGCGGAAATGCGCAGCGGCATCGCGGGGATGAAGTGATGCATCACATGCGCATTCGGGAAATTGTAGATCGGGATCGCGTTGCGATCACCGCCGCCTTCGGGAAGCGGCAGCGGCTTTGGCGCGGATACCGCGAACGATCGCGCCATGTGCTGGGCCGCAAGCAGCGAGCCGGCGCCGCCCGGCCGCATCGAATGGGTGTTGCTCCACACCGCAAAATTCCAGTCGGCGATCTTGCCATTGCCATCCAGCGACGCGCTCAGCTTGGCCACCATCGCCGGACCATACGGCTCCCAGCCGTGCTCCTGCTCGCGCATCCACTGCACCCGAATTGGGCGCCCGGGCAGCGCGCGGGCGATCAGCGCGGCGTCGGCCGCGGCATCGTCGGCGCCGTTATGGCCGTAGCAGCCGGAGCCTTCGACATGGATCAGGCGAACGCTCGACTGCGGCATGCCGAGCATCTCGGCGATCGCCTGCCGGTCGGGATAGACGCCCTGGGTATGCGTCCACACCGTCATCGCACCATCGACGAACTGCGCGACCGCGCAAGACGGCCCGATCGAGCCATGCGACTGGTAGGGCCGCGTATAGGTGGCTTCGAGCGATCTCGCACCACTCACCGTGAGATCGCTGCGCTGGAAGATCGCAAAATCCGTCAGCACGTTGGCCAGATCGTGCTGGTTCGGCAGTTTCGCGCTCTCCCGCCACTTCGCCGCGGCTGATAGCGCCTTCATCGCCTTGACCGCCCCAAACTCCTGCTCCGCCACCACGGCGAGGAAATTGCCGTCGCGCACGATTCCGACCACGCCCGGCATCTTCTCGATCGCAGCCGTGTCGCATTCGGCGAGCTGCGCGCCGTAGCTCGGCGGGCGCACCACGCGCGCATGCACCATGCCGGGCAGCCGCATGTCCTGCACATAGGCGACGCCGCCCGTGACCTTGGCCGGAATATCGACGCGCGGCACCGGCTGCCCCATCACCTTGAAGTTCGCGGGATCCTTCAGGCTCGATGTCGGCTGCGCCTCGACGTGTAGCATGTCGGCGGCGACGAGCTCGCCATAGCTCAGGCGGCGGCCATCGGGAGCGATGACAGCCGCGTTCTCGGTGCGCAATTTATCGGGCGGCAGGTCGAAGCGCCTCGCAGCCTCCGCCACCAGCAACGCGCGCGCCTGCGCCGCGGCGTGCAGGATCGCGGTGCCGCTGTCCTGCATCGAGTGGCTGCCTGAAGTGTAGCCCTCGTTCGCCGTGAGTTTCGTATCGGCAGTGATCACCTTCAATGCATCGAAGGCAATATCGAGCTGTTCGGCGGCGATCTGCTGGAACGCGGTGCGGAATCCCTGGCCGAGCTCGGCCTTGCCCGTGAAGGCCGTGATCTCGCCGTCGGCATCGATCCGGATCCAGGAATCCAGATTGGGCGTTTTCGCCAGGCTGCCCGGCAGCTCCGGTCCCTTCCGCTCCTGTGCCGCCGCACGGCGCAGCGAGAAGCTGACGATCAGCGCGCCGCCACCGGCCAGCACGCTGCGGCGATCGAGCACCACGGGCGCGGTCATCGCACGCTCCTGTCACTTGCCGCATCGGCGGTATCCATCAGCCGGGCGGCGCGATGCACCGCGCGCAGGATGCGCATATGGGTGCCGCAGCGGCAGAGATGCGGCTCGAGCTCGGCGCGGATCTGCGCATCGGACGGCTTCGGGTTGCGCATCAACAGCGCCTGCGCCCGCATCACCATCCCGGCGATGCAATAACCGCATTGCGCCGCCCGCTCCTCCATGAAGGCGCGCTGGATCGGCGCCGGCGCCGCGACCGTGCCTAGCCCTTCCAGCGTCGTCACCTGCTTGCGCTCGACGAGCAGCAGCGGCGTGACACAGGACAGCACCGCCTTGCCGTCGACGATCACGGTGCAGGAGCCGCATTGCCCGAGCCCACAGCCGAACTTGGCGGCATCGAGCGCGAGATCATTGCGCAGCACATAGAGCAGCGGCGTATCCGGATCGGCGTCGACCCGATGATCCCGGCCATTGACCTTCAATGTCATCATGGCTTGCCTCGTTGACTTGATTCCGTAGGCGCATCGCCCGCCGCAAGCGACGCGGCCTGCATCGCGCACCGACTTGTCGAGATCGTTCCATGGCTGCCGCTTGCCGAACCGGGCGCGCAGATAATTCGCAAGCGCGACCATCTGGGCATCATCGATGCTGGCCGCGAAGCCCGGCATGATCGGGCTGCGCTCGCCCGCGACGGCGCCGACACCGGACAGCACGATGTTGAGCAGGTTGCGCGGATCGGGGCCTGCGATCGCCGTGCTGAGCGCGAGATTGACGCCGCCATAGGGCAGCGCCCGGCCGCCCTCATGGCAGGAAGCGCAGGCCGCCGCATAGATCGCGGCGCCTGCGGCGTTCGCCTGTGTTGCGTCCGTCGCGGCCGATTGCGCCACCGCGTCAGTCGGTGACTTCTGATCCGGCGCCGGCGCGCCCGAGACGTCGGCTATGTACACGGCGATGGCGCGCACGTCGCTGTCGGCCACGGTCGCGAGATTGCCGACCACTTCAGCCATCGGTCCGCGCGCGGTGCCGTGATCGGTTTGCCAGCCGTGGCGGAGATAGGCGTAGAGCGCGTCGGCGGTCCACCGCACCGGCGCGTGCGAGGTGTCGTTCAGCGCGTAGGCGTGCCAATTGTCGACGTCGCCGCCTGCGAACTGCGCATTGACCCGCTCCGCGCCGAGCGCGTTGCGCGGCGTGTGGCAGGCGCCGCAATGCGCGAGCCCTCGACAGGCGCCGCGGTTCCATTCCGCGCCCTTCGCCGCGTCGGAAGGCACGTCGCCGCTGCGAAGATACAGCAGCTTCCAGCCTGCAATCAGCGGCCGGTAGTTCAGCGGAAACGCCAGCTGATTCGCCAGCGGCGAGGCGCGCACCGGCTGCCGCGTCATCAGGAACGCATAGAGCGCCCGGTCGTCCGCGTCGGAGACGTTGGTGAAATGGTCATAAGGAAAGGTCGGGTAGAGATGACGGCCGTCACGGCTGACGCCTGAGCGCATCGCGCGGACGAACGCCGCCTCCGGCCAGCTCCCGATGCCGGTCTCGGCGTCCGGCGTGATGTTGGACGAGAAGATGGCGCCGAACGGCGTCGGAACCGGAAGCCCGCCAGCGTAATTTCCGCCGCCCTGCACGGTATGGCAGGTGTTGCAATTACCGATCGCCGCGAGATCGCGGCCGCGCTTGACGATATCAGGATCGAACGTATCGGGCCGCGGCGGCGCCATGGCCGCAATCTGCGGCCGCCAGGCGACCGCAAAGCCCGCCGCC
>NZ_LGHK01000233.1 GCF_001908235.1 Bradyrhizobium sp. NAS96.2
ACGTGCACCGAGGCCACACCATTGGTGTCGCTCACCGTGCCGGACAGCGCCAGCGTGTTGTCCTTGGTCAGGCCGCCGCTGCTGATCGTCGTGGTCAGCCCGGTATTGGTCCCAATCGTCGAACTGATGGTCTCGCTCGGCGGCGTCTCATCGACGCTTACCGAATGGGAATCTGAAGCGGCCGTCGAGCTACCAACCTTCACTACGGCGGAAAGAGTATACGTGCCGTCCGGCAGTAAGGCATGAGCCAAGTCGCCCGCTGGAATGACTGCGGACCATGTACCATTCGCGGCAACCGTGGCCGTGTAGTTATGGCCATTCAGATTGATGATCAGCTGCGCACTCGGTGTGAAATGCGTGACCGTGCCGGTGACGGTTATTGGAGTGCTTGCATCGGCGAGATTGATGAGCCAAGGGTTCGACTGGGTAGGTTCAATGGGATTGATGTGGACCGTGAAGGCGCTCGGCGGATCTACTGCAATAAAATCGCTGGGATTGAGCGCGGTAACACCAGCGACGTCAAACTTCAGATCTGCAACACCATCGCCGTTCGTGTCGGCATAAACATAGACCCCGCCGGATCCGTCGGGGGTGTACCAAACGCCGTAGCCATTGGTGGAACCCATCGAGCTGGTATTCGCCGGCTGCGGGCCAAACCAGCGAAATTCTGCCAGCCCGGCCGCGAACGCGGTCACGCCTCCCGCGCTCGAGACCGACTGATCACTGATCAACTGGCTAAAGTCGAGCTTGTCCGAGCCAACCTGGAAATTCGTGATTTGGTCCCAGGTTTGGGCAAGTTGTCCGCCTGAATTCAACTGTCCCGCGGCGGGCGAGTCAGTGGCTCGGGCAAAGACAAAATAATCGGAGCCTATGCCGCCGGTAAGAACGTCCGCTCCCGCGCCGCCCTGTATAATGTTGTGAATTGCCGCGTTGCTGGCAATACCCTGAATGTTGTCCTTGCCAGCACTCCCGTCGATGGTGTCCGTTATCAACTGCGTTGTGCTAGAAAATAGCGAAAGACCATTGACCTTCGCGACGAAGTCGGAAATCGAGGAATTGATACCGCTCAGCAATGGTTGCTGGGCGCCCGTAACGACTTGCCCGGTGATCGGATCGAACTGACCCACGGGTTTTCCATACTGATCAGTCTGCTCCAGGAAGAACCCAATTCCCAATCCGCCCTGATCGTAGACAGACGACGAACTATTGTAGCCGATCGTATAGTACGAAGTACCGACTTGGAATGTCAGCAGCAGTTGGCCGGCCTGAAATGCTTGCTGAATGGTGACGGTCTGGGTGGCGTTCGTGCTGGTCGTTAGGAAGCTCGAAATGTCGGCCCAGTAGATGTACTCGATGCCGTTGGTGTCATTGGTCTTGATCGCATCGAGCACATTGAGGTTGTCGACCGTTGTGCCGTTGCTAGAATCCATGGTGCCCTGGTAGTTGACCATGGCTTTGCTTGTGATCGGAGTGACTGCACCGGTGTCGAGCGCCCAGCTGCCGCCGCGATTAGAGGATCCAACGAGATTGATCGAGCCTCGCACGTCAGCTTGCGTGCGATCCGCGAGAGCCGAGAGGAACGCCCGGCCAGGAGCGCCCAGGGCGGTCTGGCAGGACCACAGCCGAATTTCACCATCAGCAACAGCTGCTCCGATCACGGCAAGCTCATCGACATGATCGGGAAGCGTTTCAGACGACAGCGATCCGGAGCTAAAGGAGATTTCGCCAGGCTTTCCGTGCGCGATGACGTGGATCGCTTCCAACCCTCTCCTGCCCTTCAGCGCTCGCGCCATCTGGCGGGGTGCGGGTTCATTGTTGGAGAGCAGGATCGCCTCAACATCCGACCGGATGCCGGCAAGTAGCGTTTCGAGGTCATCGATGCCGCGGTCAATGAAGGCGATCTCGCGTTTAGAACTTGCGCCCGTGAACACTCCGCATTGGCAATGATTGGGCCCGAACTTCGCGATGGCCACCGAGGTGTTCGGAGAGGCTGAAGCAACTTTGGATTGGGTAATCATAATGCGGTCCTTGCAATCGGGCTGGCGGTCAAAACGGTCTATGTAGATGAGATCGCTGCTGGGAATGACAGCGCTTCAAATGGGCAGCGCGGGGCTATCGGCGATAGCCGTGTCGAGGCAACGGAGCAGCTCGACGCCGGCTGATCAATCAGCACCGGCGGAGTGTTCGCTGCGCAAGGCAAGGAATCGATCGAAAGTTCGAGTGACGTGGGAGGGACAGAACTCGAAAGCTCGTGAAGGCGCGCTTCAACCTCGGCCGAGTTGATCGGCAGCTCAACCTTCCGGATGAAATTAGCGCGACGCAATACACACTCCCTGAAAAACTCTGCCGACGCAGAGCAGGTGTGATTGCAGTCGAAAATCAATTCATCAAACTACCAAACGCTCGCCAAAAAATCTGCGAGTCGTTTCGGCCGACAAGCAATTGCGACGCCATCCATTATTATTTGCTCGTCCGCCGCGCAGTGAAAAAAGACTTCGAACGCTACCCTGCCCGCTTCGGTGCGGCCCTGAACTCCGCACGCATTAAAATTCTTTGCCTTAAGCCGTTTCGTCGTGGGAAAGCTTGCACTCTTCTTCCGCAAAAACGCGAGCAAGTCCCCTAACCTAATTTGGATGCAATTTGCCGCAAATTTGCGCGGCCGTCTACCGCCACATGAGATCCCCGTCCTTAACATTAACGTCGAACCGACAAGGGGTTCCTTTGCGCCACACGTGACACCCGTAGCTTTACGGGCGAAGCCACCACAAGTGGCGGCGACCCGGCCCCACGTGAAACGACTATCATCGCCCCTTGATCTACATGAAAACTGGTCAGAGAAGAGCGCCCAACTTCCCACATGATACGAACTTCCCGCCCAACGTCGCACTATCTCAAAAGCAGATCCCGGAATCCCCTCCAAGCCGGCCGCAACTCTCCGGGTTCGATTGCCACCCCTGCGTGACCGCCCGCGGCGGCTTGCCTGCGTCGGCGGGTGCGGCCGAGTGCCTGCTGCGCTCTTCATCGAGCAGCTGCGAATGAAGCTTCTGGACCTGCACGTTTCGCTCGAGCAGGGACCGGAAAACCGCAACGGCGGCCGTACCGGCCCCGTCGCCTTGATGACGCAGAACAGCCGCTCCACCGCCTGCGTGATCTGATCAGGCTAGGCATTTCGCTTTGAACCTGAACAGCAGGCCATGCGGTGTGATTGACAGATCTCGCCTACGAGGACTGGCTCAAACGCGCCTTTGGCCGCGAGGTGCGGATCCAACAGGCCGCCCGTTTTTTTGACCCTGAGCGCGATTGGTGGGGCTCCTGACCGGCGCTTGCGATGGCTCACCTCACGCGATTGTTCGAGAGCTCGGAGCCGGCGCTACGCTGGTATTTGGATCGCCAAATTGCACATGGATTAGCCTGTCTGGTCGGCACCAGCGCCAGCAGTGACAGCAGTTGGCTCCGCTCAACTAACACGGCGATAACCGAGGCCGAAAGAGCTCTGGCGCAGTCACAGGGCGTCCACGCGCATAAGCGGTGATCTGCTTTGGCACGGGAGTTAACATTGACCGGCAAAAATACGGATTTGCCCCCTTCAGCCGCCTGCAAGCGGCGCTGTGGCGGACGAGTTCGGCCTGCGGCCATGGCGCGCAGCCTAGTAGGTGCCCGCCGCCGTGCTGCGATCGGACTACCGCCAAAGACCTAAATGACTATTTCTTGAGGCCTTTGGTGGGGTGGAGTAGAATCTATGCATTGGCGAAGTCCTTCTAAAAAAGTTGGATAACCGCATCGAATAGGCGTCTTTTGCATGCGCCGCGTGATCGACACCGCTCCAAGGGATGGAACATTCGTCATTCTTGAGGATGACGTAAGCGGACGCTTCGAATCTGCTCAATGGTCGGCTGAGGGGCGCGGGTGGGTTAGGAAAAATGGCGAGCCAAGCGAGATCACGCCGACGCATTGGCAAACAAGGCATCTTCCAGAGGAAGGTGATGAATTTATTCTGCAAGATGAGTTTATTCCGCCAAAGGAGACTGGATCAATCGCCCCCCCGGCGTCGCCAGGGCCCCGCTCCTTTTGTTTCCCCTCGGGCCTGGCCGAACGCGCGAGGGTGGCGGAATTAACTCGTCTGGTTACGAACGCCGACCCGGTCACTGGCGTCCTGGTTGAAGCACGGGCCGCGCAGAGCAACCAGGAGCGCGGACGGACCGCGCGGCGCGCCATCTCCTCGATCGCCGCGGTGATGGTCGGCGCGTCGCTCATCGGCTGGTATTTCCACGCCGAGTTCGTCGCCTATGTGACGCGATACATTGATGAGCAGGACAACGTAGGGCCCAGCACGGCAGATGTGGAGGCCGTCAAGAAGGAGACCCAGGTCCCAAGCCAAGACCAGCAAAAGGCCGATTCATCGGCGCGGGATCCGGCTCTTCATCAGCAAGCCGACCGGGCGATCGCACAGGCACCGCGGGATACTGCGCAGGGCAAACCGGCTGCGGAGACAGTGCAGCCGGAAGTGCAACAGTCTTCTGAAGAGGAGCGGCGCCGCGCAGAGGCGCTAGCAAATGAACTGGCGAGCGCGCAGCAGATCATTGAGATGCGGGCAGCGCAGGCGAACAAGGCGCGCGATCAGGCGACGCAGCTCAGTCAGGCTGCGGAGAGCGGGATGGCGGAGCTACGACGGTCTCTGCGGAAGGAGCACGACAGGGCTGAGACACTGACTGGCGAGCTTGCGACAGCGCGGCGCGACCTCGAGACCCAACTGGCGCTGCCAAGCAGGGCAGGTAACGAGACGGTGCAGGCGAAGAAGGCCGCCGAGAGCGCCATCGCAGAGCTGCGACAGTCTTTGAAGACGGAGCACGACAGGGCCGAGGCGCTGACTGGCGAGCTTGCGAGGGCACGGCGGGACCTCGAGACCCAGATGGCGCTGTCAAGCAAGGCCGGTGACGAAGCGGTGCAGGTGAAGAAGTCCGCCAAGAGCGCGACGACAGAGCTGCGACAGTCTCTCAAGAAGGAGCGCGACCGGGCCGAGGCACCGGCACCGGGCCGCGACCCCGCGCTGACACAAGCAGCAGAGGCGGCTGCGAAAGAGCAGCCAGCGGTCGCTGAGGCGCAAGGCGGTCCGGAAGTTGCCAGGTTGCTGGCGCGCGCCAGCGCTCTCCTCGTCCAGGGGGATATCGGTGCAGCGCGGATCGTGCTCGATTACGCTGTCGGGACGGGTAGCGCACAGGCAAGCTTTATGCTTGCGGAGACCTATGATCCCCTCGTCCTTTCCACGTGGAAGACCTATGGAACACGCGGCGATGTGACGAAGGCGCGCGAGCTATACGCAAAGGCGCTTGCCGGTGGGATCCAGCAGGCCCGGGATCGATTTGTCGCGTTGCAATAGCCCCACTACCCGTTGGAAATCACCGCGATACGAAACGACGAAATCGCTCAAACGCTGACGCAATCGGCGAATGATTGCTTTACCTTAAGCCACAATTGGCGACATGGCAGATAGGCGTGTCACCAATTCTTGGATGTGCAGATATGGATCGCAAATCCTTCTTTGCGAAAGAGTGTCGACGCACCCATCCTGACGTAGCGTTTCGAAGATCGGTGCCCCGCCGATACGCAATCGCGGGTGCTGAAGAACTTAAACTCTCGCTCCAATGCATCATCGATAAGATTGGGCTAGTTAAGGCGAGGAAGGGATGGCTCGATACGTCAACAAAGATGGTCACCCTCAAGCGGAAAGCCCAGTCAACGGAAAATGATCCCTATGTTCATATCCGACCTCACTGGCTCACAATGATCCTTGGCTCTTTCAGATCTCCCACAATGCTTCAAGCATTCGTCAGCTTCACTGGAGTGGCAGGCAGCTTTGAACGTAGAGTGGCGACCGAAAGCACGCGGCTGGTTGGCCGCGCGAGAACGCAATGTCGGCGTAGCAGCCGATTACGAGAGAACACATGGCAATTCTGGGGGAGCCTTGCCAGAAACGTAACCTGATCCCACTGAAAAAGGCGTTGGAGCGCGGCGGTTTTGGCCGGACCAAGGCCTACCAGTTAATCAACGAAGGGAAAATCATCGCCTATAAGATGGGTGGCCAGACCATGGTCGATGCCGATTCCATCGAGGCCTACCATATGAGCCTCCCTCGGATTGAACCGAGTACATCAAGAGAATCCTAGATTCGCTAGCTCGCGCTTTCATGGAATGCCTTGATCGGCGCAATCTTTTTTGGATCGGCAAAACCATCGATCCGGTCAGCCCAATGCTGCATCAGCTTGGTGCGCGAACCGATCAGTGCAAGGGGGCCATGCCGTTTGTAGGTCGCCTTTACCGAGTTGCTTTCGAGATGTGCCAATTGCAACTCGATGACGTCGCTGTCCCAGACCTTTGCTTCGTCGATCTCCTCGTGGTGACAAAGGGTCGAGAAGGTAGTGCGGAAACCGTGCGCGCAATGCTCGGCCTTGGTATCAATGCCGAGTGCGCGCAATCGCTGACATAGCGTTCTGTTCGACAGTGGCGCGTCCTGGGCACAAGCGAACACGTAGCGCCGATTGCCTGTGATCTGTTGCACGCGCCGCAGGATCGCGAGAGCTTGCCGCGACAGCGGCACGACGTGGTCCCATCCGGTTTTCATCTTCACTGCGGGAATGGTCCAGCGCTTCGCATCCCAGTCGACTTCGGTCCATTCCATGTCGTTGATCATGCCAGGACGGGGCACGGTTAATGCGTCGACCCGCAGGGCATCACCGACCACGTCGCCAAATCTGGCCTTTTCCCGCGGCGGCATGATCAGACTGAAGACACGAACGACATCCTGCGGCTCAGTGACGCCCGGGCGCGGCGTCGAGACGTTGACGCTGAGTTGCTTCTTGCAAGCGCGGAACGGATTGTAGCCGTCGCCTTCGAGATCGGCGTAGTCGCAGACTTGTTCGCCGATACTGTGGATCCGGTCACGAGTCTCCAACCTCCCCTCGGCCTGCATCGTCCGAAAGAAGGCAAGCACGTCGGGGCGCTTGATGTCCGGCCGGTGGAGATTGCCGAAGCGATCCTTCAGGTAGCCGGACCACCTTCCAAGCAGCGCGATAGTTTGTGGACTGCGCACGGTGACAAGCCTGCCGCGCTTAATCTTCTCGGTCTCCTTCTCCGCAAGCCATTCATCGATCCACACGCCGAACGGACGCTCAGCCGCCTGGCGATGCCGCTCGAATTGCTTCTCGATCGAGGGATCGACCGGCCGGTCCTGTGTGAGCAGGGCCTTTGCAGCGTCACGTTTCTGGCGTGCCGTGGCGAGCGAGACGGTGCCGTCGCTGCCGTTGCCGTAGGGCCCAATGGAATAGGTCTTCTGCCTGCCGTGAAAACGATAGGCCATCTGCCAGAGCTTGGAGCCCGCCCTGCCCCTTCCGTTCGGATCCGGCGTGATCAAGAGATAGAGACCGCCGCCGGTCGCGTCAGAGATTTTGGTAGCTCGCCACGCACCCTTCTCAAA
>NZ_LGHK01000234.1 GCF_001908235.1 Bradyrhizobium sp. NAS96.2
CACTGTTCGATTTGGAAAGTTTGTGCTGGGTCTTGTCGACCGGCGGCTGACCTGTTCGGGACAGCCCGTCAAGCTCTCAAGCCGGTCGCTCGATATTCTCTGCGAATTGGCTTCGGTCCCAGGCGAGGTCGTGAGCAAGGATCGCCTGATGGAAAAAATCTGGCCGGGCCGCGTGGTGGAGGAGAACGCGATCCAGGTGCACGTGTCCACCTTGCGCAAGACACTCGAACCCGGCAGTGACGGTCGGAGCTACGTCGTCACCGTTCCGGGACGAGGCTATCGCCTGGTGGGGGTCGAGAATGGTCCCGACATGCTGGCGTATTCGGGCTGCGGAGACATCCCGGCGCGCGGGACCACGGTCGCCGTGTTGCGGTTCGCCAATCTTAGTGGAGATTCCAGCCAGGATTACTTCGCCGACGGTATCGTAGAGGACATCATCACGGGACTGTCCCGTATCACCGGTCTATCGGTGGTCGGCAGCACGTCGAGCTTGCTGTTCGAAGCCGGCTCCGGCGACCTGGCGAGTATCGGGCGGAAGCTGGGGTGCCGCTATCTCGTGCTGGGGAGCGTGCGTAAGGCCGACAATCGCATAAGGATCACGGCGAGGCTGGTCGAGTCCGACACGGGTGTCGCATTGTGGGCCGAACGGTACGATCGCCGGTTTGATGATATTTTCGAGGTTCAGGATGCCATTGCGATGAGCCTGATCGGGGCGCTCGAGCCGAATCTACGCAAGGTCGAGATCAGCCGCGTTCGACGAGAGCGACCCAACAGTCTCGATGCCTATGACCTCGTGTTGCGGGCACTATCCTCGATGCGCACAACGATGCCGACGGGCGCTGGTGAAGCCATTCCGTTATTGGAGAAGGCATTGGAGCTGGAGCCCGATTATTCGGCGGCCCAGGCACAGTTGGCGCGATGCTTTCAGATCAGATTCAGCCGCGGTGGATTGAACGAGGCAGATCGCGCCACCGCCGTCCATTATGCTCGCGCTGCGACGAGAAGCGATGACGCGACCGCGCTCGGTGCTGCCGGTCTGGTGATCTGGTTCGCTGACCCTGACTTCAGTGACGCGTTCGAGGTGTTTCACCGGGCACTGTCGATCAGTTCTTCGAATGTCGTTGCCTTGGGGAACAGTGCATTCGCACGTGCGTTCATGGGCGACGGCAAAAGCGCGCTTAAACTGGCGCAACATGCCCTAGAGGTAAGCCCGTTCGATACACTGATTGCTCATATGGCGATCGCGGTGACTGAGCTTTATGCGAATCGATTTGACGAGGCACTCAAGGCAGCGGTTCGCGCCGTCGAAGCCAATCCTTCATTCAGTGTGCCGCACGTCCTTCAAACGATCGCCCTGGTTCGGCTCGGTCGAATCGAAGAGGCGAGATCGGCCGCCGAACGTGTCTTGAACCTAGACCCGACGTTCACGATGCCAGTATGGTCGGTCACCGTACGGAAAAACCCTGCCGTTTTCGATCCAATGGCACAGGCGTGGAGCGAGCTCGCTACTTGCAGTTAATGTCTGCGCATGGCCCAACTCGGACCTCCGGCGATATCAGCTCTTGCGATGCTGATGAGGGCAAAGCAGACGTAAGCCCCGAAGGGGCTCGTTGCCTTTATGAGCACATGCCCTAGACTTCGCGGCCAAACTCGGGAGGACAACCGATGATTTGCGACCGCTACGGCCTGCCGCTGACCACCACCTCGGACCGCGCCGCCGCCTATTATGTCGACGGCGTCGATCGGATGCTGGCGGCGCAGCTTGGCGCCGACGCAGCGTTCGAGGCCGCGATCGCCGAGGACCCGGATTTCGCGTTGGCCCATCTCGGCCGCGCCCGCGTCCATCAGCTCAACATGGAAGCGGCCGCGGCCCGCGCCAAGGCCAGCGATGCGCGGCAGCTCGCGGCGGCCGCGACGCCACGCGAGCGCCAGCACATCGAGATCATCGCGTCCGTGATCGAGGGCCAGGGCAAGAAGGCGATGACCGCGGCCGAACAGCATCTCACCGAATATCCACGCGATGCGCAGATACTCTCGCTGTTGCTCGGCGCCTTCGGCCTCTACGCCTTCTCCGGGCGGCCCGACCATGACGCCGCGCGGCTCGCCATCTCCGAGCGTTACATCAATGACTATGGCGACGATTGGTGGTTCCTCACCTATCTCGGCTGGTCGAAGACCGAGGCCGGCGACCTCGTCTCGGGCCGCGCCGTCACCGAGCGCGGCTATGCGCTGAAGCCGGAAAACGCCGGCGCCGCGCACGCGGTGGCGCACGCGCTGTTCGAGCAGGGCGACGCGGCGGAAGGCCGCAGCTTCCTCTCCGCATGGCTGCCGGCGAATGACCGGACGAGTTTCCTGCAGGGCCATCTTGCCTGGCACCTCGCCTTGATCGCGATCGAGGAAGGCGACGCCGACAGCGCGCTCGCCATTTACGAGCAGCATATCAAGCCGGCGGGCCGGCCCTACCCGCCGCTGAATATCTACACCGACACGGCTTCGCTGCTGTGGCGGCTGTCGGTCGCCGGTAAGACCGGTCTCGAGGCGCACTGGCAGGATGTTGCCGCCTATGGCGACGGCTACTTCCCGAAGGCCGGCGCGCATTTCGCCGACGTCCACCACGCGCTCGTCGCAGCCACGACGAACAACGATGCGCTCGAGGCGCGGCTCGCCGAGATGGCGGCGCGCGACGCCGACGGCAAGCTGGCGCCCGGCCCTGCCGCGATCGGGCTCGGCCGCGGCATCGCCGCCTTCGCGGCCGGCGACCATGACAACGCCGTACGCATTCTCGCGCCGCTGATGCCGGAGCTGGTGCGGATCGGCGGCAGCCATGCCCAGCGCGAATTATGGGAGGACACCTTCATCGTGGCGTGCCTGCGCGCCGGCCAGGGCCGGCAGGCAACGAGCCTGATCGCGGACCGGCTGCATCGCCGTCCATCCCGGCGCGACCTCGCCTGGTCGCAGGAGGCGGCACGGCAATAGCCGCTGTTCTCCTTCCCCCTTTCAGGGGGAAGGTCGGGATGGGGGTCAGCCGCGGGCGATGTTGCAAGCGGTGAGAGCAGATCCCCACCCGCTTTGCTCTCACGAGCAAAGCGACCTCCCCTTTTCAAGGGGAGGTTCAACAATCGCGCTCAATCCGGCTTCGCCATGAACGCCGCGAGCGCATCGCGGTCGGCTTGCGGCATGGTGAGCCCGAGCTTGGAGCGGCGCCACAGGATATCATCGGGAAAGCGCGCCCATTCCCTGCGCATGAGGTAGCGCACCTCCGCGCCGGTCAGTTCAGCGCCGAAGGCCGGACCGAGATCGGCCTTCGCTTTGGCATCTCCCAGGACATCCCTGACGTTCAGCCCGTAGGCGGCCACCAGCCGGCGCGCCTGGTCCTCGCCGAGGAAGCGCCAGCGGTCGCGGGCGATGTCGACCTCGGTCTCAAAGCGCTGCCAGGCAAATTCGCCGCCCGGCAATGGTGCGGTCGCGGTCCAGCGCGGCGTCATCGGATAGAACCGCGTGAACTCCGAGACCGCCCGCTCGGCACGCCGCCGCGCGGTGGTGACGTCGCCGCCGAAGATCGTGAGCAGCGGCGCCTTGCCGCGCCTGTAGTCGAGCGAGGCAGCCCCGCCGCCCATGCGCCGGCCGGCCGCGACGACGGAATTGGCGCCGGAAATCGTTCGCAGCACATCGGCCGGGGAGATCTGCTCGCGAAAGTAGCGATTGGCTGCCTCGCAGAGATAGGCCACTTCCCGCACATCCATCGCGACGATGGCGGGATCGCCCTTGAAGACATGACTGACGCTACCGATCAGGGTGAAGTCGCGCTCATAGGGACTGGCGAAGATCAATTGTCCGTCGGAGTTCTGGAACGCATAGACATTGTCGCAATCGAACAGGCGGCGCACCACGATCTGGCTGATCTGTACGGTCGCGAGCTGTGGCGCCGGCACCCGCAACACGCGCTCGGCGACGGAGGCGGTCCATGCGCCGGACGCATTGACCAGCGACCGCGTCGTGATCACCCGCCGATAGCCGCGGTCGATCGCGACCAGCCGCCAGGTCTCGCCGCGCTCGGCCCGGGTCACGCGCGCGCCGGTGCGGATCTCGGCGCCGCGCGCCGCAGCATCGACCGCGGTGAGCACGACGAGCCGGGAATCGTCGACGACGCAGTCGGAATATTCGAACGCGGTTCCGAACGGCCGTTTCAGCGCATTGCCGACCGGATGATGGGTGACGTCGAGGGTCAAGGAGCGCGGCAGGCCGCTGCGCGAGGCGAGATGCTCATAGAGCAGCAGCAACGACCGCAATTGCCATGGCGGCCGTTCGTCGGCATGCGCCGGGATCGCAAAGCGCATCGGCCGCACCAGATGCGGCGCGATGCGCAGCCAGACGTCGCGTTCCCTGAGCGCCCTGCGGACGCGGAAGAACTCGCGCCGTTCCAGACCGGCCAGATCGCCGTGGACCAGCCGCGGCGAGGCCTGCGACGCGCCGGAGCCGAGATCGGCCTGCTCCAGCAGGATCACGCGCAGGCCGCGGCCGGCCGCGTCGCGAGCCACGCTCGTGCCGTTCAGGCCACCGCCGACGATCGCGACGTCATAGTCCGCCATGCACGACGCCTATCGCATTTCAATGCGAACGAAATACGTGCTCGCAGAAAAAATGCGCGAAGGTGGTGCGCTCCCTCTCCCGCTTGCGGGGGAGGGCCGGGGTGGGGGCTCTCTCCGCGAGTCACATTGTGGATAGAGCCCCCACCCGCATCGCATCTTCGATGCGATGCGACCTCCCCCGCAAGCGGGAGAGGTGTAGCCGACGTGCTGCGAGACCAATCAGTCTGGCGTCATCGTGCTCGCACCGATCGATGCGAAGAAGCCTTCCGGCCCATCGACCTCGATCAGCTTCTTGCCTTCGATCACCCAGAACCGGTTGGCCACCGTCCGCACGAACTGGCGGTCGTGCGACACCAACAGGCAGCTCGCCTGCTGCTCCATCAGTTCCTCCTCCAGCGTCTCCTGGCCCTCGATGTCGAGGTGGTTGGTCGGCTCGTCGAGCAGATAGAAGTTCGGCTGGGTGAGCCGCAGCACCAGCATCCCGAGACGGGCCTTCTGCCCGCCCGACAGCCGCCCGATCGGACGGCCCTGCATCTCGATCGAGAGGCCGGCGCCGGCGAGCAGGCCGCGGGCACGCTGATCGCCGACCTCGAAGCGCCGCGTCAGCATGCGCATCGGCGTGTCGCCATCCCTGAGATCGGCCAGCGCCTGGTCGCAATAGCCTGCAACCAGCGACTCGGTGGCCCGGATCTCGGCGGCCGCCGCCGCGGGGGCCTCGATCGCCAGCCGCAACGCCGCGACGAACCGGGTCTTGCCGGCGCCGTTTGGCCCCAGCAGCGCGATCCGGTCGCCCTTGCAGATGAACTGCTGACCGGTCCTGAACAACGGCCTGCCGTCGGGGGCGGCGATCTCGGCGTTGTTCAGCCTGATCAGGACCTTGGCATGGGTGTCGCGGTTGGCGAGCCGGATCGTGCCGGCCGAGCGTTCCATATGCGCCGGCTTCGTCGTCTCCTCCAATTTCTCGGCGCGCAGCTTCAACTGCCTGGTCTTCGACAGCAGGAGATCGCTGCCGGAATTGATGCCGAGGTTGTTGAGCTTGGCGGCCTGCTGCCGCAGCTGCCGGACGGTCTTCATGTCGCGCTGATAGCGCCGGTCGTCCGAGGCATCGAATTCGTCGACCGCCGCCCGCGCCGCGGTGTAGGGCAACGCGAACAGCTGCGACCGCTCCGGGCGCAGGAACAGCGTTCGGTTGGTGGTCGCGTCGAGGAAGGCGCGATCGTGGCTTGCGATCACCACCGGCATCTCGCGCGGCAGCGCGTTCAGCCAGGCCTCGAGCCGGGCGATCTTGGCGAGGTCGAGATGGTTGGTCGGCTCGTCGAGCAGCAATATGTCGGGCTCGGTCACCAGCACGCGGGCGAGCAGCGCAAGCCGCAGCCAGCCGCCGCTCAATTGCTTCAGCGGCCGTGCCCACAGCTCCTCGGGCACCTCGAGCGATTGCAGGGCGACGTCGACCCGCCAGCCCTCGCTGCCGCGTTGCTCGCCGGGCAGCGCGTCAAGGACGGCTGCATGAAACGCAGTGTCCAGCAAGCTCAGTGGCGCATCCTGCTCGACATGGCCAACGGTCAGGCCGCGCGCGCGGGTGATGTCGCCTTCATTGGGCTCCATGCTGCCTGCGATACAGCGTAACAGCGTGGATTTGCCGCGGCCGTTGGCGGCCACGAGGCCAATCCGGTCGCCGGCATTGACGACGAAATTCAATTCGGAAAACAGCGGCGCGTTCAGCGTCACGCCGAGATTGCGTACATTGATGAGGGACACGATCAATTCTCTGGTCTTGCCGGCGATCACGACAACATCCAGAGGCGTCCAGCCATCATCGGATGTGCGTGTCGAAGCGCGGCGAGGGATTTGAGTGCAGGCACGAACGCTCAAACGTTCGACGCCGCACGGCCACGAAGGGCAGACCAGGAAGAGATTTTAGGCGAGTTTCCGGTCAGCCCTGCAAACGCATTTGCAGGGCGTTGACGGGGCCACGCTTGAGGTGGGGATCGTTGAATCGCGCCACGACGCAGCCCTCCTTTCTCGGAACAAATGTTGTGGTGGGTCGAGATTTAGCGGGACGTGCCGCCGATGGCAAGCCAGGCTAGCCAGTCCGGTCCGAGGTACAGGCCCGTCTAGCCGGCCCTACGCACGGATTCCGCCAGGTGGTCGCCGCCGACCAGCGCGGCAAATTGACCGATCGGGGCCGGCCGGCCGATCAGATAGCCCTGCACCGCATCGCAGCCTTCTTCCGAGAGGAAGCCGAGCTGCGCCTCGGTCTCGACGCCTTCGGCGACGATCGACATTTCGAGGCCATGGCCGAGATCGATCACCGCGCGCACGATCGCGGCCGATTGCGGATTGCGGCCGAGATTGATGACGAAGGCGCGGTCGATCTTGATCTTGTCGAACGGAAACGCCTGCAAATAGCTCAGCGAGGAATAGCCGCTGCCGAAATCGTCCATCGAGATGCGCACGCCGAGCGCCTTCAGCCGCCGCAGCAGCGACAGGCCGCGATCGAAATCCTCGATCAGCACACCCTCGGTGATTTCGAGCTCGAGGCGATCGGGCGTCAGCCCGGTCTCGAGCAGGATCGAATGGACGAGGCCGACGAGGTCGCCATGGGTGAATTGCGCCGGCGACAGGTTCACGGCGATCTGCATCGGCACCGCCCAGGAGGCCGCCTCCCGGCAGGCCTCGCGCAGGATCCATTCGCCCATCTCGACGATCAGGCCGCTTTCTTCCGCCAGCGGAATGAAGTCGCCGGGCGGCACGAAGCCGCGCACCGGATGGTGCCAGCGCGCCAGCGCCTCGAAACCGATGATCCGGCTGCCCGCAACGCTCGGGCCCGCAGCCGCCTGCGGCTGGTAGTAGAGCGACAATTCGCCGTTCTTGATCGCGACCGACAATTCCTGATGCAGCACGCGGCGATCGCGGATCTGCTGGTCCATCTCGGGCTCGAAGATCGAGATCGTGCCGCGCGACTTCGCCTTGGCGCGGAACAGCGCCGCGCCCGAATTGGCCAGCAGCGAGGCCGCATCTGAGCCATTGTGCGGGAACACGGCGATGCCGGTGGTGAGACCGGTGCGGACCGACTTGCCGTCGATCGCGAAATCCTCACCCAACGCCTCGGCGGCCTGCTCGGCCAGCGCAATGCCGGCGACGGGCTGCTGGCCGTCGATGATGAGGCCGAATTCGTCGCCGGACAGCCGCGCGACCACGCCGCCACGCGCCACGGTCTGCAAACGCTGCGCGACCTCGATCAGCACCTTGTCGCCCATCGCATGGCCGTAGACGTCGTTGATCTCCTTCAGCCCGTCGAGGTCGACGCAGAGCACGGCGAACTCCTCGTCGGTGCCGTCGCAGGCCTCGATCATCTGGGTCAGCGCCTGCAGGAAGGCGGCGCGGTTCGGCAGATCGGTCAGGCCGTCATGATAGGCCATGTGCGCCATGCGCGACTCGGTCTGGCGCCGGTCGGTGACGTCCTCATGGGTCTTGATCAGATATTGCGGCTCGCCATGGTCGTCGAGCACGGTCATGCGGCGGGTCAGGAACAGCCGCAGGCCGTCCTTGGTCGAGATCGGGTGCTCCTCGGCGATCATGCTGCGCTTCCTGATCGCGGCCTCATCGCGGGCGACGATCAGCTTGGCTTCGCGCGCATTGAAGATGTCGGAGGCAGTGAGGCCGGCGGCGTCCTCGCGGCGGCGGTTGAGGATCGTCTCGGCGCTGCGGTTGGCCAACAGATAGCGGCCGTCGCTGACCCGCTGCACGATCAGCGAGACCGGGATGTTGTCGACCACGAGCTCGAGGAATTTCTTGTTGTTCTCGAGCTCGCGCGACAGCGAGCGACGATCGGTGACGTCCTCGAACAGCGCGATCAGGAACTCCGGCTCGCCGGCCTCGTTGCGGGCGATCACCCGGTTCGACGCTAGGATGCGCTTCTCCGCACCGCGTTCGACGAAGAACTCGCTGCGGTGATAGCCTTCCGGCGCGTCCAGCGCCGCGCGGTCGGCCGTGTCGATGCTGAGCGCGGTCTCGGGACGGAAGATCTCGTCGGCGCGCTTGCCGACGATGTGATCGCGCGAGAAGCGCGAGAAGCGCTCGAACGCGCGGTTGGCGAAGATGTAGCGGCCGTCCTCGATGTTCTTGGCCGCGACGCAGACCGGAACGTTGTCGAGCACGGATTCGAGGAACTGCGTGGTCGAGGCCAGCTTGCGCGACAGCTTGCGCTGGTCGGTGCAATCGAGATGGGTCGCGACCGAGCCGCCGTTCGGCAACGGAAAATATTTCACCAGCACCGACTTGCCGCCCGGCAGTTCGGTGACCAGCCCCTCGGGCTCTGCGGCCCTGGCAAAGAAATCGTCGACGCTGACGTCGAGCACGCCGCGGCTGCGGCGCAGTTCCAGCAATTCGGTACCGGTCATGTGGCGCCGGATGTCGGCGCGCGACAGGCCGTAGATGTCGAGATAGCGGTCGTTGCAGAACACGATGCGCTCCTGCGCATCGGTCATCACCACGCCCTGGTTCAGATGGTTGAGGGCCGACGACACGAAGGCGTTGCGCCGCAATTGCGCGCGCTTGGCCTTGCGCAGGGCGGAGAGCACCCAGAGCCCGACAGCGCCGAGGAAGGAGGCAACCACCACGCTGCCGATCAGGAGTTCCCAGACCACGCCGGGATCGAGGTCACCGAGATAGCTCGAGGGCGCGAAGGCGGCGGAGGCGGCCCGGGCTGCACCGAACGGCACGACGGCGGCGATCAGGCAAAGGACAGCCCTTGCCGGAATCGAATTCTTCCCGCCCGCCTGCCACTTCCTGCCAGCCATCGATCACCCGCGGATTTCCGGGACGAGTGTCCGGCTCCGGCGGTTTGGATCGGGTAAACGCGTACTGATGCAACTGGACAATGCGAGTTAATTTACGGCAATTGCCCTGACATGATTAATGCTCCACTAACGCGGCATGGCTCTCCGACAATTTGAGATGGCACAACCACTTGCCCAGAACGAGCGGATCGGCTGAACGATATTGACGGCCATGACCAAGGCGTGGCTGCGGGGAAATATTCGGACCTGAAGGACGTGATGGACAGGGTTGATTGCGTGATCGTCGGTGCGGGGGTGATCGGCCTCGCCGTGGCGCGCCGGCTGGCACAGGCCGGTCGCGAAGTGATTGTGATCGAGGAGGCCGAAGGGATCGGCACGGTGACCTCGTCGCGAAACAGCGAGGTGATCCACGCCGGCATCTACTACAAGGCCGGCAGCCTGATGGCGCGGATGTGCGTCAGCGGCAAGCGGGCGCTCTACCGTTACTGCGCCGAGCACGGCATCCCGCACAAGAATTGCGGCAAGCTGATCGTCGCCACCACAGCTGTGGAGACCGAGAAGCTGCAGTCGATCCGCTCGCATGCCGCGGCCAACGGCGTCGACGACATGCAATTGCTCTCCGGCGAGGCAGCACGCGCGCTGGAGCCGGCGCTGAACTGCGACGCGGCGCTGCTGTCGCCCTCCACCGGGATCATCGACAGCCATGCCTACATGCTGAGCCTGCGCGGCGATGCCGAGGCGGCCGGAGCGGCGTTCGCCTTCCATACGCCGCTGCTCCATGCCAAGGCGACCGCCAACGGGTTCGAGATCGAAGCCGGCGGCGCGGCACCCATGACGCTCGCCTGCGATCTCCTGGTCAATGCCGCGGGCCTCGGCGCAACGGCGGTCGCACGCAACGTCGACGGCATGCCGATCGAGTTGATTCCAACCGCCTATTTGGCCAAGGGCAATTATTTCAGCTGCAGCGCTAGGGCGCCATTCTCGCGGCTGATCTATCCGGTTCCGGAACCCGGTGGGCTCGGCGTGCACCTGACGCTCGACATGGCCGGACAGGCAAGGTTCGGCCCCGACGTCGAGTGGATCGATCGCATCGATTATGCCGTCGACCCTGCGCGGGCCGATCGGTTCTATCCGGCGATCCGGAAATACTGGCCGACCCTGCCGGATGGCGCGCTGATGCCGAGCTATTCGGGAATCCGGCCCAAGATCGTGCCGCCTGCGGTGGCAACCCAGGATTTCCTGATCCAGGGCCCGGCCGATCACGGCGTCGCCGGCCTGATCAACCTGTTCGGCATCGAGTCACCAGGGCTGACATCGTCGCTCGCGGTCGCCGACCATGTCGGCGCGCTGGCGCAGCTCTGAGCAAATGCAGCATGGCCTCCCGGGGGACGCGCGCTTTGGCGCTCATCCCTCGGTGAAAGGCCAGATTATTTGCGAATTTACAGGGGGACCGGCTTAGTGGACCGTGTCGTCGGCGGAAAGTCTCAACCGCTCGATTTGATCCTTGACCATCAGCTTGCGGCGCTTCAGCTCGCAAATATGCAGGTCGTCTACAGAGGGGTGAACGAGCGCTTCGTGCAGTTCGTTCTCTAGTATTTTGTGTTTACGCTCCAGCTCAACGAGATGGGCCTGTATCGCCATTGCGAACTCTCCTCGGTGCGTTAAACCTCAGGTTCGATCCGGACTCCTGAGTGTACACAAGTGGGCGGTACTGTCGATAGGGGACGCAAAATGCCGCACGCACTCATTTCGGTTTATCTGTAACCAATCGTGATTGTGGAACCGGTTCGGCTTGCGCGGCGCGCGCGCAGGGAGGATATTCCGGTAAGCGGCTGCTTCGGCCGCAACAACCTCATCGTGCTTACCAGTTAATACACAACCATGAACGATCAGGATGAGCGCGAACTCCTCGCCGAGCTTGCGCGTCTGCAACAAGAGCACCGCGACCTCGATGCCGCGATCGACGCGCTGCATCAGTCGCCAGCGCCGGATCTCCTGATGCTGCAGCGCTTGAAGAAGCGGAAGCTGCAATTGCGCGACCGCATCGCCTTCATCGAAGATCAGATCACGCCCGACATCATCGCCTGACGCGCGCCGCTGGGTTCGGCGGCGCCGGTTCAGGTCGACCCGTGGGTTTTCCCCGTCATCCACAGCGCCTCGTAGGCTTCACGTTCGCGGCAACGGATGCGCGCGCGGTTTTCGCCGCTTGACTCCAAAAGAACAAAATAAGAACATGCCGGTCCAGCCGCCAGCCATAGAGGGAGTTTCGCCATGTCCGCACCGCCGTCCCTGCCCGAGCACACCCACTACGAGAAGGCCTGCGATCAGGCGATCGCGATGTGCGACGGCAACCTGCGCAGCACCATCAAGGCGCTGATCATGGCCAACGAATATCTGGAAGCCGAGCTCGAGGAATTGCAGGCCGCGATCACGGCCGGCTGCGTGCCCGCGCGAACCCATGCGGCAAGCGACGCCGCCTGATCCTTGACTCTGATCTTGGCCTGACCTTCAGGGAGCACAGCAATGGCGGACGTGACCTATTACGTGGCACTGCCCTTCATGCAGGATGACGACGGCACGCCGGTCGCCGGCAGCGCCGAGGAATGCCAGAGTTCGGCGATCGCGCTGCGCCGGGCGGAGACGATGTCGCGGATGCCCGACAGCATCGGCGCCGTCGCGTTCAGCCGGACCGGCGATCCCGCGATCGGCGAATTCGGCGATGCCAAGCTGCTGCGCGCTTACGGCAATGTGCCGGAGGATCTCAGCGCACTGTAACCGCTAGGGATGATGGGATCAGGTTGAGCTGGAACGGCCTCGAAAGTTCACCTCTCCCTTGGGAGAGGTCGATTTGCGTAGCAAATCGGGTGAGGGGTCACGGTCTATCGAGAGCGCAAGAGCCCTCACCCGGATCGCTTCGCAATCCGACCTCTCCCCAACGGGGAGAGGTGAATTGAGACCGCGCCAGGCCGATTCAACCAAAACTCATCCTGCTCTAGGATTCTCCTGGGATTCATGGCGCCGCTGCGCCTTGCGCACATACATCGCGCGATCGGCTTCATCGAGAACGCGATCGATATCCGAATGCGCGGTGAGGATCGCAACGCCTGCGGAGGCGCCCGCGGAGACGCGGCTGTCACGGAACACGAAGGTCAGGCGATCGATCGCATCTTCCAGCGCAGCCGCCTTGGCACGCGCATCGGTCTCGCTGAGGTTCCACAGCAGCACCGCGAACTCGTCGCCACCGAGACGGCCGACCACGTCGGAGGCGCGCACCTGGTCCGATATCGCGGCAACGATCTTCTTCAGCACCTCGTCGCCGGCCGCATGCCCGAAGGCATCGTTGATCGGCTTGAGGCGATCGACGTCGAGCACGATCAGCGCGCCGGAGGCCTGATAGCGCTTGATGAAGGAGAGCGAGCGGACGAGCTCGCGCTCGAAGCCGCGCCGGTTCAGGATGCCGAGCAGGAAGTCGGTCTCGGCCGAGGCCTGCAGCTCCTCGATCCGGGCCTGGGCCCGCGCCAGTTGCGCCCGCAACCGGCGGATGGTGGATTTGTCGCCGGATGTGACCGCGCCTCGCATGGAAGCTCCGGTTCCAGCCGCTTTGGTTCCAGCCCCCTTGATTCCAGCCCCCTTGCTTCCAGCAGCCTTGCTTCCAGTCCTGCCCGGCCCCGATTTGCGCGCGGTGGACGCGCCTTTCCGTCGTTTTGCGGCCCCAGAGGCGGCCGCCGTCGTCTTCTTCTTCATGCGCATCCTTGTTGAGGCCTGCTTATGAAGGCTTGCCGGGATTCACCAAGACAGGATAGTCCATTCTAACTCCCTTGCCACGCCTTGGATGAGAACCGGGCCGTCCCTATAATCGGCCTATGCTTTTGGATTCCTGCACAGAATTGAAGAGATGACCGCTCCGATCGCCATCATCATGGGAAGCCAGTCCGACTGGGAGACCATGCGCCATGCCGCCGAGACCCTGGCTGCGCTTGGTGTTGCCTGCGAAACGCGCATCGTTTCGGCGCACCGCACCCCCGATCGGCTCTATGCCTTTGCCAAGGGCGCCAAGGCTGCTGGGCACAAGGTGATCATCGCCGGCGCCGGCGGTGCCGCCCATCTGCCGGGCATGACGGCTGCGCTGACGGAGCTTCCGGTGTTCGGGGTTCCCGTCGAGTCGAAGGCGCTGTCCGGCGTCGATTCGCTGTACTCGATCGTGCAGATGCCGGCCGGCATCCCGGTCGGGACGCTGGCGATCGGCAAGCCCGGTGCGATCAATGCCGCGCTACTCGCAGCGAGCGTGCTCGCGCTCAGCGATCCCGCTCTGTCGGCCCGCCTTGCGGCCTGGCGCAAGCAGCAGACCGATGCGGTCAAGGACCATCCGGAGGGCGCGGCGTGACGGCTTCGAACGGAGTGAAGCTGAAACCGGGCGACACCATTGGAATCCTCGGCGGAGGACAATTGGGCCGGATGCTGGCGATGTCCGCGGCGCGCCTCGGGCTGCGCTGCCAGGTGTTTTCGCCGGATCCGGACTCGCCGGCCTTCGACGTGGTGCAGAGCGCGACCTGCGCGGAATATGCCGACGTCGAGGCGCTCGAACTGTTCGCCAACGACGTCGACGTCGTCACTTATGAATTCGAGAACGTCCCGGCCGCGACCGCGATGGTGCTCGCCGCGCGCCGCCCGGTGCTGCCCGCGTACAAGATCCTCGAGACCACGCAGGACCGGCTGATCGAGAAGGATTTCATCAGCAAGCTGGGGATCGGCACCGCCGATTATGCCGACGTCTCCTCGGTCGCCACGCTGCGCGCGGCGATCGAACAGATCGCCTTGCCTGCTGTCATCAAGACCCGCCGCTTCGGCTATGACGGCAAGGGCCAAGCCATCATCCGCCCGGGCGATGACATCGAACAGGTCTGGGAGGACCTCGGCACCAAGTCGGCGATCCTCGAGGCCTTCGTGCCGTTCGAGCGCGAGATCTCGGTGATCGCGGCGCGCTCCGCGTCCGGTGAAGTCGAGTGCTTCGACGTCACCGAGAACGAGCATCGCGACCACATCTTGAAGATCTCCCGCGCGCCGGCCGCGATTCCCGAGGCGCTTGCCGCGCAGGCGCGCGCAATCGCCGAGAAGATCGCCACTGCACTCGACTATGTCGGCGTGCTCGCGGTGGAATTGTTCGTGGTCCCCGGCAACGGCAAGGCGGCGACGGTGCTGGTCAACGAGATCGCACCGCGCGTGCACAATTCCGGTCACTGGACGCTCGACGGCGCCTCGATCTCGCAGTTCGAGCAGCACATTCGCGCCATCGCCGGCTGGCCGCTGGGCAAGCCGGTGCGCCATGGCGAGGTCACCATGACCAACCTGATCGGCGACGACATCCTGAGCTACGAGCAGTGGCTCACCGTTCCCGGTGCCACGGTGCATCTGTACGGCAAGGGCACGCCGCGCCCCGGCCGCAAGATGGGGCACGTCACCGAAGTGACGCCGCCCCGCAAGCCATGAATTCCGCTGGAGCGCGATGAGATCTTCATCGCGCTCGGTCGCTGTCGGGATCGTGGCGTCCACGATCCCATTCGCACATCACGCAGTCTTGACGCCGGCGACGACGCCGGTCGGCTCGTCGCTGAGCCAGCGATAGATCACGCCGCCGAGCGCACCGCCGATCAAGGGCGCGACCCAGAACATCCAGAGCTGCGCCAGCGCCCAGCCGCCGACGAACAGTGCCGGCCCGGTGCTGCGCGCCGGGTTCACCGAGGTGTTGGTGACGGGAATGCTGACGAGATGGATCATCACCAGCGCGAAGCCGATGGCGAGCGGCGCGAAGCCCGCAGGCGCCTTGCCATGGGTCGATCCCATGATGATGAACAGGAACATCATGGTCATCACGACCTCCATGATGAAGCACACCACCATGCTGTAATGGCCCGGTGAGTGCGCATCATAGCCGTTGGAGGCGAAGCCCTTGCTGACATCGAAGCCGGGTGCACCGCTGGCGATCACATAGAGCAGCCAGGCCGCGATGATCGCGCCGGCAACCTGCGCGATGATGTAGGGCAGCACCTGGCCGCCGGGGAAACGCCCGCCCGCGGCGAGCCCGACCGTCACCGCCGGATTGAGGTGGCAGCCCGAGACATGCCCGATCGCGTAAGCCATCGTCACCACGCTCAGCCCGAAGGCCAATGACACGCCGACCAGGCCGATCCCGACCTGCGGAAAGCCCGCCGCGATGACCGCGCTGCCGCAGCCGGCGAATGTGAGCCAGAACGTACCGATCAGCTCGGCCGCATACTTCTTCATATCCATGTGCCATCTCCCCTATTTCCAATGCCCGGGTCATCCAAAACGCCGGGAGCGGCCCTCAACTGGGCGCCAAACCACCCAAATCAGGGCCGCACGATGGCATTTTCGCCCCATTTCGTGGCTTTACTAGGCCCGAAAGTCACTCGACCGGTGGACATCTGCGCGTTTGTCTGATACATGCGCGCGCCTAGGGTTAAGAGGCAGGCCTTTTGCCGCCCCTTCACCTCGCCAGAATTCCGAACCGATCAATTCAAAAGAGGATGCCGCGTGCAGGTTCTCGTCCGCGATAACAATGTCGACCAAGCCCTGAAGGCGCTGAAGAAGAAGATGCAGCGCGAGGGCATTTTCCGCGAGATGAAGCTCCGCGGTCACTACGAAAAGCCCTCTGAGAAGAAGGCTCGCGAAAAGGCCGAAGCCGTGCGCCGCGCTCGCAAGCTGGCGCGCAAGAAGCTGCAGCGTGAAGGCCTGCTGCCGATGAAGCCGAAGCCGGTGTTCGGCGCTGGTCCCGGTGGCGACCGCGGCGGCCGTCCCGGTGGTGCTGGCGCTGGTCGCGGCCCCCGCTGAACCGTTTTGCCGATCTGGAAGTCTAACAGCGCGGGCCACGGGCCCGCGTTGTCGTTTTGAAGCAAGCCGCGTTCCGGGGTGCCCATGCAAGATTACCGGCAAGAGTATTTTGCATGACGGATGCTCCGGCACCCCGCCCGCTCTTTCCGGCACCACCGCGCCACCGTCGCGCAGCGCAACTCATCATCGCAGCGGCTCTCGGCCTGCCGCTTGCGGGCTGCTCCTTCGACCTCGGTTCATGGGGCTCGGACGACAAGCCGAAACCAGCCGCTGCCGCCGCTGACAAGCCGGCTGCCGACACCATCACGCCACAGGACATCAACAGCGCCAAGGATCACGCCACGCGCGGCCAGGTGCTGGCACATTCCGGCAAGGTCGACGAGGCGCAGGCGGAGTTCGAGCAAGCGCTGACCTCCGACCCCTACAACATCCAGGCGCTGTACGGCCGCGGCCTGATCTATCAGGGCCGCGGGCAACATCAGCAGGCAATCGACGATTTCACGGCGGCCAGCGGGCTGTCGCCGCAGAAGGCCGAACCGCTGGTCGGCCGCGCCACCAGCTACCTCGCGCTCGACAAGGCCAAGCAGGCCGCGACCGACCTCGATGAGGCCGTGCAGGCCGATCCCAACAATGTTGCGGCGTGGAGCGCCCGAGGCCAGGCCTATGAGCGGCTCGGCGACAAGGCCAAGGCGGCTGCGTCGTACAATCGCGCGCTCGCGCTGCGGCCGAATGACGGCAGCGCGCGCAGCGGGCTGGCGCGCACCGGCGGCTAAAGCCTGATGAGATTAGGCTGAGCTGTAACGGCGTCGAAAGTTCACCTCTCCCTTGGGAGAGGTCGATTTGCGCAGCAAATCGGGTGAGGGGTGACGGTCTATTGAGAGAGCAGAAGCCCTCACCCGGATTGCTTCGCAATCCGACCTCTCCCCGGCGGGGAGAGGTGAACCAAGACCGCGCCAAGCCTACTTCAGCGGGACGCTTACTTCGGCAGGACGGCGTGGAACATCGACTTCATGCCGGAGAACATGTCGTCGGTCACCGAGGTGCGCTCATTCTTCGGCGCCGGCATGATCGCCTCGGCGCGCAGGTCGAGCGGCGCCTGGATCACCGGGACCGGAATGTCGGCCGGCGGCGTCAGCCGGTTCGAATCCTGCGCATTGGCGGCGTAGGGCGGACGCGGCTGCGAGGATTGATCGGCATTGTCGCTGGACGGGTTCGACACCATGATCGGCGGCGGCAACGGCCGGATCGCCGACGCCGCGGCGGGGCGCTGCGCGTCAGGCAGGCGGGCAACATCGGTACGCGCCGCATCCTGGGAGCGCGCGGCGTCCTGGGAACGCGCCGCTTCCTGCGGACGCTCCTTGCGCAGCCGCTCGATGGCGGCGCGCGCCAGATCATTGGCGTCGCGGTTTTCCTCCGGCGTGGCGGCGGCCTCGGCCGGTGCGGCTGACGTGGCGG
>NZ_LGHK01000235.1 GCF_001908235.1 Bradyrhizobium sp. NAS96.2
CCATAACCACCGCAGCTAGAGCATGATCCGGAAAAGTGTGAAGCGGTTTTCCGAAAAGATCATGCGAAAACAAGAATCTAAAGCGCGATGACGATTCAAGCTCATCTCATCGCGCTTTAGTTGTTGCAGCGGGCTGCGGCCCCAACGTCGTGTCAAACTTCCATTCGGGGTAATGGGTCCCGGCTTTCGCCGGGACGACGGAGAGAGTTTACCTTCCCATCGCCAGCGCGATCAGGCCGAGGGTGCCGACAATCACGCGCCACCATGCAAAGAAGGTGAAGCCGTGGCGGGTGACGTAGTTGAGGAACGTCTTCACCACGACCATCGCGACGATGAACGACACCACGAAGCCGACCGCGATCACGCTGAGATTGTCGGAGGTGAAGTCGGCGCGGTTCTTGTAGAAATCATAGGCAAATGCGCCGACCATGGTCGGGATCGCGAGGAAGAACGAGAACTCCGCCGCCGACCGCTTGTCGGCGCCGAGCAGCATCGCAGCGACGATGCTGGCGCCGGAGCGCGACACGCCGGGGATCATCGCAAGGCACTGCGCGACGCCAATCCAGAAATACATCAGCAGCGGGAACCTGGTCGCATCGTCCTCGTACACTTTGAGATCGAGCTGATCGACCCAGAGCAGGACGGCGCCACCGACGATCAGCGTGAAGCAGACCACCCACGGATTGAACAGGAATTCCTTGATGTATTTGCCGGCGATCAGGCCGATCACGACAGCCGGCAGGAACGCCACCAGCACGCCGATCACGAAACGGCGGTCGTCGGGATTGGAGAACATGCCGAGCGCCACGCGCCACAATTTGACGAAGTAGAGCGCGAGGATCGCGAGGATCGCGCCGAGCTGAATCAGGATCGCGAAGCTCTTCCAGAAATTGCCTTCGCCGAGATTGAAGAAGCGCTCCGCGAGCAGCAGGTGCCCCGTCGAAGAGACCGGCAGGAACTCGGTCACGCCCTCGACGATGCCGAGAATCACCGCCCGCAGCATATCCGTCATCATGTTGTGGCCTGCCCTGTGTGGAAAACGGGGTTCTTCTCGCTTATTCGCACATAGGCCGCAATCGCAAAGAATCGTCAAACAATGGGTTACCCGGCCGATTTGCTGGGCTATAGCGTTTTTGTGACCCGCGCCATCCGCGGGGGTGGCTACCGGTTTGCGTGCTGACGCGACATAGAGACGAACGGAACTGGCCGGGCAAATCGCACGGCCGGGCCGCACAGGTTGATGGTTTCTTAAGCGCCGCGAAACTACCAAGGGCTTCATGTATACGCTGTATCACCATCCGTTCTGTCCGCATTCGCGCTTCATTCGCCTCGTGCTCGGCGAGTATGGCCTCGATCTGCGCCTGGTGGAGGAACGGGTCTGGGAGCGGCGCGAGGCGTACCTCGCGCTCAATCCGGCGGCGACCACGCCGGTGCTGATCGCCGAAGGCTTTCCGCCGATTCCGGGTGCGCCCATCATCGCCGAATATGTCGACGAGACGCATGGCCTCGATGCCGGCGAGCGGCGGCTGTTACCGACGTCGTCGGCCGAGCGCGTCGAGGTGCGCCGGCTGATGGCGTGGTTCAACGAAAAATTCTTCGAGGAAGCCTCCAACCCGCTGGTGACCGAGCGGATCTACAAGCGCTTCATGAGCGAGGACAATGGCGGCGGTCCGCCGGCGCCCGACATCATGCGCGCCGCCAAGGTCAATGTGCGCTATCATCTGAGCTATATCGGCTGGCTGGCGAAGACGCGGAACTATCTCGCCGGTGATCGCCTCACCTACGCGGACCTCGCCGCCGCGGCGCATCTCTCGGCGATCGACTATCTGGGCGACGTGCCATGGAGCGAGGACGACGCGGCAAAGTCGTGGTACGCGCGGGTGAAATCCCGCCCGTCGTTCCGCCCGCTGCTCAGCGAATGGCTGGCGGGGGTGCCGGCGTCGCGCACCTATGTGGACCTCGACTTCTGAAGCCGGCGGTCAAGCTCTCCCCGTCCGATCTCAAGGCGGCGTTGCAGCGCGAGGCGCGCGCACTCGGCTTCGATGCGATCGGCTTCACCGGTCCCGACGCGACCAGCGAGGCCGGAAAAAATTTCCTCGAATTCCTCAGCTCCGGCGGCCATGGCGACATGGACTGGCTGGCCGCCAATCCGGAGCGCCGCACCGACCCGCGCGTGCTGTGGCGCGGCGTGCGCTCGATCATCATGCTCGGCGTCAATTACGGACCCGACGATGATCCGCTGAAGCTGCTTGCGCGCCGCTCGCATGGCGCGATCTCGGTCTACGCGCAGGGCGACGACTATCACGACGTGATCAAGAAGCGGCTGAAGGTTCTGGCGCGCTGGCTCGCCACTATCACCGGCGACGAGGTGAAGGTGTTCGTCGACACCGCGGCCGTGATGGAGAAGCCGCTGGCCCAGGCCGCCGGCATCGGCTGGCAGGGCAAGCACACCAATCTCGTCTCGCGCGAGTTCGGCTCGTGGCTGTTTCTCGGCGCGATCTATTCTGCGACCGAATTGCCGCGCGATGAGAGCGACACGGATCATTGCGGCAGCTGCCGCGCCTGCCAGGACATCTGCCCGACCGCGGCGTTTCCGGCACCCTACAAGCTCGATGCGCGGCGCTGCATCTCGTATCTGACGATCGAGAACAAGGGCCCGATCCCGCACGAATTCCGTAAAAGCATCGGCAACCGCATCTATGGCTGCGACGATTGCCTCGCGGTGTGCCCGTGGAACAAATTCGCGCAGGAAGGCCGCGAGCAGAAGCTCGCCGCGCGCGATGCGTTGCGCGCGCCTGATCTCGCCGATCTCGCACGGCTCGACGACGCGGCGTTTCGCGCGCTGTTCACGAAATCGCCGGTCAAGCGCATCGGCCGCGACCGCTTCATCCGCAATGTGCTGATCGCGATCGGCAATTCCGGCGATGCAAAGCTCGCCGGCGAGGCGCGGCGCCTGCTCGACGATACAAGTCCGCTGGTGCGCGGCGCGGCGGTGTGGGCGCTGTCGCAGCTGATCAAGCGCGATGAGTTCGCGGCGCTGGCCTCACGCGCCGGCGGCGAGCCTGATCTCACCGTGCAGCAGGAGTGGCGGGAAGCTATCGCTGTCTAGCTTCGTCGCGAAGACCGGGAATGTATGAAGCCTCCATCCCCGTCATTGCGAGCGAAGCGAAGCAATCCATCGCGCAGCGTACGCGGAAGGATGGATTGCTTCGTCGCTGTCGCTCCTCGCAATGACGAGAGAAGCCCTTGATTTCATCGCGCCGTTCCCGTCATGGTCGCCCGCCATGACAAACCAGCCTTTCTTCACCAGGCACGGCGACGGCTTCATGCCGACATCCGTTGCCAACGGCCCCTGGAGCCCGGAATCGATGCACGGCCGCGTCGTGATCGGCCTGCTCGCCTTCGTCATCGAGGAGCGCCACGGCTCCGACGATTTCGTCCCGGCGCGGCTAACGGTCGACATGTTTCGGCTGCCCAACATCACGACGCCGGTCGAGGTGACGACGAAGCTGGTGCGCGATGGGCTCCGCATCAAGATGATCGAGGCCGAGTTTGTCTCCGGCGGCACCAGCATGGCGCGCGCCTCTTGCCAGCTGTTGCGCAGGACGGAAAATGCGCCCGGCAATGTCTGGTCGCCGTCGAACTGGCAGGTGCCGGCACCCGCTGACATTCCGAAGCCGACTGATCCCCGGCTCGGCATGAACGGCAAATGGGAGACGCGGCCGATCACAGGCCATATGGGCTCGCTCGGCGAGCGCAGGCTCTGGATGAGCGAGGTCCGCGAGCTCGTCGACGGCGTGAAGATGACGCCGTTCGTCCATGTCGCGACCGGCGCGGATTTCGCCAGTCCGTTCGCCAATGCCGGCGACCAGGGCCTCGGCTACATCAACAGCGACGTCACGATCTATCTGCACCGTCTGCCGGTGACCAACTGGATCGGCTTCGAGGTCGTCAACCACCACGCCACCGACGGTGTCGCGATCGGCGAATGCTGGCTCTATGACGAGAGCGGCCCGATCGGCACCTCGACCGTCGCGGCGCTCGCCCAGCGCAAGCCGATGACCAACCCGCCGCCGCCGTAGGACCTCACCGCCGTCATTGCGAGCGAAGCGAAGCAATCCATGCTTCCGCGAATGCGAACCTATGGATTGCTTCGTCGCGGAGCCTGTCATCGGGCGCGCGTTCGCGCGACCCGTTGGCTCCTCGCAATGACGGCGAATTAATCGGCCAAATGCCGCTGCATCTCCGGCCGCGCCCGTAGCGCTATGCCCTGCTTGCCGACGATCTTGGCAATCCGCTCCGGCGCGAAGTTCAGGTCGACGAAGGCCGGCGCGGTGTTGGCGACCTCGTGGTACTCCGTGATCTTGCCGTCGCGCAGCCGCATGATCGCGACGCCCTCGAATATCGCACGCGCGCCCTTGGCTTCCGGCAGGGTCGAGCGGTAGCTGAACGTGTAGCGCGCGTAGAGCGTTTTGCCATCGCTGACGGGATCGTGCATCACCCAGCGGAAATCGGTCGCGGTCCGGTAGAACCAGTCGTCGATCATCTCGGCGATTTTGGCGTGGCCCTCGAACGCGCCGTAGAACACGTCGTGATAGACGCCGTCCTCGGTGAAGAGATCAGCGAAGGCCTTGCCGTTGCGCTGTTCGACTGCGTCGCAGAACGCACGCAGCATGCTCGTTGTGTCCATTGGTGCTTCTCCCGGTGCATGTGGCCCATCCTTCGAGGCTCGCTTGCGCTCGCACCTCCAGCGACAAAGGCAAAGCCTTTGCGCAGGGATGACGCCTTTTCCGTAGCCGCCACCCCCGCGCAACGCGAGCGTTGTCGCTGGAGGTGGCCGCTTCTTCAGCGGCCCTCGAAGGGCGGCGGCGTGGTCAGATCTCCGCCACCGCGGCGATGATCCGCGCGATGTCCTGCGGCCGTGACAGGCGGTGGTCGCCGTCCTGGATCATGGTCAGCACCACATCCTCGGCCGGCAGCCGGTGCACCAGCGCGAAGGCGTGCTTCCACGGCACGTCGGGATCCTGCGCGCCCTGCAGGATGCGCACCGGGCAGCCGACGTCGATCTTGCTGCCGAGCAGAAGGTGGTTGCGGCCCTCCTCGATCAGATTGCGGGTGATCGGATAGGGCGAGCCGTCTCCATATTCGGACGGACGCAGCCACACGCCCTTGGTCTCGATCTCGGCGCGGATCTCGGGCGAGAAGCCCTTCCACATCAATTCCTCCGTGAAGTCGGGCGCCGGCGCGATCAGCACGAGGCCGGCGAGCGAGGCGCGGCCGCCGCCGCCAGCATTGTTCCGTTTGGCGATCTCGCGCGCGAGCAGCAGCGCCATCCAGCCGCCCATCGAGGAGCCGATCACGACCTGCGGCCCGCGGCAGAATTGCGAGAACACCGCGACGCTCTCCTCGAGCCAGCGGCCGATCGTGCCGTCGGCGAACTCGCCGCCGGATTCGCCGTGGCCGGAATAGTCGAACCTGACGCAGCCGCGGCCGTGCTCGGCGGCCCACGCATCGAGCGCGATCGCCTTGGTGCCGGTCATGTCGGACTTGAAGCCGCCGAGCCAGACCAGGCCAGGACTGGCCCCGGCACGGGCGCGCACCGCGATCCGGCGCGCCTCACGGCCCTCGCCGACCTCGATGAAGGCGGGTTCCTGTCCGGATGCGGCGGTTTGGCTCATGGTTCGGTCACTCGCGTGTCAGACATCTGCTTTTCAATCGTCGCGCGGCAGCGGTCAACGGCAGCGGGCACGCCTTGCGGAGCAGGAGCGCCCGCTATATGTGCCGGGCGTGGCCAAAATGCCTCGCAATTGACGGTTTTGCCGCGTAAAAGGCGAGTTCGCTTGCCCGCCGCAGCGTCTTGCTTCAAAATATCCGCCTTCCCTTTCACAACTTTGGAGAGTTACCCATTCGCCGTCCCAATAGAGCCCCGCCCACAGTCGCAAAAGACGGGCCGCGCACCAATGATGAGATTCGCAACGCGCAGATCCAGCTGATCGATGCCGATGGTGTCAACAAGGGCACCGTCGAAACCATGGTGGCCATCAAGATGGCCATGGAAGCCGGCATGGACCTCGTCGAGATTTCGCCGAACGTCAGTCCGCCGGTCTGCAAGATCATGGACTACGGCAAGTACAAATATTCCGCGCAGAAAAAGGCCGCCGAAGCCCGCAAGAAGCAGAAGGTCGTCGAGATCAAGGAGATCAAGCTCCGCCCGATGATCGACGATCACGACTATGACGTGAAGATGCGCGCGATGCAGCGCTTCTTCGAGGAAGGCGACAAGGTCAAGATCACCTTGCGCTACCGCGGTCGTGAAATGGCGCACCAGGAGATCGGGACCAAGCTGCTGGACAAGGTGAAGGCTGACGTTGCCGAATTCGCCAAGGTCGAGCAGGACGCGAAGTTCGAAGGCCGCCAGGTCGTGATGGTGCTGGCGCCGCGCTAATTCGAATTTGTCGCTTTGTTGAATGGAACGGCCCGTCAGGCGATCTGACGGGCTGTTTCATTTTTCGTAGCCCGGATGGAGCCAACGGGTCGCGCGAATGCGCGCCCGATGACAGGCTCCGCGAAATCCGGGACGGTGCATCCGCGGCCCGACCTGCCCCGGATTGCGCTTCGCTTCATCCGGGCTACGGGCCAGCGCGGGCACCCGGTTCCGACCCGATTTCCCGCTTCAAACGTTGCAAAACCACCGATCCTCTGTCATAAGCCGGGCCTTCGCCGCCCGGCTGATCAAGGGCTGCCGTGGCGACGTCTAGTGCAGGTTCTTTCAATTCGGAAAAAACCTTAGCACTTTCAACGCTCTAACGAGCATTTTAGCCGGCCGGACGCCTCTCGGGGCGATTTTCGTGCTGTGCCACAGGAGAGCTAAATGCCCAAGTTGAAGACCAAGTCGGGCGCTAAAAAGCGCTTCAAGGTGACTGCCACTGGCAAAGTCATGCACGCCCAGCGCGGCAAGCGCCACGGCATGATCAAGCGGACGAAGAAGCAGATCCGTCAGCTCCGCGGCACCCGCGTGCTGTTCAAGACCGACGGCGACAACGTCAAGAAGTACTTCTTGCCGAACGCCTGATCGCGCTCATTCGCTTGAACCCTGCCGCTCCCAGCCGCGGCGCCCCGTCTCTTCTAGATCTCAAGGATTTCCGTCATGTCTCGCGTCAAACGCGGTGTGACCGCTCACGCCAAGCACAAGAAAGTCTACAAGGCCGCCAAGGGCTATTACGGCCGCCGCAAGAACACCATCCGCGTCGCCAAGCAGGCGGTCGAAAAAGCCGGCCAGTACGCCTTCCGCGACCGCAAGCGCAAGAAGCGCACCTTCCGCGCGCTCTGGATCCAGCGCATCAACGCCGCGGTCCGTCCGTTCGGCATGACCTACAGCGTGTTTATCAACGGCCTGTCCAAGTCGGGCGTCGTGGTCGACCGCAAGGTGCTGTCGGATCTCGCGATCCACGAGCCGGTGGCGTTCCAGGCGATCGCCGAGAAGGCCAAGGCGGCCCTCGCCGCCTAAGCCTGCGGGCGATCCTGGCGGGCCTTGTCAGCGAGCTTTGGGGCCGGCTTTCAGCGCCTTCTGCGAAAAGCGCTGGGCGACGATCGCCCGGCAGAATGCTGTGAACGAGCGGTACATGGTGCCGCTTTCGTTGTCGTATTTGTGGTCACAGCGGTTGAGCTGGCCGGCATAGGCCTTCTTCTGCGACGCGCCGAGGCCGGACATGAAGTCCGCCTCGCACTTCTTCTCGACCACTTCCCCGAACTGGACGTCGCCGCTGGCGCCGTATTCGCACGCCTCGAAGATCTTCATGGCGCGGTTGCAGCTCGGCGCCTTCTCGAGCTCTGCGATGATGTCGTCCATCTGGGTCGATTTGGCGGGGCATTCCTCGGTCGCGGCCTGCGCCGTTCCGAGCATCAACAGTACCGCTGGCACGGCCAGGCAAGATCGCAGCAACATCGCGTGGGCCTCCTTGAACTCCCCTTGGGTAGCCCGGCCTCCGCATCGGGTTCAATGCGCCGGCCACAAGCCCGAAATGACCGGCTTTTTGCTTGACGTTACGGCCTTCGGGCGGCGACAACCCAGCCGAATTTTGGCGCATGGTTCGGAAGCCGGCTCTTCCCGCCGGATCATGCTCAGCGCAGGAATTGACCGTGTCCGACCTCGCAACGCTCGAAAAATCCATCCTCGACCAGATCGCCTCGGCCGCTGACGAAGCCGCCCTCGAGGCGGTGCGCGTCTCGGCCCTCGGCAAGAAGGGCTCGATCTCGGCCCTGCTCGCCACCCTCGGCAAGATGTCGCCGGACGAGCGCAAGACCGAGGGCGCGAAGATCAACCTCGCCAAGGATGCGGTGACGCAGGCGCTCGCGGCCAGGCGCGACGTGCTGAAAGCGGCCGCGCTCGATGCGCGCCTCGCCGCCGAGACCATCGACGTCACGCTGCCGCTGCGCGATGCGCCGGCGGAGACCGGCCGCATCCATCCGCTGAGCCAGGTGTTCGACGAGGTCAACACCATCTTCGCCGACATGGGGTTTGCAATCGCCGAAGGTCCCGACATCGAGACCGACGATTACAACTTCACCAAGCTGAACTTCCCCGAAGGCCATCCGGCGCGGGAGATGCACGACACCTTCTTCTTCAATCCGAAGCAGGACCCCGGCTCGGGGGCCGGGGCAGGCGGCTCGCGCATGCTGTTGCGCACCCACACCTCGCCGGTGCAGGTGCGCACGATGCTGAGCCAGAAGCCGCCGATCCGCATCATCTGCCCGGGCCGCACCTATCGCATCGACTCCGATGCGACGCATACGCCGCAATTCCATCAGGTCGAAGGCCTCGTGATCGACAAGGGTTCACATCTCGGCCACCTCAAATGGATCCTCCACGAGTTCTGCAAGGCGTTCTTCGAGGTCGATCACATCAACATGCGTTTCCGGCCGTCGTTCTTCCCGTTCACCGAGCCGTCGCTCGAGGTCGACATCCAATGCCGCCGCGACAAGGGCGAGATCCGCTTCGGCGAAGGCGAGGACTGGATGGAGATCCTCGGCTGCGGCATGGTGCACCCGAACGTGCTGCGCGCTTGCGGCATCGATCCCGACGTCTACCAGGGCTTCGCCTGGGGCATGGGCCTCGACCGCATCACGATGCTGAAATACGGCATCGCCGATCTCCGCCAGCTGTTCGAGAACGACATCCGCTGGCTCAACCACTACGGCTTCAAGCCGCTCGACATCCCGACCATCGCCGGGGGATTGAGTTCGTGAGTCTCGTTGAGACTACCGACGCGGCGCGAGCCCCCACCCTGACCCTCCCCCGCAAGCGGGAGAGGAAACGGATGGAGTACGCTTACCGGCTTCGAATGGACACGAAGACCCTCCCGACGAGAGCGGTCGGACTCCCTCTCCCGCTTGCGGGGGAGGGCTGGGGTGGGGGTCTCGCCGCAATGGGGCTGCCAATGGTCGATCCCGAACATCCGAACTGGAAGATCTCCGAGAGACTCCGTTCCAACGCACGCGCACTTCGCAAGAATTCGATCGACGTCGAGCGAATCCTTTGGTCTGAGCTGCGCGGCAATCGGTTGATTGGCGCAACCTTTCGCCGTCAGGTACCGATCGACGACTACATCGCCGATTTCGTCTGCCACGCGGCAAAGCTCGTGATCGAGCTCGACGGCGGTCAGCACTTTTCTGATGAGGGCGAGCGATCGGACGCCCGACGCTCTGCAGTCATCGAAGCCCAGGGTTTCAAAGTCCTTCGCTTCAGCAATCTCGACGTCCTGACGAATCGCACAGGCGTTCTCAAAACAATTTCCTCTGCCATCGCGGAGAGAGCCCCCCACCCTAGCCCTCCCCCGCAAGCGGGAGAGGGGACTGGAGAAGCCATCGTCATGAAGTTCACCCTCTCCTGGCTGAAGGAACATCTCGACACCGACGAGCCACTCGACAAGCTGGCCGACAAGCTCACCATGATCGGGCTCGAGGTCGAGAACATCGAGGACAAGGCGAAGCAGCTTGCGCCGTTCACCATCGCGCGCGTGATCTCGGCCGAGCAGCATCCGAATGCCGACCGGCTCCGCGTCTGCATGGTGGACACCGGCGACGGCGGTGCGCCGGTGCAGGTGGTGTGCGGCGCGCCGAACGCGCGTGCGGGACTGATCAGCGTATTCTCGCCGCCCGGCACCTACATTCCCGGCAAGGACATCACACTCGGCGTCGGCACCATCCGCGGCGTTGAGAGCCGCGGCATGCTGTGCTCGGCGGCCGAACTGCAGATCTCGGAAGACCACGACGGCATCATGGAGCTGCCGGCCGACGCACCGCTCGGCAAGGGCTATGCCGATTGGGCCGGGCTCGGTGATCCCACCATCGAGATCAATTTGACGCCGAACCGGCAGGACTGCACCGGCGTGCACGGCATCGCGCGCGATCTCTCTGCCGCCGACATGGGCAAGTTCAGGGATCCCGGCATCAAGCCGATCAAGGGCGAATTCCCCTGCCCGGTCCAGGTGAAGGTGGAAGACGCCACGCTGTGCCCGGGTTTCGCGCTGCGGCTGGTGCGCGGCGTGAAGAACGGCCCGTCGCCGGAATGGCTGCAGAAGCGGCTGACCTCGATCGGCCTGCGTCCGATCAATGCGCTGGTCGACATCACCAACTTCATGACCTACGACCGCGCGCGCCCGCTGCACGTGTTCGACGCCAAGAAGGTGCAGGGCAACCTCACGGTTCGCCGCGCCAAGGACGGCGAGACGCTGCTCGCACTCGACGGCCGCACCTACACGCTCGACAGCAATGTCTGCGTGATTGCGGATGAGCACGGTGTCGAATCGCTTGCCGGCATCATGGGCGGCGAGGCTTCGGGCTGCGACGACAACACCACCGACGTGCTGATCGAATCGGCGCTGTGGAACGAGATCAACATTGCGCAGACCGGCCGCAAGCTCGGCATCAATTCGGATGCGCGCTATCGCTTCGAGCGCGGCGTCGATCCGGCGTTCATGGTGCCGGGGCTCGAGCTCGCCACCAGACTGGTGCTGGATCTGTGCGGCGGCACGCCGTCCGAGAACGTCGTGGTCGGCAAGCAGTTCGGCGAGGATCGCGTCATCGATTTTCCGCTCACCGAGGTCAAGCGCCTTGCCGGCATCGAGGTGCCGCTGGTCGAGGTGAAGCTGATCCTGACCCGGCTCGGCTTCATGCTGGCCGGCACCGGCCCCGTCGTGAAGATCGCGATCCCGTCCTGGCGCACCGACGTGCAGGGCAAGGCCGACATCGTCGAGGAGATCGTGCGCATCGTCGGCGTCGACAAGGTGCCGATGACGCCGTTCGAACGCGGCGAGGAGCCGCGCAAGCCGGTGCTGACGCCGATGCAGCTGCGCACCCGCCGCGCCAAGCGCGCGCTCGGCGTCCGCGGCATGGTGGAAGCCGTCACCTGGTCGTTCATCACCAATGACGCGGCAAAACTGTTCGGCGGCGGCCAGAGCGAGCTCGTGCTCGCCAATCCGATCGCGGCCGATCTCTCCGACATGCGGCCGAGCCTGCTGCCCGGCCTCGTCGCGGCCGCTCAGGCCAACATCAACCGCGGCACTCCCGATGTCGCGCTGTTCGAGGTCGGCCAGATGTTCCGCGGCGACAAGCCCGAGGACCAGCTCGTCGCTGCTTCGGGCGTGCGCCATGGCTACGCCTCGTCGAACGGGATCGGACGGCACTGGACCGGCTCGGCTGCGGCCGATGCGATGGATGCCAAGGCCGACGCCTTCGCGGTGCTGGCGGCTGCCGGCGCGCCGACGCAGGCGCTGCAGATCGTGCCGGGCGGCCCGGCGTGGCTGCATCCGGGGCGCTCCGGCACCATCCAGATCGGTCCGCAGAATGTGCTCGGCTATTTCGGCGAACTGCATCCGCGCGCCGCCGAGGCGCTCGGCGCGGACGGTCCGATGATCGTGTTCGAGGTGATCCTCGAGCGTATCCCGCAAGGCAAGCAGCGCGCGACGCGCGCCAAGCCGGTGCTGGAGCTCTCGGCGTTCCAGCCGGTGTCGCGCGACTTCGCCTTCATCGTCGACCGCAACGTCAAGGCGGGCGACATCGTCCGCGCGGCGCAGAGTGTCGACAAGAAGCTGATCACTGACGTGACCGTGTTCGACGTCTACGAAGGCAAGGGCATCGATCCCGACAAGAAGTCGATCGCGATCGCGGTGACGATCCAGCCGCGCGAGAAGACCATGACCGACCAGGAAATCGACGCGGTCGCGGCCAAGGTCGTCGCCGAGGTGACCAAGAAGACCGGCGGCACGCTGCGGGCGTGATGCGGGCCGCGTGCGTGATGGCGACGCGAGCGATACGCTGTTCTCTCTCCCACATGCGGGGGAGAACCTGTCACCGTCACCCTGAGAGCCTGACTGAAAAAGGGGTGAGTGACCTGAGTGGGGTGTGATTCCATCGGATTTGCAAAGATTCGAGGGAGAGCACGATGCCCTGGACTGAGATCACTCGG
>NZ_LGHK01000236.1 GCF_001908235.1 Bradyrhizobium sp. NAS96.2
GGCGCGGTCTCGCTGGCCGCGGCGCTGGCGCTGCCGCTGACGCTGCCGAGCGGCGAAGGCTTCCCGTATCGCGACCTGATCCTGTTCGTTGCCTTCGGCGTGATCTTCGTGACGCTGGTCGGGCTCGGCCTCGGACTGCCGCCGGTGGTGCGCTGGCTCGGCCTCGCCAGGGACGGACGCAGCGAGCACATCGCCGAGCACGAGCAGGAAATCACCGCGCGGCGCGAGGCGCTGAACGCCGCGCTGAAGTCGCTCGACGCCATCACCGACGACCGCGAGCTGTCCGACGAGGTGGTCAAGCTGTTGCGCTCGCGGCACGAGATCCGGATCAACCAGCTGCCCGACGTGCTCGACCCCGACAAGCACGATGTCTCCGCCACCGGCACCGAGCTGACGCGGGAGCTGATCTCCTCCGAGCGCAAGTTCATCCACATGCTGCTGCGCGACGGCAAGATCACCGACGAGACCAGGCGCCGCATCGAGCGCGACCTCGATCTGGAGGAGGCGAGCCTGTCCAACAGGGAGTATCGAAAGATACCGTTGTAGCCCCGCTGTCGTCCCGGGCAAGCGAAGCGCGACCCGGGACCCATAACCACAAGTACCAATTGGTTTGCGAAGCTGGAGCCACACCGCGTTTCAACAACGCACCCCTGTGGTTGTGGGTCCCTGCTTTCGCAGGGACGACAGCCGCATCTACTCCGCAGCCGCATTCTGCCCGGGACCGCCGACGAAGCCGGCGGGATCGCCGAACCGCTCGATCATCACGGCGGTGAGATCCTTGGTCTTGCTGGTGACGCAGGCGCCGGAGCGCACAGTGTAGCGATCCTGGTGCGCGACATGCGGCGGCGCCTCGCCCTTTTGCAGCGCGCGGGCCGCCTCCATCATGAGCTTGCGGAAATGCATGATGCCGAGATCGGTCGGGCCGAGATGCTCACGGGTCCGATCGGCGATCGGGCCCTGGCTGTCCTGCACCGCAGCGTCCTGCTCGGAGACGCCCTTGATGCCGGTAAAGCTCTTGGTCCGCTGCAGCTTGCGATCGATCAGATAATCGTTCGCCTTGTTGCGCAGCGGCACGTAGTTCTCGTCCACCACGGCCATCACGCCGTTCCCGTTGGCGTAACCGTCGCGCTCGGCGTCGGTCAGCGGCCGGTGCGGATTCCACGCATAGGTGTAGATCCAGCAATTGGTGTCGGTGACCGGCACGAAGGTCTGGCCGAACATGTTCTCGCCCGGCATCGAGCTCGGCGCGTAGCTGTGGAACGGCATCAGGAACTGGGCGATGCGCCAATAGATGTTGTCGCTGCCGGTGAGCCGGCCGCCGGCCACCGTCAGCCCCGCCTCGTGCGGATTGATCTTGATCACCGGCCGCGGATCCTCGGCGATCCAGCGCATGTGGTCGGTCGCGACCCGCGTCAGCGGGTTGACGAAATGCTTCTTGATGTCGAGGATCTCGTTCTCCTCCTTCTCGAAGGAGAGATGCGCGAAGGTGAAATGCGCGGTGTCGATCGAGCCTTCCACCGCCTGCACCCAGTTGCAGTCCTGCCACTTCTTGGTGACGAAGCGGTGCGAGGCCGGCAGCAGAGCCATCTCCAGCGCGGGCAATTCCGGCATCTGATCGGCCGGGCCCATATAGGCCCAGATCATCTCGCCCCATTCGCGCACCGGATAGGACTTGATGCGGATCAGGTCCTTTGCGTTGAGGTCCGGATAGGAGGTCGGCATGTCGACGCAGCGGCCGTCGGTGTCGAACTTCCAGCCGTGATAGACGCAGCGGATGCCGCATTCCTCGTTGCGGCCGAGCCAGAGATTGGCACCGCGATGCGGGCAGTATTGATCGATGACGCCGACCACGCCCCTCGAGTCGCGAAAGGCGAGCAGCTCCTCGCCCATCACAACGATCTTCTTCGGGTCGCTGTCCGGCTCCGGCAGTTCTTCCGACAGCAGCACCGGAATCCAGAACCGGCGCAGCAATTCGCCCATTCCCGTTCCCGATCCGGCTTCGGTGAGGAACTTGTTGTCTTCGGCGCGGAGCATGGCGTTTCCCCGGGTTGTTTTTGATTTTCCCGGAGCTTGGCGTAGCGGATGCGGAACGTCAATGCGATTGGCTGCGCGACCGGCAGCCCTGCCCCGCGCGCCCGTGGATTTACGCCCGCGTTCTGCGCAGCGGGCCGCGCCTGCTCAAAAAGGGAGTTCAGGGCTGGCTGGGCCTCCGGCTCACGGCTTCACGTAGGCCCATCCCTTCTCCTGCAATTCCATCACGCGCACGACGCCGGACTTCACGACTTCCGCCTGCTTGATGATCGGGATGGACTTGTTCTCGGCCTTCTGCATCTTCTCCTGGGTATTGCCGCAGGCCTTGAACGACACCTCGGGTGTACTGAGCGCCATTTCCTCGATGCGCGCCTTCACCGGCGACGTATCGTCGCGGAGCATGTGCAGGCCCGGGCCGAACGTGACCACCTCGATCTTCACCTTTTCGCCGAGCCCCTTGTAATACTCGGCCACGTTGGTTGCGTTGTTGAGCGTGAGATTCATCGCGGCAGCATCATTGGAGTTCACCTGCAGGATCAGATGATGCTCCTTCCCTTTCGGCTCCGCCGGATTGTGCATGCGGGCAAAGGCGGAGCGCTTGCGCGTTTCGGCGGTGGCCCGCGGCGTTTCAGGCTTCCGAGCGTCGCTCACCGCGTAAGTCGCGGACTGCGCGGCCGGCACCCAGTATTTTCCGCCTTGCTGGGCCGCCGCAAATGGCGTGGACGCCAGCACAGCGACGGCGGCCGTCGCAATGAATTTCACAACAGATTCAAAATTGCACATGAAGCATCTCCATCTCGAAAAATCGGCAAACACACTTTCTCAATTGCTGGGCCTTGCGACGGCGAGCGGCCATTTGCAGACCGCGGCCATCCTCGCGCGCATCGCGTCCAGCCCCGCGAGCGAGAATGTTGCATCAAGGGCAGTCCCTGCACCGCGTGAGAGGTGGACGGCAAGCACCGCGTTATCGGGAAGCGATTGCAGCAGACGAACGACATCGCCAGCGACGGCGACGCCGGACCCCGCCGCCGGCACGATTGCCGCGACCTGCACCGGCGCACCGTCATTGATGCGATAGGAAATCACATAGCCGTCGCCGCGGCCCGAGATAGCGGGTCCCGCGAACGACAATTCGGTCCGCCCGCCGCGACAGCGGATCGACAGCTTCACGGACGCATCGACCGAATCGGACGTCGTCGCAGTGGCGATCGGTGAATAATCGACCGGCGACATCGTCTCGCTGATCGTCCAACGATTCGCTTTCGAGGCTTCGCGGCGAGCCGGCACGGCCGCATGCGACAGCTTGTCGAGGCACTGCAGCCGCGCTTCACGTTCGAGCTGCGAACAGGCGCGCAGCTGTGCCATGGGATCTGTCATGGGATCTTCCACCCCTTGCGCCAGGGCAACGCCGTTGATGACGGCGATTGCCACAACAAGCGGGGCGGAAAGTCTTGTCATTGCGATGCCCGTGCGGTCGACGACTGCCGATCGAGCCACGCCTGCGCGGCAGGAAAGCGCGCGAGGCCGGGCACGGTCGCTCCGAGGTTGATCGATTTCCATTTCGGATCGAAGCCAGCTCCCTGCAGCTTGTCGATCCGCGAGAACAGATGATCGACGAAACGCGCAACGCGCTCGAAGCGGTTCGAGTTGGCCGGCCAATTGAAGGCGACGAGGGCGGTCGGTACGGCGATCGTGGCGACATGATCGCCCTGCTTGATCAGATTTGGGTAATCGGCCGCATCGAGCGCCGCCGGCAGATAATAGTCCTCGAACTTGCTGTCATACGGGATCGGCAGGAACTTGAAGCCCGCTTCAAATCGGCCCTTCACAAATGCATCGACCGGCTTCGAGGTGATGAACACGACAGCCGCCATGTCGCCCTTCCGCATCTGCTCGAGCGCGACCTGGTGCGGAATGAACGTCTTCTCGATATCGATACCGAGGCGACTGAAGATCAGCGGACCTGAATAGGCTGCGGCCGTACCCTGGCTGTTGAAGTTCACCTTCTTGCCGGCGAGGTCGCTCAGACTCTTGATCTCCGGACGAACGAAGATATGCAGCTCGGACGGAAACAGGTTCAGGACATAGGTAATCCGCCGCTGGATGTCCGGCACCTGGCTCTTGTATTCCTCGAGCGCGTCGGAATTGATGATCGCAGCATCGATGCCGCGCAAATACAGCAGCGAGTTCAGGTTCTCGACGGGCCCTCGCGTCACCACCGGCAGGACATGCAGATTGTCGCCGTCGTCGACCACGCGGGCCATCTCCGCGGCGAGGCGGATCGGCGCGCCCTCGAGCAGGCCGCCGGCGAGGCCAACGGTCCAGGCGTTCATCGCCAGAGCTTCAGGCCTTGGCTGGGTCGGCGCGGCCCGGATCACGCGCGCCTTGTGTGGCCGGTCATGTTGCGGCCGGGCATCCGCCGGGGGCGGCTGCAGCGCCGGGAGCAGCGACATCAGGCCCGCAAGCAGCAGCGGGCGAAATCCGATCAACCTTTTCATCGAGCAGCTCCTTTGCACGACATCGCGCCGGCGCGTTCGTCCTTGCTGCTAGATCGTTTGATCAACGCAGCGCCTCGAACCGCGCCTTTGCCTCCTTGATTCCACCGGCCTCGGCCTTGGCGTAGAGATCGCGCGCCTTGGCCGCATCGCCGCGCGTTCCATAGGTCCCCCAGTTCGAGAGGGTCAGCGGATCATAGGTTTCCGCGAGCGCGAAGCTTGCCTGGGCGCTGCCCGTCTCGGCGACGCTTTCCAGCACGACCCGCGCACCCCCGATGTCTCCGCGTTCCAGCAGCAAGCGCGCCCGCGCCAGCAGTCTCGCCTCCTGCGCACCGTCGTCAGTGGCGGTCTGGACATTGCCCGCGATTGGCGTCGCTACAGCCCGGTTCACGGCCGGCGGCGGAGCGCTCGCCGGCGCCTCCTGCGCGGAGCGGCCGGCATTGCCGGTGGTGGCGACCTGAGACGCGACAGGCGGGACTTTCGCGGCGAACGCAGCGATATCGCGGCGCGCCGAAGCAAGATCCCGCTCCAATTGCTCGGCCTTGCCACGCTCCCGCTGCAACAGGCTGCGCTGCTCGGCCGCGGCCTGCTCCGCGGCTTGCTTCACCCCGGCGGCTTGCAGGTTCGCTTCGGCTGCCCGCTTGGCCTGCGCATCGAGTTCGCTTTTCTTTGTCGCGAGCTCACGCGTCAGCGCTTCGGCCCGCTGCTGCTCTCGCTGGAGTGATTGTCGCAGCTCGGAGGTTTCGCTTGACTCCGCCTGCTTGCGCTTTGCTGCTTCGTCGCTGGCTTGGGCTGCCTGCGCCTCGTATGCGTAGGCTTTGCTGCGCGCCGTCGAGAGATCGCGCGCCAGTGCATCGCCCCTCTCGTGCTCCTTCTGCATCGATCGGCGCAGTTCCACAGCGCCGGCTTCGGTCGTCAGCTTCAGCTTGGCAAGCTCGTCGCCCGCCTTGGCCGCCAGTGCTGACTGCGTCTCCACGTCACGGCGCGCCGCCGCGAGATCCAGCTCCAGTTTCGCAGCCCGCTCGTGCTCCTGCTCCAGCGACTTCTGCACGTCCGCTGCGCCGCTTTGCGAGGTCTTCTTCAGCCGGGTCGCTTCATCGCCTGCCTTGGCCGCCAGCGCGGTTTGCGTCTCGACGTCACGCCGCGCCGCCTGAAGGTCCTGCTCCAGTTTCGCGGCTCGCTTCTGCTCCTGCTCCAGCGACTTCTGCACGTCCGCAGCCCCGCTTTGCGAGGCCTTCTTCAGCCGCGTCGCTTCATCGCCTGCCTTGGCCGCCAGCGCGGTTTGCGTCTCCACGTCACGCCGTGCCGCTGCGAGGTCCTTCTCCAGTTTCGTGGCCCGCTCATGCTCCTGCGCCAGCGACTTCTGCACGTCCGCTGCGCCGCTCTGCGAAGCTTTCTTCAGCTGGGCTGTTTCATCGCTCGCCTTGACCGCCAGCGCGGTTTGCGTCTCCACGTCACGCCGTGCCGCTGCGAGGTCCTGCTCCAGTTTCGTGGCCCGCTCATGCTCCTGCGCCAGCGACTTCTGCACGTCCGCTGCGCCGCTTTGCGAAGCCTGCTTCAGCCGGGCCGTTTCATCGCTCGCCTTGGCCGCCAGCGCGGTTTGCACCTCGACGTCACGCCGCGCCGCCGCAAGGTCCTGCTCCAATTTCGCAGCGCGCTTCTGCTCCTGCGCCAGCGACTTCTGCACGTCCGCAGCGCCGCTTTGCGAGGCCTTCTTCAGTTGGGCCGCTTCATCGCTTGCCTTGGCCGCCAGCGCGGTTTGCGTCTCCACATCACGACGTGCCGCCGCAAGGTCCTGCTCCAGTTTCGCAGCTCGCTTCTGCTCCTGCTCCAGCGACTTCTGCACATCGGCAGCGCCGCTTTGCGAGGCCTTCTTCAGTTGGGCTGTTTCATCGCTTGCCTTGACCGCCAGCGCGGTTTGCGTCTCGACGTCACGACGTGCCGCTGCGAGATCCTGCTCCAGTTTCGCAGCCCGCTCGCGCTCCTGCTCCAGAGGCTTCTGCAGGTCCGCCTTGCCGCCTTGCGAAGCCTGCTTCAGCGTCGCGGTCTCGTCGTTTGCCTTGACCAGCATTGCGGCCAGCGTTTCCACATCACGGCGCGCCGTCGCAAGGTCCTGTTCGAGCTGCGCGGCGTGGTCGCGCTCCCCTTGCAGCGACTTCTGCAGGACTGCAGTGCCTTGCGGGATGTCCTTCAGCGATTTTCTCAGTTTTTCGGTTTCGCTCTGCAAGGCATTCTCGACCTGAACCGAATTCTCGCGTTCCTTGGTCAGCAGGCCCTGCAGCAATTCAACATCTCGCCGTGCTGTCGCGAGTTCGCGGGTGAGCCCGTCCACGCTTTGCGCTTGGGCTCCGGCCGGACCGGCGTCACCAGCAGGGCTCGTCTTCGCTTGCGCAAGTTGCGGGGAATCGCCGGCGATGCCATTGGACTGCGCGCGCGCTCCGGCGCCCGCATCCGCAAGACACATCATCACAAGGGTTGCAGCGATCCATGAGGGAGCCGCCGGACGCATCGTCCTCGAAGGAGATGGCAGTTGATCCGATTTGACGCGCAAGCCCACACCCCGCGCGCCCAATATCACCTGTCGCATGGTGATAACGCCCAGTCTGATGCGGCATCATAGGGCTCAGCGGCTCGCGGATACTATGACCCGCAAGGGTTACCCCTGTTAACCGCGCCGCGTTGGGCTAGGCTGACGCATCGCGCTCAGCCGCGCCCTAAGACGATGGGTTCCGCGGCGTTTATCATCGGGCCGCGCGTAGCCCGGACCCGTTGGTTCCACCCTTCCTGCGCAGCTGCGCAATATCTCACACCGGCCGTTCGCCCTTCACCGTGACGCGGGTTCCGGAGCGGGTGTGCGGCCAGTAATCCCACATCGCGCGGTGCTGGGCGCAGCGATTGTCCCAGAACGCGATCGCGTTCTCGGTCCAGCGGAAGCGGCACTGGAACAGTGGGTTCTCGGCGTGCTGGTAGAGATAGGCCAGCATGGCGTCGCTCTCGTCGCGCGGGATGCCGACGATGAAGCGGGTGAAGCCGCGATTGACGTAGAGCGATTTCTTCCCTGTCACCGGATGGGTACGGACCACCGGATGCTCGGCACGGGGATATTCCCGTTTGTCGGCGACGCCGTAGTTGGCGTAGAGGCCCCGATAGGTCTGCTCGCCGTCATGCAGCGCGGTGAGCCCGTCGAGATAGGCCTTCATCCGGTCCGACAGCGCCTCATAGGCCGCGTACATGTTGGCGAACAAGGTATCGCCGCCGCGCGGCGGGCACTGCTTGATATAGAGGATCGACCCCATCGGCGGCTCGAGATCGCAGGACACGTCGGTGTGCCAGCCTTCGCCATTGGCGCGCGGCGAATCCTTGTCGGCATAGATCTTCATCAGCGCCGGATCGCCCTCGTTGGGGGCGGCGGGGTGGACATGCAGCTCGCCGAACTTGCGGCCGAAGGCGAGGTGCTGGTCGGGGCTGATGTGCTGGTCGCGGAAGAAGATGACGAGGTTTTCGGCGAGCGCGCGATGGATCTCGTCCATCTGGCGGTTGGAGCGCGCATCGTCGCCAACCAGCTTGCCGATATCGACGCCGGAGATTTCCGCGCCGATGATCGGCGTCAGCTTCTCGACGCCGATGGTCTCATAGGGCTCGGATTGGTCGGCGAGGTGGCGGTAGCGCGGGCCTTGCTTGCCGGACAGCGAGCTCATGGGTGTTCTCCCGATGGTTCTTGTTTTGACCATCGTAGCCGGGATCAAGCGAAGCGCAATCCACGCTGCAAAACGTTTACAGCAATGTTCTTTCTTGCCTGCGTAGCGGCGCTAGAGCTTGAACAGGTGGCGTTGGAAGAGATTTAGGATCAGGCCGTCCTAGTATTGAGGTCAGCCGGTCATAAGCCAAACCACGCTCGCCATAAGCATAGCGAAGGACACCACCACAGCGCTGACCAAGGCGATTTCAACGCCGTCTATGCCATCATGATGATCCACCCGCATCCGGTGTCACCTCCCCAGGGTCGAAAACCGACCCTGACTATTAACTTTTGGGGAGCGTTCAAGTTCCGGCGACTTGTGGCGTTTGCGCCATAATACCGAAGGGGTTGTGTTTTGCGAACACTCGCAACCCACGTCTCGCGCCATAACCGCCGCCTGGGGTTGGGTCCCTGCTTTGGCAGGGACACATTTGAGTGTGGGTCACGCGCGGAGAGAAACTACTCCGCGGCGCCGGCCTGCTCCGGCAGCTTGGCGCCGCTGCCGTAACGCTGGTCGATATAGTCGATCACCAGCGCCTTGAAGTCGGCGGCGATGCCGGGACCACGCAGGGTGCGGAACTTCTTGCCGTCGACGAACACGGGCGCGGCCGGCGCTTCGCCGGTGCCGGGCAGCGAGATGCCGATATTGGCGTGCTTGGATTCGCCGGGGCCGTTGACGATGCAGCCCATGACCGCGACGTTGAGCTGCTCGACGCCCGGATACTTGGTCTTCCAGGCCGGCATCTCGTCGCGGATGAAATCCTGGATCGAGCGCGCCAGCTCCTGGAACGTGGTCGAGGTGGTGCGGCCGCAGCCCGGGCAGGCCGCAACCAGCGGCACGAAGGTGCGGAAGCCCATGGTCTGCAGCAATTCCTGCGCAACCTGCACTTCCAGCGTACGGTCGCCGCCGGGCTCCGGCGTCAGCGAGATGCGGATGGTGTCGCCGATGCCCTGCTGCAACAGGATGCCGAGCGCAGCCGACGACGCCACGATCCCCTTCGAGCCCATGCCGGCCTCGGTCAGGCCGAGATGGATCGCATAATCCGAGCGGCGCACGACTTCCTGATAGACCGCGATCAAATCCTGCACGGCGGAGACCTTCGCCGACAGGATGATCTTGTTTTTCGGCATGCCGAGTTCCTGGGCGCGGGCCGCCGACAGCAATGCCGACTGCACCATCGCCTCGCGCGTCACCGCGCGGGCGTCGCGCGGATTCGGCGATGCGGTGTTCTCGTCCATCAGCTTGGTGAGCAGCTCCTGGTCGAGCGAGCCCCAATTGGCGCCGATGCGCACCGGCTTGTTGTTCTTGTTCGCGATCTCGATGATGTCGGCGAACTGGGTATCGCGCTTGTTCTTGAAGCCGACATTGCCGGGATTGATGCGGTACTTGTCGAGCGCCTCGGCGCAGGCCGGATACTCGGCCAGCAGCTTGTGGCCGATGTAGTGGAAGTCGCCGATCAGGGGCGTCGTGATGCCGCGCTTGCGCAGGCCGTCACGGATGTGGGGCACCGCGGCTGCGGCTTCCTCGCGGTCGACCGTGATGCGCACCATCTCGGAGCCGGCGCGGGAGAGCGCGGCCACCTGGGCGATGGTGCCATCGATATCGGCGGTGTCGGTGTTGGTCATCGACTGCACGACGATCGGCGCACCGCCGCCGACGGCAACGTTGCCGACCATGACCTGCGTGGTTTGGTGCCGGGCTTGAGGACCTGCGACGTCGTCTTGCGGCAAAATCTCGGGCTTGTTCATGGCGTCTCGAATATCAGGTTTTGGTGACATTCACCAACGGGGCGATAGACCACGCGCAAAGCGGGCCAAACGGTCAGGTTTCGGAGTGAATTCAACAGCTTATGGCGCCGATTGGGGCCAAACGCAAGCCATGCAGCGGCGTCCTGCATGCCCAGCTATATTGGACCGAATTGGGGTGAATCAAAGGGCAAAGCGACCGCTTTTCATGTGACTTGGCGCATCTTAGCATCCCGTTAAACACACACCGGGAGGGCGTGACATGGCCGATTATGGCGAGCTGATCACCACGGCGGAACTCGCCGAGATCCTGACCCGGCCCGAGTTGCGGCTGTTCGACTGCACGACCTATCTGGAGCCGGCTCCCGCGGGCAGCGGCGTTCCCTATATTGTCGTCTCGGGCCGCCAGACGTTCGAGGCCGGCCATATCCCGGGCGCCAATTTCCTCGATCTGCAGGCCGAATTCTCCGACCCCCATACCAATCTGTGCTTCATGATGCCGCCGACGGCCCAGCTCGAGGCGGCGTTCGGCCGGCACGGCATCTCAGCAGGCAGCCGCGTGGTGCTCTATTCGATCGGGACTGCGATGTGGGCGACGCGGTTCTGGTGGATGCTGCGCTCGCTCGGCTTCGAGGGCGCCGCGGTGCTCGACGGCGGCATCGACAAATGGACCGCCGAGGGACGCGACATCGAGACCGGGCTCGCCGGCGGCTATCCACAGGCCGCGTTCCCGGCGCGGCCCAAGGACGGCATGTTCGTCGACAAGCATGACGTGCTCGCCGCCACCACCGAGCGCGACACCGTGATCGTCAACGCGCTCGGCCCGCAATTCTACAAGGGGCTGGAGCCGAGCCGCTATGGCCGGCCCGGCCGCATCCCCGGCAGCGTCAGCGTGCCGGCGGCGACATTGATCGATCCCAAGAGCAAAACATTCGTGTCGCGCGAAGAGGCCGAGGCAACCTTCGCCGCGCAAGGCATCACCAAAGACAAGCGCGTCGTCGCCTATTGCGGCGGCGGCATCTCCGCGACCATCGACCTGTTCCAGCTGCATCGGCTCGGCTACAACAATCTCACCCTCTATGACGGCTCGATGGGCGAATGGGCGAAAGATGCGGAGCTGCCGATCGAAGTGGGGTAGTGGGAGGCAAAGGCTCTCTCCCCTTGTCGTCCCTGCGAAAGCAGGGACCCATACGCCGCGGCGAATGTTGTGAACGGGACTCGTCGTTCCACCATCGTTCACCAATAACCATTCGTGGTTATGGGTCCCTGCTTTCGCAGGGACGACGATGAGTTTGTTGCGCCGTTGGCGAATCAAACATCCGCGATCCCA
>NZ_LGHK01000237.1 GCF_001908235.1 Bradyrhizobium sp. NAS96.2
CTAGTGCGGCGCGCTCGACCGCCGGACGCTGCTGGGGCGCCGCAGCCTGAGCCGCAATCGGAGCGACCGTCACGCCGGTCGGCGGCTCCAGCTTCTGGGCACGCTCGGCCATGCGCTGATTGTCGGCACGCAGGCGGGCGGTCAGGTCGGCCAGCCGGCTCTCCGGCGAGCCGCCCTGCTGCTGCGCGGGCGCCTGGGCACGGGAAGCGATCGCGGCCTGCTCGATGCCGGTCGCGACCACCGAGACGCGAATGATGCCGTCGAGCGATTCGTCGAAGGTGGCGCCGACGATGATGTTGGCGTCGGCGTCGACCTCTTCGCGGATGCGGGTTGCGGCTTCGTCGACCTCGAACAAAGTGAGGTCCTTGCCGCCCGTGATCGAGATCAAGAGGCCGCGGGCGCCCTTCATCGAGCTGTCGTCGATCAGCGGGTTGGCGATCGCAGCTTCGGCGGCGGTCAGCGCGCGCTTCTCGCCGGTGGCCTCGCCGGTGCCCATCATCGCCTTGCCCATCTCACGCATCACGGCGCGGACGTCGGCGAAGTCGAGGTTGATCAGGCCTTCCTTGACCATCAGGTCGGTGATGCAGGCGACGCCCGAATACAGCACCTGGTCGGCCATCGCGAACGCGTCGGCGAAGGTGGTCTTCTCATTAGCGACCCGGAACAGGTTCTGGTTCGGAATGATCAGGAGGGTGTCGACCACCTTGTGGAGCTCGGAAATACCGTGCTCGGCGGTGCGCATCCGGCGCTGACCTTCGAAGTGGAACGGCTTCGTCACCACGCCGACGGTGAGGATCCCCATCTCGCGGGCAGCCTTGGCGATCACGGGCGCAGCGCCCGTGCCGGTGCCGCCACCCATGCCGGCGGTGACGAACACCATGTTGGCGCCGGTGAGATGATCGCGAAGCTCGTCCATGACTTCCTGCGCGGCCGCGGCACCGACATCGGGCTGCGAACCGGCGCCGAGGCCTTGGGTGACCTGGGTGCCCATCTGGATGATGCGCTGCGCCTTCGACATCGTCAGCGCCTGTGCGTCGGTGTTGGCGACGACGAAGTCGACGCCCTGCAACCCGGCGGTGATCATGTTGTTGACGGCATTACCACCCGCGCCACCGACGCCGAAGACGGTGATCCGCGGTTTCAGCTCGCTGATGTCAGGGGGTGTCAGATTGAGTGCCATGGTTGCCTCTCTCGATTATGCGCGCGTTGGTTCGTCCCGGCCGCTGGCCGCAGGAGCTGGTGAAAATGCAATGAGCCGGGGTGCGGTCATCAGAAGCCCTCGCGAAGCCATCGTCCGACCTTTCCGAAGTAACCGTCTGTCCCTGTCCTGAGCTGCCGCGTGCGCCGCGGTTCGACATGTTCAAGATGAGCGTATTGCGGATAGACCAGGAGACCCGTCGGCACCGAGAACGAGGCGCCCTTCGCCTCGTTCGGGAGCCGGCCGAAGCCGAGCGGGCGGCCGATGCGGACCTGCCGGTTCAAGATACGGGTGGCAAGCTCGACGGTCCCGGTCAGCTGCGACGCACCGCCGCTGAGCACGACGCGCGCCCTCGGCTCTGCCGCAAAGGGGGAATCCGCGAGCCGGTCACGGACCATTTCAAAAATCTCCTCGGCGCGATGCCGGACAATGTTCGCAATCGTGGCGCGAGATACGATTTGCGGGGTCTCCCGATCATCGCCTGCAGTGGGAACGGACATCAGCTCGCGCGAGTCCGAACCGCCGGTCAGCACCGTGCCGTATAAAGTCTTGATTCGCTCGGCATCCGCAATGCACGCACCGATGCCGCGCGCAAGATCCATCGTGATGTGTTGCCCGCCGAGCGCAAACCCGGATGCGTGCACGAGGCGGCCGCCGGAATAGGTCGCGATCGTCGTCGAGCCCGCGCCCATCTCGACGACGGCAGCGCCGAGGTCCGCTTCGTCGTCGGTCAGCACCGACAGCCCCGCGACATAGGGGCTCGACGCCATGGCTTCGACGTTGAGATGGCAGCGCTCGACCACCAGCATCAGGTTCTTGGCAACCGTCGCGTCCGACGTCACCACGTTCATGTCGACGCCGAACTGGCGCGCCACCATGCCCCTGGGATCGCGGATGCCCTTGACGCCATCGAGCGCGTAGCCGACCGGCAGCGCGTGCAGCACGGTGCGGCCGGCGCCGGCGGCGTGGCGCATGCCGGCCGAGGTGACGCGGCTGATGTCGTCCGCGGTCACCGAGCCGCCGCGGATATCGGCCGCGGCCTCAACCAGCTGGCCATGCTGTCTGCCGCCGGAGACCGACAGCAGGACGGACTCGACACGGACCTTGGCCATGCGCTCGGCCAGCGCCACGGCATGGCGCACCGCCTTCTCGCATTCGGCGAGATCGACGACGGAGCCGGCCTTGACGCCGCGCGACTGGATCTGGCTGTAGCCGATCAGTTCGACCGCATGGGTGCGGCCACGCAGCGCCTCGTTCGGCGGCGACGGCTTGAGCCGCGCGATCATGCAGGCGATCTTGCTGGAGCCGACGTCGAGCGAAGCCACCATCGCGGTGCGCTTCTGCATCGGGCGGGTCTTCGGGGTCAGATTGCGATCGAGGCCGGTCATGCGGAGTCACCCGGCTTCTTCTTGGACTTCTTGTCCTTGAACAGATCGTCACGCGCCTTGCCGGCTTCCTCGGACAATTGCACGATCAACCGATCGGGCAGCCGCATGTCGACGGCGACAATGTCGCGCGAGAACAGCTTCTCGTCCTTGTCGAGCTTGGAGAGCGCGGCCAGCGCGTTGCCGACATCGTTCTCCGGCAGGCGGACGTCGAGACCGTCCTTGAGGCGCAGGTTCCAGCGCCGCTCACCGACGAAGATCGCGGCCTTGGTCACCGAACGCACCTGCGGATAACGGTCGAGCAGCGCCAGGAAGTCCTGAGCGCGGGTGTCCGCGCCCTTGCCCACCACCAGCGGCAGATTGAGGAAGCGGCGCGTGACGTAAGGCTCGAGCACCGCGCCGTCGGAGGCGATCACCGACAGGCGGCCGTTCTGCTGCCACAATGCGAAGGCGGTGCGCTCGACGATGTCGATCTGCAGCCGGCCCGGATAGAGCTTGAGGATCGTGGCATCCGCGATCCAGGGATTGGCCTTCAGCTTGGCGCGCACGGTATCGGCATCGAGGAACAGCAGCGAGGAGCGGCCGTTGACGCCGCCGATCGCGAGCACCTCGTCTTGGCTCAGCTGCTTGCGGCCGTTGATGCCGACCGTGGTGATGCGGAAGCCTGCGGAATTGGCCAGCGCGTTGCGGGTGTCGCTCAGCGCGGTGGTGAACTCCTCGACATGGCCGCCCCGGACGATGCCGAAGCCCAGGCTGCCGAACAGGATCGCAAGCGTCGCGACCAGGCCGATGCGGCGCGGCAGATAGCGTTCGACCATCTGGATGTAGCGGTTCGGCGGCTCGCGATCGATCACTTGCGGCCGCTTGGCGGAACGCAGCCGGCGGCGAGCGAGATGGGCGCCGACATACTCGCGCAACAGCACTGCCGCTCCAATAGCGGCTGCTCTCAGGTCAGCTTGAGGCCCCAGCGATCGCAGCGATCGGGTGAGGCGTCCTGCACCATCCATTGCACGAGCTCGTCACATGTTGTGCCCGCAAACCCCGCGGGTCCCGGCACAAATCACGTCTCGGCTAGACCGGTGGGATTAGAGTGGCCCCCTGTCCCCTGGTTGCGATCCTCGAAGCGGTAATCCGCGACAGCTCACGCCCCGGCAGCCAAGCGCTACATGCGCCGCCAGCGTTAACCTTCGGGCTTCCTGGTAAACAAACGGTAAATGAGTTCGGCCTGGAGTGTATTTTGATCAACGCTTTGAGTACTTTGCCGCGAACCCGTTAGCATTTTAGCAACAGCACCGGGTTCCATCCGGCCGAGTCGGGCGGGTTCCCCACCCAGGCGGCCTTAACTCCTGGCTCGGCGGCGGCCGAGTTCGACCTGGTCGTTGAGGAAGTCGGCAAAGGCAATGCCCTGTGCTTTCAAGGCCTTAGGGTACAGTGATGCAGCGGTGAGCCCGGGCAGCGTGTTGGTTTCGAGGTAGACCGGGCCGTTGGCCGACACGATGAAATCGCTGCGCGAGTAGCCGGTGCAGGACAATGCCCGATGCGCCCGCAACGCATGATCCATGATCGCGGCGCTGACCTCGGGCGCGAAGCGGCCGGGACAAATCTCCTGGGTCGATTTCAGGAGGTATTTGGCTGTGTAGTCGAAGCCCCCCTCCGCCGGCACGATCTCGATCGGCGGCAGCGCGAACACGCTGCCGTCGGATTGCTCGAGCACGCCGCAAGTCGCCTCCACGCCCGACACGAACACCTCGATCAGATAGTCTTCATGCTTCGCGGCATTGCGGACGGCGACGAGGTCCTGCTTGGCGTTGACGAAGATCAGACCGTAGCTCGATCCGTCCTTGGCGGGCTTTGCGATCAGCTTGCCGTACTTTGCGAAGGCGTCGTCGATCTGTTCGACGCTGATGCCCTGCGGCGCGTTGATGCCTGCGATCGCGGCGAAGCGCTTCGCCGACGGCTTGTCGAAGGCCAGATGCGACGACGCCGAGCCGGAGCCGGTGAACGCGACGCCGCGCATTTCGCACATCGCCTGCAATTCGCCATTCTCGGCGCGGCCGCCGTGCAGACCGAGCACGAGCACGCGCTGCTCGGCGCTTGCCTTGTCGAGCGCCTGGTCGAGCGCGATGCCGGGATTATCAGGCTTGAAGTCGACCTCGAACGGCCGCGCGTGACCGAGCAGCTGTTCGGACGTCACCGCATGCACGGTGTCGTCGACGTCCCAGAACCAGAGCTCCGCGCCGGGCAGCGCGCGATGCAGCGCCTGCGCGCTCGCCACCGAAACCAACCGCTCCTTGTTGGTGCCGCCGAACAGAATGGTCACCTGCATCAGCTATTCCCGATCCGCTTGATTTCCCAGTGCAGCTCAATTCCGCTGTTCTGCTTGACCCGCTCGCGCACCGTCTCACCGAGGCTCTCGATGTCATGGCCGGTGGCGTTGCCGGTGTTGATCAGGAAATTGCAGTGCATCTCCGACACCTGCGCGCCGCCGACCTTGAGGCCGCGGCAGCCGGCGGCGTCGATCAGCTTCCAGGCGCTGTTGCCGGGCGGATTCTTGAAGGTCGAGCCGCCGGTCTTCTCGCGGATCGGCTGCGCGGTCTCGCGATGAGCCTGCACCTCGTTCATGCGGGCGCGGATCGCATCCGTATCGGTGATCCTGCCGCGGAAGCGCGCGGAGGTGAAGATAACAGACGGATCGACGCCGCTGTTGCGATAGACGAACTTCATGTCGGCATTGCCGAACGTGTGCTTGCTGCCGTCGCGGCCGATGCCGGTCGCCTCCACCAGCACATCCTTGGTCTCGCCGCCATTGGCGCCGGCATTCATGCGCAGCGCGCCGCCGACCGTACCGGGAATGCCGAAGAAGAATTCCATGCCGCCAATGTTTGCAGCCGCTGCCGTCTCGGCGACGCGCTTGTCGAGCGCGGCGGCGCCGGCGGTGACGACATCACCGTCCGCACCGGTCTCGCCGAAGGCACGCGGCGCCAGCCGGATCACGACGCCCGGCATGCCGCCGTCACGCACGATCAGATTGGAGCCGACGCCGACGACATAAACCTGCAGCTCCTGCGGCAGCCGCTTCAGGAAGTAAGCAAGATCGTCTTCATCCGCCGGTGTGAACAGCACCTGCGCCGGGCCGCCGACGCGAAACCAGGTCAGCTCCGCCAGCGACTGGTTGGCCAGCAGCCGCCCGCGCAGCTCCGGCATCGTGGCTTTCAGGTCGGGCGTGATATCGGGGAAGGTCATGTCGCGGCAATCGACGCACGAGCTGGATTGAGAGCATGTCGCGCTGCGTTTTGCGCCAGCACCCGGGGCTTACCCCTCTCCCCAGCCCTCCCCCGCAAGGGGGGAGGGAGCCCGACCGGTGTGCTCACCTCACTTGGCATCACAACCCCATTCTGACTCGTTGCACGAGTCAGGGAAGCACCGGCGGATGGGTTCCCTCCCCCTTGCGGGGGAGGGTTAGGGAGAGGGGTGAGCCGCACGGGCGGTGTTCGTGAAGGGCGACGACCATCATCACCCCAGCGCCTTCAGTTCGCCGGGCAGTGCGTAGGCCCATTGCGTGATGTTGCCGGCGCCGAGGCAGACGACGAGGTCGCCCGACTTGGCGAGACCCCGAACGATCTTGGCGAGCTCGCCCGCGTTCGGCAGCGGAACCACGTTGCGATGGCCGTGGGCGCGCAGGCCCGCGGCGAAATGATCGCGATCGATGCCTGCGATCGGCGCCTCGCCGGCCGGATAGACCTCGGCGACCACGACCGCATCGGCGTCGTTGAAGCAGGTGCAGAATTCCTCGAACAACGACTGCAGGCGGGTGTAGCGATGCGGCTGCACCACGGCGACGATCTTACCGTTGGTGGATTCCCGCGCCGCCTTCAGCACCGCTGCGATCTCGACCGGATGATGGCCGTAGTCGTCGATCACGGTGACGCCATTGGTCTCGCCGGTCTTGGTGAAGCGCCGCTTGACACCGCCGAAGCCGGCCATGGCCTGGCGGATGACGTCGTCGGACACGCCGAGCTGATGCGCGACCGCGATCGCCGCTGTCGCATTGGATGCGTTGTGGCGCCCCGGCATCGGCAGCATGATGTCGGCGATCTCGTGCGTCGCGCCGGTCTTGCGATCGCGGATCGCCACCTTGAATTTCGAGCCGCCGCCCATCGGCGTCAGATCCATCAGCTGTGCATCGGCCTGCGGGTTCTGACCGTAGGTGATGATGCGGCGGTCCTCGATCTTGCCGACGAGGGTTTGCACCACCGGATGATCGGTACACATCACGGCAAAGCCGTAGAACGGAACGTTCTCGACGAAATTGCGGAACGCATCCTGGATCGCCTCGAAGGTCTTGAAATGATCGAGATGCTCGGGATCGATGTTGGTGACGATGACGACGTCGGACGGCAGCTTCAAGAAGGTGCCGTCGCTCTCGTCGGCCTCGACCACCATCCAGTCGCCGGCCCCGAGCCGCGCATTGGAGCCGTAGGCATTGATGATGCCGCCATTGATCACGGTCGGATCGAGCCCGCCGGCGTCGAGCAAGGTCGCCACCATCGTGGTCGTGGTGGTCTTGCCATGGGTGCCGGCGATCGCGACGCAGCTCTTCAACCGCATCAATTCCGCCAGCATCTCGGCGCGCCGCACCACCGGAATGCGCCGCGCACGCGCCGCCATCAATTCGGGATTGTCGCGCTTGATCGCAGTCGAGACCACGACCACATCGGCGCCGTCGACATTCTCGGCAGTATGGCCGACCGAGACCTTGGCGCCCTTCTTGCGCAGCCGGTCGAGGTTGTAATTATCCGACGCGTCGGAGCCTTGCACGGTGTAACCGAGATTGATCAGCACCTCGGCGATGCCGCTCATGCCGATGCCGCCGATCCCGACGAAGTGAATGGGTCCGATCTCGCGCGGCAGTCTCATGTTGCTAACACCTTCATCGTGTCCGGGTTCACCCGGCGATCCTCCGACTTATGAAAGACTGATATGGCCGGGACAAGCCCGGCCATGGCGTCCCATAGCCGAAAATTCCTCGAAAGCGGCCTAAATTCCAGCCACTTTCGCCACCAGATCGGCGAGCCGCTCGGCGGCATCGAGCCGGCCGACGCCGCGGGCGGCCTCCGCCATCGCGGTCAATTTTTGGGGCTCGGCGGCAAGGGCCGAGGTCTCGGCCGCGAGCCGTTCCGGCGTGAAGTCGCTCTGCGCGATGCGCAGCGCGCCGCCTGCCTGCGACAGCACGCCGGCATTGGCGAACTGGTCCTGATCGATCGCGCCGGGCAGCGGCACCAGGATCGAGGGCCGGCCGATCGCCGCGAGCTCGGCGACGGTGCCGGCGCCGGAGCGCGAGATCACGAGCTGGCTCGAGGCCAGCCGTGCCGGCAGGTCAGCGAAGAACGGCGCGAGCTCGGCGTTGATCTTAAGCCGGTCGTAGACCGCGCGTACCCGGTCCATGTCCTCTTCGCGCACCTGCTGGGTGATGATCAGGCGGCTCCACAGCGCGGGATCGAGCTGCTCGATCGCCGGCGGCACGATGTCGCTCATCACCCGTGCACCCTGGCTGCCGCCGACGACGAGCAGGCGCAGCGGCCCGTTCAGCTCAGGCGCCGTGTACTTCACCGCAGCTGCCGCAAGGATGGCAGGACGCATCGGCGTGCCGACCGTGGTGGCCTTGCCGGCGAGCGCGGGATCGCGATCGAGCACGCCGGGCAGCGAGGTGGCGATCGCGTTGACGCGGCCGGAGAGGAAGCGGTTGGCGCGGCCGAGCACCGCATTGGCATCGTGGATGATGCCGGGAACGCCGAGCATCCGCGCCGCCACGAGTGGCGGCAAGGTCGGGTAGCCGCCGAAACCGACCACGGCCGCGGGCTTCAGCCGGCGCACCACATTGGCGGCAACCAGCGTGCCGTAGCCGAGCATCAGCACGGTCCGCGCCAGCGAGATCGGGTTGCGGCTGCGCACGGTCGCGCTCGGCACGAGCTCGATGCTCTCTTTGCCGAACAGGCCGGAGTAGCGCAGCGCGCGGCCGTCGGTCGCAAGGCGCACCCGCAGGCCACGCCTGATCAATTCCACGGCGAGCGCTTCGGCCGGGAACAGATGGCCGCCGGTGCCGCCGGCCGCCAGCAGAATCAGGGGCGGGTTGTCCATGGTCGCCTTTTACATCGTCATTGCGAGCGAAGCGAAGCAATCCACAACGCCGCGAAACGGATGGATGGATTGCTTCCGCCTTCGCCAAGGCTGCGGCGGACAAGTCGTCGCTTCGCTCCTCGCAATGAGAACAAGGGTCACCTACGCGTAGGCGCGCTGCGCGCTGGCGCCTTCCATCGATTCGATCTCGGTCCGCGGCCGCTGCCGCGTCAGCGCCAGCATCATGCCGACGCCATAGGCGAGCGAGACGAACGAGGAACCGCCATAGGAGATGAACGGCAGCGTCATGCCCTTGGCCGGGATCAGTTGCAGATTGACCGCCATGTTGATCGTCGCCTGCACGCCGAACAGAATCGCAAGCCCCGATGCCGCAAAGCGCGAGAACATGTCCTCGGTGGCATAGGCACGCGTCAGCGTGCGGATCACGATGAAGCCGAACAGCGCGACCAGCATCAGGCAGAGGATGATGCCGAATTCTTCCGCCGCGACCGCGAACACGAAGTCGGTGTGGCTGTCCGGCAGGCTGCGCTTGGCGATGCCCTCGCCCGGCCCGAGCCCGAACCAGCCGCCGTTCCAGAATGCCTCCATCGCAGTGTCGACCTGGAAGGTGTCGCCGGAGGCGGGATTCATGAAGCGCTTGATGCGGCCCGCGACGTGGGGCACCAGCAGATAGGCGCCGAACAGGCCCGCGCCAGCCGCGCCGGCGAGCCCGAACACCCAGATCATCCGCATGCCCGCGATGAAGAACAGCGCGCCCCACACGGTGAGGATCAGCATGGTCTGGCCGAAGTCGGGCTCCATTACCAGGAGCGTAACCAGCATCATCAAAAGTACCAGCGCCATCGAGGTCGCCGGCATCTCCGGCCGCTTGGTCGATTCCGCAAACAGCCACGCCGCAACGATGACGAAGGCGGGCTTGGCGGCCTCGGAGGCCTGGATGTTGACGCCGAGCAGCGTGATCCAGCGCCGCGAGCCTTTGACCTCGGGCCCGACCAGGAGCGTGAGCACGATCAGCGCGATCGATACCGCGAACACGATCAGCGCGGTGCGCCGGATCTGCCGCGGCGTCATGAACGACACCCCGATCAGCACGATCAGCGACGGCACCAGGAACATGACGTGGCGGTTGAAAAAGTGGAACGGATCGAGCCCGATCCGGGTCGCGACTGGCGGGCTCGCCGCCAGCGACAGGATCACGCCGGCCAGCATCAACGCGGCGATCGCCACAAGCAGCAGCTTGTCGACGGTCCACCACCAGTCCGAGAACGGGGTGCGTTGGTCACGGGCGAGCATGGGCGTCCCCAGATGGCAGAGATAACGTCCATTCGTGGCGCAGGATGGTTTCCAAGGGGTTAACGGGTTGGGTAACTTTTGAGGGAGGTGGTTCGGGGCCCATCCGCCGCTGTCGTCCTGGCGAAAGCCAGGACCCATAACCACCGCATTCGGTGATGAGCGGGATCGCGGCCCCAGCATGCGCAATCATTCTCATTTGGGGTAATGGGTCCTGGCTTTCGCCAGGACGACGATGGAGATGGGTCTCGATTCAAGATATCAAACAGCGCGGTGTCATCACCCGCGCATGCGCGCATGCGGGTGATGCAGTATTCCAGAGGCAGCAGTGCTTGGACCGAGAGGCCGCGGCGTACTGGATCGCCCGGTCTCCTCTTCGCGAGAGCTCGCGAAGCGAAACCCATCGATTTATACCCGCGGCGCCAATGATGGGTTTCGCTGCGCTCTACCCATCCTACGATATCGGAAACGTCACACCACCGGCTTGACGCCGGGCAGCGCCTGGACGATGTCGCGGAAGGCGGTGCCGCGGATTTCGAAATTGCGGTACTGGTCGAACGAGGCGCAGGCCGGCGACAGCAGCACCACCGCTTCGGGAAGCCCCGACGCCTCGGCATCGCGCGCGGCGCTTGATATCGCGACGTCGAGCGTGCCGGACATCTCGTGCGCCACGCGGTCGCCGAGCGTGCCGGAGAATTCGGCCGCCGCCTCGCCGATCAGATAGGCCTTGCGGATGCGCGGAAAGTATTCGGTCAGGCTGGTGATGCCGCCGGCCTTCGGCTTGCCGCCGGCGATCCAGTAGATGTCGGCGAAGGACGACAGCGCATGCGCGGCCGCATCCGCGTTGGTGCCCTTGGAGTCGTTGACGAACAGCACGTTGCCGCGACGGCCGACCTGCTCCATGCGGTGCGCCAGACCCGGGAAGCTGCGCAGGCCGTTCTGCAAGACATCGGTCGAGACGCCGATCGCCAGCGCGCAGGCCGAGGCGCAGGCGGCGTTCTGCGCATTGTGAAGGCCACGCAGCGAGCCGATGCCCCCTAGCCGCGCGATCTCGCTGCGCGCCGCACCCGACGCACGCACGATGGTCTCGTGCTCGACATAGAGGCCGTCGGGCAGCGGGTTCCTCACCGAGATGCGCACCACGCGCTTGCCGGCGCGATCGAGCCGGTCGGCGATGTTGCGGCACCAGATGTCGTCGACACCGACGATGGCGGTGCCGCCCTGCTGCACGCCGGCAACCAGCCGTTCCTTGACCGCGGCGTAGTGCTCCAGCGTGCCGTGGCGATCGATGTGGTCCTCGCTGATGTTGATCAGGATGCCGACCGAGGGATCGAGCGACGGCGCGAGGTCGATCTGATAGGACGACATCTCGATGACATGGACGCGGCCCATCCGCGGCGGCTCCAGCGACAGGATCGCGGTGCCGATATTGCCGCCCATCTGGGTGTCATAGCCGGCGACCTTCATCAGATGCGCGATCAGCGCGGTGGTGGTCGATTTGCCGTTGGTCCCGGTGATGGCGACGAACGGTGCGTTCGGCGCGTGGCGGCGCCGCTCGCGGCAGAACAATTCGACATCGCCGATCACCTCGACGCCGCCCTCGCGCGCCTTCAGCACGCTCCAGTGCGGCGCCGGATGGGTCAGCGGCGCGCCGGGGGTCAGGATCAGCACGGCGAAATTCGCCCACGATACTGCGCGCAGATCGGCGGTGGCGAAGCCGGCCTGCGCCGCCCTTACGACATTGTCGGCATCGTCGTCGGCCGCGATCACCTCCGCACCACCGGCCTTCAGCGCGTGGCAACTCGCAAGGCCCGAGCCGCCGAGCCCGAACACCGCGACCGTCTTGCCTGCGAAAGAGGTGACCGGGATCATGGCGACGCTCAGCGCAACTTGAGGGTGGAGAGGCCGGCCAGCGCCAGCATCACCGAGATGATCCAGAACCGGATCACGATCTGCGGCTCGGTCCAGCCCTTCTGCTCGAAATGATGGTGCAGCGGCGCCATCCGGAACACGCGTTTTCCCGTGAGCTTGAACGAGGTCACCTGGACGATGACCGAAACCGCCTCGAGCACGAACAGGCCGCCGATCACCGCGAGCACGATCTCGTGCTTCACCGCAACCGCGGTGGCCCCCAGCATGCCGCCGAGCGCGAGCGAGCCGGTGTCACCCATGAAGATCGAGGCCGGCGGCGCGTTGAACCAGAGGAAGCCCAGGCCCGCGCCAAGCACCGCGCCGCATAACACCGCCAGTTCGCCGGTGCCGGCGACGTAATTGATCTGCAGATATTCCGAGAACACCGCGTTGCCGGTGAGATACGAGATCATGCCGAAGCTTGCCGCCGCGATCATGACCGGCACGATGGCGAGACCGTCGAGGCCGTCGGTCAGGTTCACCGCATTGCCGGCGCCGACCATGACGAAGGCGCCGAAGATCACGAAGAACCAGCCGAAATTGATCACGAGGTCCTTGAAGAAGGGAATCACGAGCGAGGTCGATGACACGTCGCGCCCGAGCCGGACCAACGCGTAGGTGGCGGCGAGCCCGATCACCGCCTCGATCAGCAGGCGGAGCTTGCCGGCGAAGCCGCTGTGTGACTGCTTTGTGACCTTCAAATAATCGTCATAGAAGCCGACGAAGCCGAAGCCGAGCGTGACCGCGAGCACGATCCAGACATAGGGGTTGAGCGGGTTGGCCCAGAGCAGCGTCGACACCACGAGCCCGGACAGGATCATCAGCCCGCCCATGGTGGGCGTGCCCTTCTTGGAGATCAGATGCGACTGCGGACCGTCGGTGCGGATCGGCTGGCCCTTGCCCTGCCGCAGCCTCAAGTGATCGATGATCCAGGGCCCGAACAGAAACACGAACAGCGCGCCGGTCACCATCGCACCGCCGGTGCGGAAGGTGATGTAGCGGAACACGTTCAGGGCGCTACGGAACGCCCCAAACCCCGGAACGGTGTTGGACAGCTCGATCAACCAGTAGAACATTCAAAGGGTCCTATACCGCTTCTTCGTGCGCGGCCTTGTCGGGGAAGCGCTTTTCCAGCGCGCTGACAATGAGCTTCATCTTCGATCCCAGCGAGCCCTTCACCATGATCACGTCACCGGCACGGACCGCGGCGACTGCCTGCGCCTCGAGCGCCGCCGAGCTCTCGGCATAGCCTCCCCGCTTGCCGGTGGAAAGGGCATCCCACAAATTCCGCATCAGCGGACCACAACAATATACGAGGTCGATGCGGTTGGCGGTCACGGCCTCGTTGAGGCCGCGGTGCAGCTCGGGCCCGGTCGGCCCGAGTTCGAGCATGTCGCCGAGCACGGCGATGCGCCGGCCGTGCGCGCCGGTCGGGGCCTGGCCAAGCACGTTGAGCGCGGCCCCCATCGAGGCCGGGTTGGCGTTGTAGCTCTCGTCGATCAGCGTCGCCTCGCCATGGCCGACCTCGAGCGTGCGGCGGAAGCCGCGGCCGGTCGGCGCCTCGAGCTGCGATAGCGAAAGCGCCGCGCGCGCGATATCAGCGCCGAGCAGCGAGGCGCCCGCCAGCACCGCGAGCGAGTTCATCGCCATGTGGCGGCCGGGCATGCCGATCTTGTAGGTGATGTCGTGATTCAGAATATCCGCATGCACCGCCGAGCAGGTCGCGTGCAGCGAGAGGTCGAGCAGCCGCGCTTCAGCGCGCTTGTCGCTGCCGAACGAGACGATACGCGAGATGCCGGCCTTCTTCGCCTGCTTCTGCAGCCGCGCGAATTGCCCGTTGTCGCGGTTGAGCACGACCGCGCCATCGGGCTCGAGGCCTGCAAAGATCTCCGCCTTGGCGTCGGCGATCGCCTCGATGCCGGCGAAGAATTCCAGATGCACCGGCTCGATCGTGGTGATGACGGCAACATGCGGCCGCACCATCTTCACCAGCGGCGTGATCTCGCCCGCATGGTTCATGCCGATCTCGAACACCGCAAAGCGCGTGCTTGCCGGGCAACGCGCCAGCGACAGCGGCACGCCCCAGTGATTGTTGAACGACGCGACCGAGGCATGGGTCTCGCCTTGCGCCGACAGCACGCGGCGCAGCGCCTCCTTGGTCGAGGTCTTGCCGACCGAACCGGTCACCGCGATGATCTTCGCATTGAGCCGCGCGCGCGAGGCATGCGCGAGCTCGACGAGGCCGGCGAGCACGTCGTCGACCACCAGCAGCGGCGCATCAGTGGGAAACTTGTCGCGTTGCGCGGCCTCGACCACGGCAAGTCCGGCGCCGGCCTTCAGCGCCGCCGCGACGAAGGCATGGCCGTCATGGACGTCGCCCTTGATCGCGAAATACGCCTCGCCCGGCGCGATGGTGCGGCTGTCGATCGAAAGACCGGTGACGCCGTCCGGCAGCGTGCCTTGCGTCGTGGCGCGCATCGCCGTCGCCATCGCATCCGAGGTCCACAATAGCGTGCTCATGCGCCCTCCCCGGCCAATGCATTCGCGACGGCTTCATGATCGCTGAACGGCAGCGTCGTGCCGCCGACGATCTGCCCGACCTCGTGGCCCTTGCCGGCCACGACCAGCGCATCGCCTGGCTCGAGGCCGGCGATGCCGGCGCGGATCGCTTCGGCGCGGTCGCCGATCTCGCGCGCGCCCTTTGCGGTCGCCATGATCGCGGCGCGGATCGCCTCCGGCTTCTCGCTGCGCGGATTGTCGTCGGTGACGATAATTTGATCGGCGTTCTCGGCCGCGATCGCGCCCATGATCGGACGCTTGCCGGCATCGCGATCGCCGCCGGCGCCGAAGATCACGACCAGCCTGCGCTTCGCATAGGGACGCAGCGCCTGCAGCGCCTTGGCGAGCGCATCGGGCTTGTGCGCATAATCGACGAAGATCGGCGCGCCATTGTGCTCACCGACGAATTCAAGCCGGCCTTTTGCGCCTTCGAGATGTTCAAGCGTGCCGAACACAGCATCGGCCGCGCTGCCGGTGCCGATCGCAAGTCCGGCCGCGACCAGCGCGTTCTCGATCTGGAATTCGCCGACCAGCGGCAGCCGGATCGCGTAACTGCGTCCGCGGTGCGCGATCGCGAGCTTCTGGGCGAAGCCTTCGATTGCCGCATCGATGAGCTTGATGCCCTCGGTGGCATCGGCGTTGCGGCCGACCGTGATGATGCGCAAGGCCCGCGCGCGCGCCGCCTCGATCACCTCTCGCGAACAGTCGTGATCGGCCGAGATCACCGCCGCGCCGCCATCGGCGACGAGATCGCGGAACAGCCGGAGCTTGGCGTTCAGGTAATGCGCAACATCGGGATGATAATCCATATGGTCGCGCGACAGGTTGGTGAAACCTCCGGCCGCGATGCGGACGCCGTCGAGCCGATACTGGTCGAGGCCATGCGAGGAGGCCTCGAACGCCAGATGCGTGACACCGTCGCGCGCGATCTCGTCGAGCTGGCGATGCAGCGCGATCGGATCGGGCGTCGTCAGCGAGCCGTAGACGGTGCGCTTGTCGGAGACGAGGCCGATGGTGCCGATGCTCGCCGAGGAGTGACCGAGCCGCTGCCAGATCTGGCGCGTGAAAGCGGCGACCGAGGTCTTGCCGCTGGTGCCGGTCACCGCCGCGATCGTCGCGGGCTGGCGCGGGTAGAACTTTGCGGCGGCGAGCGCCAGCGCACGGCGCGGATTTGGCGTTGCGACAAACGGAACGCGAAGCGGCACCTGCGGCGGATGGTCGCCGGCAATCGCAACCGCGCCTGCGGCAATCGCCGCATCGATGAAGCGCGCACCATCGGTCTTGCTGCCCGACAGCGCGAAGAACAGATCACCCGGCTTCACCGCACGGCTGTCGACCGCAAGGCCTCCGACCATGACAGCGTCGGCACTTGGATCGATCCTTGGATCAATCGTGGCATCGGCGCTGAAGAGGTCGCGAAGTCTCATGATCTTCCAGTCTGGCCGGCGCCGTTCTGGCGCCGCTATTTGAGCATGATCCGATCGGAAAACCGCTTCGCAGTTTTCGCTAACGCGGCCGTTCCGGTCCGGATCATGCTATGACTATACGCCTTACTGGGTTGTTCTGGATGCCGCAAGAATAAGGCGGTCGGACGGCGGCAGGTCGAAGCGCGGTTCAACGCCCAAAAGCGGCGCAATTCGGGCGATCACGTTGCCGCCGGTCGGCACCGCGTTCCAGCCCGAGGTGATGAAACCATAGGTCTCCTTCAGCGGCTGCGGCTCGTCGAGCATGATCAGCAGCTGGTATTTCGGATTGTCGGCGGGCAGGATCGCGGTGAACGCGTTCAGCACGCGCTTCTTGGCGTAGCGGCCGTTGATGACCTTCTCCGCGGTGCCGGTCTTGCCGCCGATATAGTAGCCCTTGACGTCGGCCTTCTTCGCGGTGCCGACCTCGGCGTTGAGCCGCATCAGATAGCGCATCTTGTCCGAGGTCTCGGGCTTGATGACGCGCTTGGCGAGCGCCATCGCCTCCTGCTCGGTGCGCTTCAGGAAGGTCGGCGGGATCAGGTAGCCGCCATTGACCAGCGCGTCGATGCCCATCACCGCCTGCAGCGGCGCCACCGCGATGCCGTGACCGAACGAGATGGTGACGGTGTTCAGTTCGCCCCACTTCTTCGGCACGATCGGCGAGGCGCTCTCCGGCAGTTCGGTGCGCAGCCGCTCGAGCTGCCCCATCTTGCGCAGGAAGGCCTTGTGCGCGTCGACGCCCATCGCTAGCGCAATGCGGCCGGCGCCGATGTTGGAGGAATAGTAGAACACCTCCTTCATGTTGATCATGCGGCCCAGATTGTGATCGTCATGGATCGCGAACTTGCCGTAATGCAGCGGGCCGCGCGCGTCCCACATCGAGTTGAGGTCGAACCGGCCGCTATCCAGCGCCATCGCCAGCGTGAACGCCTTGAAGGTCGAGCCCATCTCGTAGACGCCGGTGGTCAGGCGGTTGATGCGATCGGGATCGTGCGCCTCCTTCGGATTGTTCGGATCGAAATCCGGCAGCGACACCATCGCCACGATCTCGCCGGTACGCACGTTGGAGACGAGGCCCGAAGCCGCCTTGGCCTTGAACTTCTCCTTCGCCTTGATCAGCTCGTCGCGCAGCGCGTGCTCGACGCGCAGGTCGACCGACAATTCCACCGGCTTCTGCAGCCGGTCGGTGGCGAAGCCCGCGCGATGCAGATCGGCCAGACCATTATTGTCCAGCCACTTCTCCATGCCGGCGATGCCCTGGTTGTCGATATTGACCAGGCCGATCAGGTGGGCAACCTCGTTGCCGGTCGGATAGACGCGCTTGTTCTCGCGCAGGAAGCCGACGCCGGGCAGGCCGAGGCGATGGATGTCCTGCTGCTGCTTCGGCGAGATCTCGCGCTTCAGCCAGACGAAGCCCTTGCGCGATGACAGGCGGTCGCGCACTTCGCTGGTGTCGAGATCGGGCAAGGCCCCGGTCAAGAGCTCGATCGCCTCGTCCTTGTCGATCAGGCGGCGCGGCTCGGCGAACAGGCTCGGCGCCTTGACGTCGGTCGCGAGAATTTCGCCGTTGCGGTCGGTGATGTCGGGCCTTGCGGTTGCGATCGCGTCCTGCGAGGCGGTGCGCCGCGCGCCATGGCTGTCGGCGCCGACGGCGAACAGCACGAGCCGTCCGGCCAGCACGCAGTAGACCGCGGCGAAGGCGAGGATCGCAAGACCGACGCGCGCACGCGCCTTGGCGGCACGGTCGACATTGCTTCCGTACAACAGCGAGCGGATCAGCCGCTGGCGCAGCGGCTCGGCGGATTTTGCTGTCGGTTTGTTGGCGGGCGCCGGATTGGTCATGGCAGGTCCCGTCATTGCTGGTCTCCCCCGCCCTGCCCGGAATCGTCGGACACGGGCTGGTCGGCGGCGGGCTGGTCGGTCGCCGGCCTGTCGATCGATCCCGTCGTGCTGTCGGGCGCGGCGGCGGCCTCGATGGTGTCGATCATCGCGCCGATCGGATCGCGCGAACCGGGCCGCGTGAAGCTCGGCGGCCGCTCCGGCAGGTTCTTCAGGGAATCGTACTGATTGGCGTTGAGCGGCTTCAGCGGCAGATGGCGTTCGGCAAGCCCCTGCAGCCGCAGCGGCGCATCGAGCTTGGCCCATTCGGCGCGCAAGGCGGCGATCGCATTGCGCTGCTCGCGGATCTCGGCATTGAGCTGCAGCACGCGTTCGACGCGCGCGGTCGATTCCATCTTGATGCGGTAGACATAGGACGCCGCGAAGATCAGCATGCCGATGACGAGGAGATGGAGAAGGCGCATCGTCACCCTCCCCGCTTCAGGTCGGACAGCCGCGGCCAGGACGGCAGGTCATCGTCCGCATGCGCGGGCGCGGCGGTGCGTTCGGCCGCGCGCAGTTTTGCGGAACGCGCGCGCGGATTCGTCGCGATCTCCGCATCGGATGGCACAACCGGCCGCTTGGTCAGGATCTGAAAGCTCGGCGCGGCCTGTGCGACCTCGGGCAGATGCCGCGAGCCGGCGGACACCTTGCCGCGTTCGGTGAGGAAATTCTTGACGATGCGGTCTTCTAGCGAATGGAACGAGACCACGGCGAGCCGGCCGCCCGGCTTCAGCACGCGCTCGGCCGCCGCGAGCGCCTGGTGCAGCTCGTCGAGCTCTTCATTGACGAAGATGCGCAGCGCCTGAAACGTCCGCGTCGCCGGATGGATCTCGTTCGGCTTGGCGCGCACGACTTTCGCGACGATGTCGGCAAGCGCCTCGGTCGTCGTGATCGGCGCCTCCTTGCGCGCGGCGACGATCGCGCGCGCAACGCCGCGCGAATGGCGCTCCTCGCCGAAGATGTAGATGATGTCGGCGAGCTGCTTTTCGGTCGCGGTGGCGACCACATCCGCCGCGGTCGGGCCGCTCTGGGCCATCCGCATGTCGAGCGGGCCGCTCAGGCGGAAGGAGAATCCGCGCTCGGCCTGGTCGAGCTGCATCGAGGAGACGCCGACATCCATCACGACGCCGTCGACCGCATCCACGCCCTGCGCGGCGCAGGCCTCGGCGAGTTCAGAGAAGCGATCCTCGACCAGCGTCAGCCGGCCGCCCGCGCCGTCGACCAGATCGAAACCGCCTGTGATCGCAGTGCGGTCGCGGTCAATGCCGATCACGCGGGTATCGGCGACGTCGAGAATCATGCGGCTATAGCCGCCAGCGCCGAAGGTCGCGTCGACATAGATGCCGCCGGCGCGCGGTTCGAGATAGGCGACCGCCTCGCGGCCCAGCACTGAAATGTGACGCGGCGCACGCTCGCTCATGCGCGGTCCCCGGACAGGGCCGCGTAACTGGCATGCAAGCTGGTTGCGCGCCGATCCATTGCGTCTCGAATCCTCGCGGGAGCCCTTTCCGTTCCGATCGGATCGGAACGGGGCTCCAGATTCTTGTCTTGACGCGTTTTCTTCACGCGAACCGGTATCCACTTCGCTCGAAAACGCTCTTGCCCGACCGTTCCGGCGAAAAAGCCGCCGCGTGATGCCAGCGCCAACTCCCGTCCTCGGCCGCAAATCCTGATATCCGACCGGAATTGGGAGGGTTTCCATGGGATTTCGCGCAAACAGCGGGGCTCAGCGTCCTCAGGCCGTCCCCCGAAACCGGTTCGGCACTTCACCTCTCAGTAACGGCACTTAACGTTAAGAAAACGTTGATGATCGGTTAGCGGAATCGCGCGAGTTTGATCCGCATTCGAGTGATGCCCTCGGCGCCCGCTCCGGTCATAATGCGCGGCCCTGGAGCCCGAGAGGCCGATTGCGCGGCCCTGCACGGTAAAGGAATAGTAAACGCCTATTTGTTTATCCATATGTCAAAATGCGTACTCCTGGTTTGGGTTTGAGTGATTCGTATGGCTTCTGGTTCGTCCTCGTCCGGCAACGCTGATCCGAAGCGTCAGCGCGTCCTTCCTGTTCCGAAGGGCGTGGCCGACGTGAAGACGTTCACGCCGGATTCCTCGATCGCCTCCGACGTCATCCCGTCGGTGAATTTCGGCGACCGCGCGGGCGACCGGCAGCCCGACATGATCGTGCTGCACTACACCGGCATGCCCGATGTCGAGGGCGCGATCGCCCAGCTCTGCACCGCCGGCACCGAGGTCTCGGCGCACTACATCGTGCTCGAGGACGGCCGCATCGTGCAATGCGTGCCGGAGAGCAAGCGCGCCTGGCACGCCGGCGTCTCCGCCTGGGCCGGCGAGGACGACATCAATTCCTGCTCGATCGGCGTCGAGATCGTCAATCGCGGTCACGATTGGGGCTATCCCGACTTCCCGCTGCGCCAGATCGCGGCCGTCATCGCGCTGTGCCGCGGCATCATGCTTCGCCGCAAGGTGGTCTCGCATCGCGTGCTCGGCCATTCCGACGTCGCGCCGGGGCGCAAGAAGGATCCCGGCGAGAAATTCCCGTGGCACTCGCTGGCCAATTCCGGCGTCGGGCACTGGGTGCAGCCGGCGCCGGTCGTGCGCGGCGACGCGCTGCAGCTCGGTGCGATCAGCGATGCCGTCTCCAATATGCAGGCCGCGTTCCGCCGCTACGGCTACAACATTCCGACCAACGGCAAGTTCGACGGCCCGACCATGGAAGTCGTCACCGCCTTCCAGCGCCACTTCCGCCCCGAGCGCGTCGACGGGATCGCCGACCGCTCAACCATGGCGACGCTGTACGCGCTGCTCGAGAGCCTGCCGCCGGATGCGGCGACGGCGGTTGTGGCGAAGGCCAAGTAGCCCCGCTTTTTTCCCGCCAAATGCGCGTGCGCAAATGGAACTTTTGACCACGTGCCGCCTTTTTTAGCTGGGGCGGTCTGAGTGGAGATTCGTCCATGTTCAAAGCACTCATCGCGGGAGCTGCCGCTATCGGCCTCATTGTCGCTCCGGCAGCCGCAGGCGCCATGTCGACCCAGGGCAAAACCACGTCGACCATGCACAAGACCCACAAGGTCCATCATGCGCAGAAGAAGATGGCACCGGGCACCACCACCGGCATGTCGAGCGGAACGACGACCGGACAATCGACCGGCGGCGCCAAGGCGAAGACCGGATATTGAGCACGGCCAACGCCGCACGGCACGCTGACGATCTTTGATGTGAGAAACGTGCCGTCGCAGGCCACGCACGGGATGAGGTGACGTCACCCCATCTCGGCGATGCGGCGTGCGTAGAGCCGCCGCAGTGGCTCGAGTTGCGTCGCGGCGGTTGCGGCGAGATAGGCCTGTCGTGCTTCGTCCTTGCGGCCGAGGCGGCGCAGCAGATCGGCGCGCACCGCGGGCAACTGGTCGTATCCCCTGAGGGTGCCGCGCGCATCCAGCGCATCGATCAGATCGAGTGCGCGCGCCGGTCCGTCGACCATCGACACCGCGGCCGCGTGATTGAGCTCGATCACCGGCGACGGGCTGATGCGCAGCAACACTTCATAAAGACCGGCGATCTGCGGCCAGTCGGTATCCTCATAGCTCGGCGCCCGCGCATGCAGCGCGGCGATCGCGGCCTGCACGGCGTAGGATTGCGGCCGGCCCGGCATCTGCAGCGCCTCCTCGACCAGCTTCACACCTTCGGCGATCTGCTCGACATCCCACAGCGAACGGTCCTGCTCCTCGAGCAGCACGATGTCGCCGCCGGCGGTCTGGCGGCCGGCGCGGCGCGCGTCGTGCAGCAGCATCAGCGCCAAGAGGCCCTTGATCTCGCCGCGTGCCGGAATCAGCCCATCGAGCAGCCGCGCCAGCCGGATCGCCTCGCGCGCAAGATCGGGCCGCATCAAATCCTCGCCGGCGGTCGCCGCATAGCCTTCGGTGAAGACGAGATAGATCACCGCGAGCACGCCGGTGAGGCGCGGCTCCAGCGCCTCGCGCTCCGGCACCTCATAGGGAATGCCGGCGAGCTTGATCTTCTGCTTGGCGCGCAAGAGGCGCTGCGCCATCGCGTCCTCGCTCGCCAGGAAGGCGCGCGCGACCTCTGCCGTCGTCAGCCCGCAGACCGTGCGCAGGGTCAGCGCAACCTGCACCTCGGCGGCAAAGGACGGATGGCAGCAGGTGAAGATCAGCCGCAGCATGTCGTCGTCGAGCGTCGCATCGGCAGGCTCGGACGGCGCCTCCGCATCCAGCAACAATTGATGCGTCAGCTCCTGCTGCTTGCCGCGAAACGCAACCGCGCGGCGGACGCGGTCGATCGCCTTGTTGCGCCCGACATTGACCAGCCAGGCGCGCGGATTGGCGGGGAATTCACCGATCGGCCAGCGTTGCAGCGCGATCGCAAACGCATCCTGAAGCGCATCCTCGGCCAGATCGAAATCGCCGACGAGGCGGATCAGCGTCGCGAGCGCCCGGCCCGCCTCGTCGCGAAACACTTTTTCGATCTGGCTCGGGGTCATGGCGATCGATCGCGTTTGCGGCTGCGCAACCGGCGCAGCCGCTGGGTCCATCAGGTTGACGGCGCCATCACGGATTATCGTAGATCATGACCGGCCTGACTTCGATCGAGCCGGTCTTGGCGCCGGGAATCCGCGCCGCAAGGCCGAGCGCGGTGTCGAGATCCTTGGCCTCGACCAGATAGTAGCCGCCGAGTTGCTCTCGGGTTTCCGCGAACGGCCCATCGGTGGTCAGCGTCTTGCCGTCGCGGACCCGCACGGTGGTCGCCGTCGACACCGGCTGCAGCCCGTCGCCAGCCTTGAAGTGCCCGCTCTGGATGATCGACTGGGTGTAGGCTCCGTACTCCGCCGTCACCGCCTTACGTTCGTCGGCATTCATGCGGCCATATTCCGCGTCGCTCCGGTAGATCAGCAACAGGTACTGCATCTCATCTCTCCTCTTGATCGGCTGGATCGCCGACACCCAGTCGAACGGGCGGCAGGCGGGACGACATCTTCAGGATAAATTATTTTGGCGGCCTTGGCGGGGCTAATCCGCTTGACGGGACCGCCCGAAACGCCCATGCCATGGGCGTCAGTCGGCCGGACGGCCGCTCCCGCTGGTGCCGAAAGGCCGCGGGAGAGGAAAGTCCGGGCTCCATCGACATGCGGTGCCGGATAACGTCCGGCGGGGGCGACCCCAGGGAAAGTGCCACAGAGAACGAACCGCTTGCCCCCACCCTACCCTCCCCCGCTTGCGGGGGAGGGAAAGGGTGGGGGCGAGTAAGGGTGAAAAGGTGCGGTAAGAGCGCACCGCGTTTCCGGCAACGGAGACGGCATGGCAAACCACACCGGGAGCAAAACCGAATAGGGACGGCAACGCGGTTAGTTCGCGCATGCGCGATAACACCGCAGGGCGATGTCAGGCCCGCTGTCCGGGTAGGTTGCTCGAGGCAAGGTGCAAACCTTGTCCCAGAGGAATGGCCGTCGCGTACCATTCGCGAGAATGGTGCCCTACAGAACCCGGCTTACAGGCCGGCTGATATTTTGGTCCATGAGGGGCTCGGCGCAGCACGCCGGGCCCCTCGCCATATCGGACACCACGAATGCATCCCATTTGCTAGGATGCCCGCGTCGCGGAGGATCGCAGATGGACCTTCAGAAGATCATGGCGAAGGCACGAGACATCGCCAGGAGCACCGGCACGATCACCACCGAGCAACTCAACGGCTTGTGCCCGAACAGCATGGAGTCCGATGACGTCGCGGCTCTCTTTACGGCTCTGCGCGCCGAAGGCATTCGGCTCAAGGACGACGACGCAGAAAAATAAGAGCCCGCGATTGCCGGACGTTACGCTACGATCTCCTGCAACGTCGCCATCAGCGCCTCGGGCGCGGTGACGTTCGGCGAATGGCTGGCATCGATCTCGAAGTAACGCCAGCCGGGTTCACTCTTCGTGCGTTTTGCAAACTGGCCGAACGTGTCGGCCTGCGTGGCGCGGGTGGCGTAGATGTAGCTGCGCGGCAGGCTGGTCTCGCCGTGTTGCAGCCTCAGCTTCTGCTCGAAGCATTTGATCGGCATGTCGACGCGGCGCGCGGTCAGCCATTCGAGGTCTGCCGGAGATGTGTCCGGCGGCGTCGGCATCGGCGGAATACGCCAGCCGTCGCCATCGCTCACGAGCTCACGCATGGTCTCGATGGCCGACTCGTTGAGATCGAACAGCGACTGGCCGTCGCGCGGCACGAAGGCGTCGATATAGATCAGCTGCGCGATGCGTTCGCGCACCCGGTCGGCGACGCCGGTCGCGACCATGCCGCCGTAGGAATGGCCGACCAGCACGATGTCGCGCAGATCCTCATAGGAAATGACGTTGAGCATGTCCTGGATATGCGCTTCGAGGTCGAGCCCCTGATGCGCGAGGTGCGCGCGCTCGCCGAGCCCGGTGTAGCTCGGCGTCACGAGCCGGTGCCCGGCGGCCTGCATCAGGGGATGCATCTTCTTCCACGCCCATCCTGCCGACCAGGCGCCGTGACAGACCAGAAAGGTTTTCGACGAACCAGCACTCATGAGGATGCTTCCATTCCGATTATCGTTGATGAGCCGCGATTTTGAAGTGTACCCACAGCCATCGTCGTGTAAACGTCGCGGCAACGATCAAGAACAACGAGATGAGGAATGAACCCGGCGAGCTACGCCATCCTGTTCTTCGGCGCGCTTGCCGGCGGTTTCGTCTCCGGCCTCGCCGGCTTCGGCACCGCGCTGATGGCGCTCGGCATCTGGCTCTATGTGCTGCCGCCGACGCTCGCGGTGCCGCTGGTGCTGGTCTGCTCCGTCATCGCACAGGTTTCGACGCTGCCGTCGATCTGGAAGACGATCGATTTCCGCCTGGTCTGGCCATTCGTCATCTGCGGCCTCCTGGGCGTGCCGATCGGCATCCTGCTGATCGCGCGGGCCGACCCCGCAGTCTTCAAGTTGACGGTCGGCGTTTTCCTGCTGGTGTTTCCGACCCTGCTGTTCCTGCAACGCAAGCCGATGTCGATCGCCTTCGGCGGCAAATGGGCTGACGGTGCGATCGGATTTGCCGGCGGCATTCTCGGCGGCCTCGCCGGACTGTCCGGCCCGTTGCCGATCCTGTGGGCGAGCGTGCGCGGCTGGGGCAAGCAGCAGCGCCGCGGCGTGTTCCAGATCTTCAACTTCACAATTCTGGCGGCCGCGCTCCTGGTCCAGATCGCAAGCGGCCTGGTTAAACCCGAGCTGATCTGGCTCGTGGCTTGCGCGTTTCCGGGAACGCTGCTCGGCGCCTGGCTCGGCGCCCGGCTCTATCACGCGCTCAGCGACCGCAATTTCTCCGACGTCGTGCTGGCGCTGCTGTTCTTGTCCGGCGTGGCGCTGGTGTGGAATGGGCTGGCGCCGAAATAGCTGACGTGGCTGGCGGACACCGCCCGTCAGCCACGCGCCATCGCTCTACTCCGCCGCCGCGACCTCGCCGAACTCGGTGGCCTGCCGCTCGAACAGGCCGCGGTAGATGCCGCCGGGACGCGCGGCAAGCACCTCGTGCGTGCCCTGCTCGACGATCTCGCCACGATCGAACACCAGGATGCGATCCATGCTGCGCACGGTCGACAGCCGGTGCGCGATCACGATCGAGGTGCGGCCCTTCATCAGCCGCTCCATCGCCTGCTGGATCAGCGCCTCGGATTCCGAATCCAGGCTCGAGGTCGCCTCGTCCAGGATCAGGATCGGCGCATCCGCCAGGAAGGCGCGCGCCAGCGCCACGCGCTGCCGTTCGCCGCCCGACAGCTTGACGCCGCGCTCGCCCACCAGCGTGCCGTAATCCTTCGGCAGCCGCATGATGAAGTCGTGCGCATTGGCAAGCCGCGCCGCCTGCTCGATCGCCGCCATGCTGGCGCCGGGCCGGCCATAGGCGATGTTCTCCGCCAGCGTGCGGTGAAACAGGATCGGCTCCTGCTGCACGATCGCGATCTGGCTGCGCAGCGATTGCTGCGTCGCCTTGGCGATATCCTGACCGTCGATCAGGATCTTGCCACCGGAGACATCGTAGAGCCGCTGCACCAGCTTGACGAAGGTCGTCTTGCCGGAGCCGGAGCGCCCGACGAGGCCGACGCGCTCGCCGGCATCGATGTCGACCGACAGGGCGTCATACAGCGGCCGGCGATGGCCGCCATAGTGGAACGTGACCTCGTCGAACACGATGCGGCCGCCCTGGATATCGATCGTCCTGGCATCATCGGCATCGATGATGCCGAGCGGCTCGCCATGGATCTGCACCAGCTCCTCCATGTCGTTCACCGAACGCTGCAGGTTGTTGATGTGCATGCCGACATCCCGCAGGTACGCGTGGATGATGTAGTAGCTGGTCAGCACATAGGTGACGTCGCCCGGCGTGGCTGCGCCCTGCGCCCACAGCAGGATCGCGCCGCCGACCACCGAGGCGCGGAAGCACAACAGCACCAGCAACTGCGCCGTCGAGGTGCGGTTGTAGCGGAGCCAGGTCCGCCGCACCCGCCGGCCCCAGCGGCTGATGACGCCGTCGAGCCGCATGTCCTCGCGCGTTTCCGCACCGAACGACTTCACCACCGCGTTGCAGGTCAAGGCGTCCGCCAGCGTGCCGCCGACCTTGGTGTCCCACGCATTGGAGACGCGCGCGGCCGGCGCGACGTAGCGCACCTGGAACACCATGGTCATCACGACATAGATCACCGAGCCGACGGCAATCACCGCGCCGAGCTGCGGCCAGTGCAGCCCGAGCAGGATCATCGAGCCGACCAGCACGACGAGCGACGGCAACAGCGCCATCAGGATGGTGTCGTTCAACAAATCGAGCGCCCACATCCCGCGCGTGATCTTGCGCACGGTGGAGCCGGCGAACGAATTAGCGTGCCAGTCGGTCGAGAACCGCTGCACGCGCATGAAGGCCTGCTGCCCGATATCGGACATCATCTTCAGCGTGAACGGCACGATGGTCTCGATACCGATCAGCCGCAGCAGCACCGACAGCGCGCCGAGGCCGACGATGGCGCCAAACGCCAGCATCGCCGCGTGGCGCGCGACGGCGTCAGTGGCGCCCGCGGTCAGCGCGTCGACCAGATGGCCTGAAAATACCGGCATGAACAGGTCGGCCGCGGTGGCGCCGAGGAAGCCCGCCGTTACGATGGACGCGCGGAACGGCTGTTCCAGCCAGTGGCGAAACACGAAGGGAAGCACGATCCGGATCGCGGCCGGACGCTTGGTCCTTAGAGAGCTCATGGCACATCCCGGCCACGCATACGCTGCGCCGGCCGGCTCCATCTGAGGCAACGCGCGGACGGAATCCGGCCGCAGACGTCGCTGAAAACAATCGGTAAGGTGTTGGGAAGTTTGGATGATCGGGCATCAAGCCCGATCATCGCCGGGACCTAATGCGCGAGAGCGCCCAGCAGAATCGAACGCGGGCGCACGGTCTGCGAAACAAACGACATCATGTGCATCTCCCCGGTTCGTGAAAGGATGGCGCTGCTTATAAATGCATCACGCGCGATTGGCAAGATGACATCAGCGTGAGTGCGTCAATGTGTCGATCATGCAACGCTATTCACGCGAACGGGTGCACGCCGCGCGAATAGCCGATGCGCTCAATGCGCGTCGCCGCCGCCTGCGGTCATCGACGGCGGCTTGTTGACGAACAGCACGAGGAGGCTGAGGCCGACATAGAACAGCGACAGCATGAAGAAGGCGTCGCCGTAGCTCATCACCTGCGCCTGACGATGCACGATCTGCGAGAGCTGCTTCATCGCCATGGTCGTGGCATCGCCCATGCCCTGCAGGCGCTGGGCGAAATTGTTGAGGGTCTCGACCGCGGTCGCATTGCCCCAGGTCACGCGATCCTGCAGCCGCGAGATGTGCAGATCGGTGCGGTCGTTGAGCGCTTCGTTGATCAAGGCAAGCCCGACCGCGCCGCCGAGATTGCGCATCAGGTTGAACAGGCCGGAGGCGTTCTTGACGCGGTCCTGCGGCAGCGTCGCAAGTGCGATGTTATTGGTCGGCACCATCGCGCACATCATGCCGATCCCGCGCAGGATCTGCGGCACCAAGAGCTCGTAGAAATCGTACTCGCGCGTGATCCAGGTCATCTGCCAGGAGCCGAGCGCGAAGGTGACGAGGCCGAAGGCGATGATGTAGCGCAGATCGACCTTCTGCATCAGCCGGCCGACCACCGGCGCCATGAAGAACATCGTCATGCCGGAGATGAACATGGTCTCGCCGATCATCAGCGCGCTGTAGCCGCGGATCTCGGCGAGATAGCGCGGATAGACGTAGGTCAGGCCGTAGAGCCCGATGCCGATGCAGAACTGCAGCACGCAGCCGACCGCGAAGTTGCGGTTGGAGAAGGCATAGAGATCGACGATCGGCTCCTCCGCGGTCAGCACCCGCCAGAAGAAGGCGACCGCCGAGACGAAGCCGATCGCGGCGCAGACCGCCACCGAAGTGTCCTGCAGCCACTCATATTGCGGGCCTTCCTCGAGCACATATTCGAGCGAGCCGAGGAAGCCGCCCATGAAGATCAGGCCCCACCAATCGAACCGATCGAGCAGCGCGAAGTTCGGCTGGTCGAAATCGATCAGCCACAGCACGCCGACGGTGATGATGACGCCGGGCACGATGTTGATGAAGAACAGCCAGTGCCACGACATCAGATCGGTGATGTAGCCGCCGACCGTCGGCCCGACCGTCGGCGCCAGCGTCGCCACGAGGCCGATGATCGGCGCCACGATGTAGAACTTGGAGCGCGGGAAGATGGTGTAGGCCGAGGCGAACACCGTCGGGATCATGCCGGCGCCGAGGAAGCCCTGCAGCGCGCGCCACAGGATCATCTGCTCGATCGAGGAGGCGAAGCCGCACAAGAGGCTGGACGCCGTGAAGCCGAACGCCGAGATCGCAAACAACAGCCGTGTGCCGAGCGCGCGCGACAGGAATCCCGACAAGGGAATCGCGATCACCTCGGCAATCAAATAGGCGGTCTGCACCCACGATACTTCCGTCGACGACGCTGACAGTCCGGCCTGGATCTCGGTCAGCGAGGCCGAGACGATCTGGATGTCCAGGATCGACATGAACATCCCGAACACCATGATGATGAAGGCGACCACCCGCTTGGGCTGGAGCCGCTCGGACTCCGAAGCGCCGGTCATCATCGAGGGCGAAGCAGTGGTCGCGTCGGCCATGGGCTCACCTCGCGTTCAAGCGATCCACGAACTGCGGTCCACCTCTCCCGCTTGCGGGGGAGGTCGACGCGCGAAGCGCGGCGGGTGGGGGCTCTCTCCACTCGGGGAGCGCCACTCGTGGAAACACCCCCACCCCAACCCTCCCCCGCAAGCGGGAGAGGGAGCGCATTTGCGCTCGAGGCAAGAGTGAGCTGAATCTCATGTTAACAGAGGCATCACTGCGGATGGATCATCATCGGCGAGTCGAGGTCGGTATCGGCGTCGGCATCGGCCGCGCCTTCGCGGGTATCGACCGTGGTGTAGACCGACATGCCGGCGCGCAGCAGGCCCTGCCTGGCGACGCTGTTCGGCACGCGGATGCGGACCGGCAGGCGCTGCACGATCTTGGTGAAATTGCCGGTGGCGTTGTCGGGCGGCAGCAGCGTGAACACCGAGCCCGCCGCCGGCGAAATGCTGTCGACGATGCCGGTGAACTTGCGGAAGCCGTAGGCGTCGACCTTGATCGTCACCCGCTGCCCGGTGCGGATGCGCTTGAGCTGGGTCTCTTTGTAGTTGGCGTCGATGAAGACGCCGTCGAGCGGCACCACGTTGCCGAGCCGCTGGCCGACATTGATGTAATCGCCGGTGTTGACCAGGCGATTGGAGAAGGTGCCGTCGACCGGCGCGCGCACCTGGGTGAAATCGAGATCGCGCTCGGCCTTGGCGAGCTGGGTCTGCAATTCGGCGAGCTGGGCGCGGGCCTCGGCCTGCTGCGCCTTGGTCACCTCGACATTGTCCTTGGCGGCATCATAGGCCGCCTGCGCCGAGCGCACCGCCGCCGCACCCTGGTCGCGGCCGGCTTCGGACACTTCGAAGGTGGCACGCGAGGCAAAGCCCTTGGTGCTCAGCGCCTGCTGGCGATCGTAATCGAGATCGGCGCGCTTCAGGCCGGCCTGCGCGGAGACGAGCTGCGCCTGCGCCTGCTCGACCGAGCTGACCGCGGCCGCAACCTGGCGGCCGATCCGCTCGATGGTCGCCTGCTGCGTCCCGATCCTGGTGCGGGCGGCGTCGACCGCAATGCGATAATCGCCGTCATCGATCCGGAAGATCACTTCGCCCGCGCGCACCAGCGCGTTGTCGCCGGGCAGGATCGCCGCGATATGGCCGGCGACGCGCGCGCCGAGCATGGTGTTGTTGGCGCGGACATAGGCGTCGTCGGTCGAGACATAGAAGCGCCCGACCATCAGGTAATAGGCGGCATAGCTTGCGGCCGCGATCGCGAGCAGGCCGACAATGCCCATCAACACAAATCTGCGCTTGCCGGATTTCGGCGCAGCGACAGCGGGCGAAGCCGCCGGCTGCTCGGGCGCAGAAGCGGGCGGCGCTTCGGCGGGGCGCTTGTCGACCGGCGCCTTGACTTCGGGACCCTTGACTTCAAGCCCCTTGGCTTCGTCGCCCCTTGCCTGCTCGCCGAGATCGGCCGATGCGTCGCGCGCCGTCGCGTCCCCGGGCATCTCCGGCTCGGAACGAACAATGCGTGCAGCCTGATCCCGTGCTGCGGCCATAGCCGAGGCTCCCCACCAAAAATCTTGACGCCCGCTTTGGCGGAATAAGGGCCGTGCGGCGCATCGTCACTCCCTCCAATACCATTGACCGAACGGTTCGGTCAATCTATATTCCCGCCGCATGAATTATAATGGTTCGATTCTCCCATTGGCTCATTCTGGGTTGAGTTCTTTCGCGAGAAGCTAAATCAATGGTTGCAGCCCCCCGAACCTCCCTCCAGGCCGTCGGCGAGGAGGAATCCTCGAAACGCCGCCAGATCCTGGACGGCGCCCGCAAGGTGTTCCTGGAACTCGGCTTCGACGGCGCCAGCATGGGCGAGATCGCCCGCGCCGCCGCCGTCTCCAAGGGCACGCTCTACGTGTATTTCCCCGACAAGGCCGGGCTGTTCGCGGCCATCGTCGAGGAGGAGAAGCTCGAGCAGGGCAAGGTCGCCTTCAATTTCGACCCGGCGCGCGACGTCGACACCACCCTCCCCGAATTCGGCCGCGCCTATATCGCGCTGCTGTGCCGGCCCGGCGGCGGCTCGGCGATCCGCACCGTGATGGCGATCGCCGAGCGGATGCCCGAGCTCGGCAGCCGGTTCTACACTCACGTGATCGCCCACACCGTCGACCGCTTCGCCGCCTATCTGGAGGCGCGCGCCGCGCTCGGTGAACTCGTGATGGACGACACCCAGCTCGCGGCCTGGCAGTTCATGCAGATGTGCCAGGCGACGCTGTTCCAGGCATTCATCTTCCAGGCCAATCCCTCGCCCTCGCCGGAGCGGATCGCAACCGTCGTCGACAGCGCGACGCGCGTGTTCTTCGCGGCGTACCGGCCGAAGGTCGGGTGAGATCGGCGCTCCTTCGCGGACCACCGCACTCTTGGTCCCGTCATGCTGAGGTGCTCGCGTAGCGAGCCTCGAAGCATACGCGGCCCGGCTGGTGGCCGTCGTGCTTCGAGACGGCCGCTGCGCGGCCTCCTCAGCATGACGGACGACGGATTCCTCAGTCTGCCACCGGGGTCTTGTTCTTGCTCCGTTGATATGCACGATCGATAACTCCGGCGCGACGAGACTATTGGCCATGAGCGAGTTTATCATCCGCACGATGCGCCCCGACGAGATCGCACTCGCGGTCGACTGGGCAGCGGCAGAGGGCTGGAATCCCGGACTCGCCGATGCGCCCTGCTTCGCCGCCGAGGACCCGCAGGGATTCTTCATCGGCGAGCTCGAGGGCCGGCCCGCAGCGGTGATCTCCTGCGTCAATTACGGCGCGCAGTTTTCCTTCCTCGGCTTCTACATCGTGCGCCCGGATCTGCGCGGCCGCGGCTACGGTCTGAAGATCTGGAATGCGGCCATCGCGCATGCGCGCCCGCGCGTGATCGGGCTCGATGGCGTGGTGGCGCAACAGGCGAACTACCGGAAGTCCGGCTTCGCGCTCGCTTACGCCAATGTGCGTTATGGCGGCACGGTCACAGCGCCTCCGGCATCGAACGGACGCATCGTCGCACTGACCGACGTGCCGATGGCGCTGGTCGAGGCCGATGACGCCACGGTGTTTCCGGCTCCCCGCCCGGCGTTCCTGCGCGCCTGGATCAACACGCCACGGCATATCGGACGCGCGCTGCTGCGCGACGGCAGGCTGGCCGGCTGGGGCGTGATCCGTCCGTGCCGCACCGGCCGCAAGATTGGTCCGCTCGTTGCCGATGACCGCGCGAGCGCAGAGATCATCCTCTCGGCATTGCTGGCGAGCGCAGGCGGCGGCGACATCTTCCTCGATGTCCCCGCGGTCAACCGCGACGCCATCGCGCTGGCGCAAGGCCTCGGACTTTCACCGGTGTTCGAGACCGCGCGGATGTACACCGGCGTGATCGCGCCATTGCGGATCGATCGCGTGTTCGGCGTCACGACGTTCGAACTCGGCTAGCGCTGCGGTTTGAGCGAACCGCAGCGCTGTCCCTTCCGCGCTAGTTCGCGGCCGCGTTGACCTTCGGCGCGGCGACGTTGTCCTGCTCCAGCTCCTCGGGCAATCCGGCGAAGCGCCTGAGCGCCTTCGCCATCTTCACGCGGCCGCTAACGCCGGTGATGATGACGTCGACCATCACAAACGACGAGTGGAAGTGACCTTGCGCCTTGAGTTGCTCGACCTTGACGCCGGCCTTGATCAGCGCGTCGCCATAGGCAATGCCCTCGTCGCGAAGCGGATCGAACTCGCTGGTCGCGATGAATGCCGGCGGCAGGCCATCGAGCTTGCCGCGCAGCGGCGCGACGCGCGGATCGGTGCGGTCGGCCGGCGAGCAGTACAGGTCCCAGAACCAGAACATCAGCCCGCGGGTGAGGAAGTAGCCGGCCGCGTTGTCGACATAGGATGGCCGGTCGAAGGTCGAGTCGGTGACCGGGCAGATCAGGAGCTGGCCTGCGATCTCCGGGCCGCCGCGATCGCGCGCCAGCTGGCAGGTGACGGCCGCGATGTTGCCGCCGGCGCTCCAGCC
>NZ_LGHK01000238.1 GCF_001908235.1 Bradyrhizobium sp. NAS96.2
GTCCCCGCCTTCCGGCTCCCCTGCAAATCAGAAACGAAGGCGACAGATCACGAGCTACAAAAACACGACATCTTCACCCGCTACGGACAGTTGCCCGGTCGAACGCTGGCCGCCACCGGCACCTTTGCATGGGGTCGTTTTTGATATTTTGGCAGCGCCCCCGGCGACGGCCCCATAACTTCATCTTGCTCTAGCCGCCTTTCACCGCCCCCGCCGTCAGCCCGGCGACGATCTGTCGCTGCGCCATCACGGTGAGCAGCAGCACCGGTGCGGTCACGATCAGCGCGGCGGCGGCGAGCGGGCCCCAGCTCAGCTGGTCGAACGAGATCATGTTGTAGACCGCGACCGGCAGCGTGCGGGTCTCGCGTCCGGCCAGCACGATGCCGAACACGAAATTGTTCCAGGAGAAGATCACCGCGAGGATGAAGGCGACCGCGAGTCCGGGCCTCGCGATCGGCAGCGCGACATGGCGGAATACCTGCCAGCGCGTCGCGCCGTCGATCAGCGCGGCTTCCTCCAGCTCCAGCGGCGTGGTCTCGAAATAGCCGATCATGATCCAGATCACGATCGGCACCGTGACCACGAGATGGATGATGATCTGCGGCACCAGCGTGCCGAGCAGGCCGAGCCACTGGAACAGCAGGAACAGCGGGATCAGATACGACAGGCCCGGCGTGATGCGCGCGATCAGGATCACGATCGCCGATTTATGCGCGGCCATCCGCGCAATGCCGTAGCCCGCGGGCACGCCAACCAGCATCGCAAGCCCGGTCGCACAGCCGGTGACGACGAGGCTGTTGGTAAAATAGGTCAGGAAGCGGTTGGAAGCGAACACGTCGGCATAGTTCTTCCAGGCGATATGCTCGGGGAAGAACACCGGCGGATAGGAGGCGTTGTCGATCTCGAATTTGAGCGACAGCGAGGCCATCCAGAGGAAAAACAGGATCGCCGGCGAGACGATGACGAATACCGACAGCCATAGCCCGATCCGGCCGAGGATATAGCGCGGGTTCATGCCTCGCTCCCGAGCTGCGACGTCCACAGCAGGCGCTTGCGCAAGTAGAGCAGCAGCGCCGCCAGCGCGACGATCAAGAGGAAGAACACCACTGCGATCGCCGAGCCGTAGCCGAGGTCGTAATAGACGAAGGCGACGCTGTAGAGATAGACGTTGATGGTCTCCGACGCCGAGCCCGGCCCGCCCTGGGTGATCGCGAAGATGATGTCGAAACTCTTCACCGCGTCGATCATCCGGATCATGCCGGCGATGAACAGGAACGGCATGATCAAGGGGAGCGTGATGAAGCGGAACACCTGCCAGAAATTGGCGCCGTCGATCTGCGCGCTCTCGTAAGGCTCGGTCGGGATCGCGGCGAGGCCGCCGAGCACGATCAGCATCACCAGCGGCGTCCATTGCCAGGTCTCGACCAGCACCAGCGAGGGGATCACCGTCGTCGGGTTGAACACCCAGAGCTGCGGCGGCAGGCCGACCAGCGAGAGCAGATAGTTCAACACGCCGAGCTGCGGGTGGAACATCATGGTCCACACCAGCGCGATCGCCACCGGCGTTGCCATCATCGGCATGATGAAGATGCCGCGCAGGAAACCGCGCGCGGCGAATTTCTGGTGAAACACCACGGCTGCCAAGGTGCCGAACACCAGCGGCAGCAGCACCGACAGCGCGGTGTAGGACAGCGTGTGCCCGACCGCCTCGACGAAGCGGGGATCGGTCGGCAGCCGCAAATAGTTCGCGAGCCCGACGAAGACGGTGGGCGAGCCGACCTTCCATTCCTGCAGGCTCATCCAGATCGTGAACACCCAGGGAAAGATGATCACCGCCAGCACCACGACGAGTGCCGGGATCACGAACGGCCAGTAGGACGGCGGACGCCATTCACGCGCCGGGGCGGCCTGGTGGGCCGCCGCCGGCGAAGCTTGTGTCACCACGCTCACGCTTTTTCGCTACGCTCCAGGATGGGGCGGAATTGCTCGTGCGCCTTCTTCAGCTCGGTGGCGGGATCGGCGCCCGACAGCGTCGCGGTCAGCGCCGCACCGACGATGTCGCGGAATTCGGCAACCGGGATGATGACCGGCAGGCCGAGCTTGGAGATCTTGGCGGAGTCAACCACCGACTGCAGCCACTCCTTGGTCTTGACGCCCTTGGCGACCTCGGCATCGTCGACGATGGAGTTGCGGAACGGCACGCCGCCGCCGGCCTGCAGCAGGCGGGCGCCTTGTCCGCGCGAGACCACCCATTGGCAGAGCAAATAGGCGGCTTCCTTGTTCTTGCTGGCGGCGGCGATGCCGACGCCGTCGCCATAGGTCGACGAGAACTTGCCCTTCGGGCCGGCGGGCACCAGCGTGTAGCCGACCTTGCCGACGACGCGCGAGGCGGCCGGATCTTCCAGCGGCGGCGCCCAGCCGTCGGCGTCGATCCACATCGCGGACCTGCCTTGCGTGAAGGAGGCCATCGACTCCATCCAGTTGAAGCCGGCGACGCCGGGCGGTGCGCATTTCGTCAGCAGCCGCTGATAGAGTTTTGTCGCTTCGACCGCTTCGGGGCCGTCGGTCAGGATGTTGCCCTTGGCATCGAGGAATTCGCCGCCATAGTTCAGATAGAAGTTGGTCCACATCGCCATGTTGGCGTTGCGCAGGCCGCGGCCGACGAAGCCGTAGATGCCTTCCTTCGGATCGGTGAGCTTCTCGGCGGCGACCGCCATCTCGTCCAGCGTCTTCGGGACCTCGACGCCCTTCTTCCGGAACAGCTCCTTGTTGTAGTAGAGGATGAAATAGTCGACCGACCACGGCAGCGACAGCATCTGGCCCTTGTCGTTGCGCGCATATTGCAGCCCGGCCGCCGAGAAATCGCTCTCGACGAGGTCCGGCAGCGTCATGCTCGGATCCCTGAGATAGCCCGACATGTCGGCGAGCCAGCCGGCCTTCTCGAATTGCCGCTTCTGCACGTGATAGCTGAGGTGCACGACGTCGAAGCTCGGCTTGCCGGAGGACAGCTCGATCACGCATTTCTGGCGCTGCTGCTGCTCGGGGACCTGCTCCGATTCGACCTTGATGCCGGTGAGCTCGGTGAATTCCTTGATGTATTTTTGCAGATTGTCGCCGCGCGGTCCCTTGGCGAGGCTGACTTCCAGCGTGGTGCCGGAATATTTCTTCCAGTTGACTTCGGCGCGGGCCGGAAATCCGGTCAATCCAACCGCGCCGGCGGCAGCGGTGCCGGCCAGCATTTGCCGGCGCGAGATCAGGTGATGCGACATGTTTCTCTCCCTGGACGGTTCTTGTTTGGGAGAGATACTAACGTGTGAAGTTCGTCTGCCTAGCCCCCACTTGCGCGGCGCCGCTGCATAACGCAGCGCCGCGCCTGGTATGGCAGCTATGCCCTGACGAAGGCGAGCAGGGTGCCGTTCGCAGCAGCCGGCGGCACGGTGATGCCGCCACTGCTCTTCACGCCGGTTGCGCCGAGCGCTTTCTCGGTGGCGGCAAGGTCGGCCGCGATCACGAGGCCGGCGCCGCCGCGGTCGGACAGGCCATCCAGCGACACGCCGGGATAGCGTTTGCCGAGCTGGTCGGTGGTCAGGAACACGAAGTCGGCGCGATCGCCGCCGGACGGCACCGCAACGGCACCGTCGGCATCGCTCCTCACCGCGATATCGATCATCTTCGACAGATGCGTGGCATCGGTCGCGGGATCGGGCGAGACGATCAGCACCTGCTTGAGGCGTTTTGCCCCATTGGCATGCGTCATCAATTCGGGGATCCACACCGTCTCGCGGGTCTTGTGCTGGCAGGCGAAGATGCGGACGCCGCCGGGCGCCTCATTGGTTGGCCACTGGAAGGTGCGGAATTTCGCCGCCGAGATCGTGCCGTTCGGCAGCGTCACCGGGCGTTCGAAGTCGGTCGGCCCGATCGGCGTATAGCCGCGTGCGCGGATCTCCTCGGCGCCGGCGGCGGAATCCACTGCGGTGAACGCGATGCGTTCGATGCCTTCGCCGCGCTTCTCCAGGAAGGCGCGCGCCGGCGCATTATGTTCTGTCGGCGTCAGCACGCCGAGCAATTCCATGTAGTCGGGGTCGAACATGATGGTGTAGTTGCCCGATCCCATATGCGCGCTATGGGTGCCGCGCGGCGACACGGTGAAGCCGAGCCGTTTGTAGTTCTCGGCGGCCTTGTCGAGGTCCTTGACCATGACCACGGCGTGATCGATTCCGATGACGTTCTTGAGTGCCACTTGTTGTCTTCCCGGCTGGAATAAGAGACGTTGCTTGAGCATGATCTCTTTCGGAAAACCGCTACGCACTTTTCCGGATCATGCTCTAAAGCTAACCAGAATGACCGGGCACCCGCAAGAAAGGATCATGATGAGCAGCAATGCCGTGCGCTGGCCCAATTCGCTTTGGGCCGCAGTGACGCCGTCAGGCCCCGATTGCCCCGAGCTGACCGGCGCGCAGCAGGCCGATGTCGTCATCATCGGCGGCGGCTTCACGGGCCTTTCGACCGCGCTGCATCTGCGCGAGGCCAATGTCGACGTTGCGATCGTCGAGGCCGCTGAGCCGGGCTGGGGCGCCTCGGGCCGCAACAACGGCCAGGTGATCCCGACGCTGTCGCGCCCCGATCCGGATGACATCATCAAGCGGCACGGTGCAGCCGGCGAGCGCTTCGTTGCGATGCTGCGCGACAGCGCGGCCATGCTGTTCGACGTCGTCAAGCGCTACAACATCGCGGCTGAGCAGGAGCAGGCCGGCTGGGTGCAGCCGGTGCATTCGCCGGGCCGCATCAAGATCGCCGAGCGGCGGGTGCAGCAATGGTCGAAATTCGGCGCGCCGGTCGAATTGCTGTCGCGCGACCAGACCAGGGACATGCTCGGCTCGGACGCCTGGTACGGCGGCTTCTGGAACAGGACCGGCGGTCACGTCAATCCGCTGGCGTTGGCGCGCGGCCTGGCGCGCACCGTGCTCGGGCTCGGTGCGCGGATCTATGCCCGTTCGCCCGCGCTGAGCTTCGAGCGCCGCGGCGACCGCTGGGTGGTGAAGACCGAGAAGGGCGAAATCTCCGGCCGCGCGCTTGTGGTGGCGACCAATGCCTATAGCGGCGAGTTCACCAAATCGCTGGTGCCTGAGATCGCGACCGAGGTGATGCCGGTGCTGTCGTGGCAGATGGCGACGCAGCCGCTGTCCGACAATGTCCGCAAAACCATCATTCCCGGCCGGCAGGCGATGTCGGACACCCATGGCGAGCTCTATTTCGCGCGCTATGACGCGCGCAATCGCCTCGTCACCGGCGGCGCGGTGCTCGGCCCGGGCGACAAGACCGGGCGGCTGAAGGCGCGGGTGACCGACCGGTTGCAGCGGCTGTGGCCGCAGATCGGCGACGTCTCCTTCGATTACGTCTGGAACGGCTATGTCGGGATGACCGCGGATTTCCTGCCGCGCATGCATAAGCTCGGACCGAATGCCTATGGCTGGACCGGCTGCAACGGCCGCGCTGTCGCGCTGACGATCCCGCTCGGCCGCGAATTGGCGAAGGCGGTCCAGGGCGTGCCGGAGAGCGAGCTGGCGCTGCCGTTCACCGAGCCCGTGCAGTACGTGGCGCACGGCTTGCTGCGCAAGCTCGCGCCCTGGATGCTGGTGCTGTACCGGCAGCGCGATGCGCAGGAGCTGCTCGGGGGCGATCGCTTCGAGTTGCTGCGCTGGGCCGAGTATTTCCTCGCCTCGCGCCGGTCAAGGTGAGTGCGGACCAACGTTGCGCTTCGAAGAATGGGAGCCCAAACTGGTCCGGTGGAGCGCCGCGATCACGAGGATTCCGCCGTTGGCGGATTGTGTTGTGGAAACCCCGACGCGACGCAGGCGTTATTGCCATATACCGAGTCCTGGGAGGTGGGCATGGCGAGGAAGCGCATTGGTATTCTCACGGGCGGCGGTGACGTCCCCGGCCTCAACGCGGTCATCAAGAGTGTGACTTACCGCGGTAGCGAGGACGACATCGAGGTCGTTGGGCTGCGCCGAGGTTGGGAAGCTCTCACCCACCTGAACCTCGACGACCCCGCCAGCAAATCCCACTACCTCATCCCGCTGAACCGAGAAAATACCCGCGTCATCGATCGGCGCGGCGGCACGGTGCTGCACTCGAGCCGCACCAACCCATCCAAGATGAAAAAGCTACCCGATCATCTCGCGGGCCAGGACCTGCCATTCTCGGCAAGTAGCAAGGACGGTGCCGCAACCGGGACATGGGACCTCACCAAGCAGGTGCTGACGAACCTCTCGGGGCTTGGTATCGAGCATCTGATCGCGATCGGCGGCGATGATACGCTGAGCTACGCGGACAAGCTGAACGGACTCGGCGTCAAGATCATCGCCATTCCGAAGACGATGGACAACGACGTCCGCAACACCGAGTATTGCATCGGATTTTCGACCGCGATCACCCGCGCCAGCGATGCCATCCAGCGACAACGCACCACGGTCGGGTCGCACGAACGGATCGGCATTTTCCGGATATTCGGCCGCGATGCCGGATTTACCGCGCTCTACACCGCGTACGCGACCTCGATCCGATGCGCCATACCCGAATTCAAGGTCAATCTCGATAAGCTGATCCAGTTGCTGATTGAGGACAAGCGCGGCAACCCGAGCAATTATGCGCTGATCGTCCTCAGCGAGGGTGCCGAGTGGGAAGGTTACAAGGTGCAGGAATACGGCGAGCCTGACGCCTACGGTCACCGCAAGAAGGCCAGCGTGGCCGAAGCGCTTGCCGATGAGATCAAGCGTCGCGCGGGCGAAGAGACCATCGTTTCCGACCTCACCTACGATCTGCGATCGGGTGACCCCGACTTCATCGACAAGCTTGTCGCTCTGACGTTCGGCAACATGGCCTACGATGCCATCCTGGAAGGCAAGTCCGGCCTAATGTCGGCGCTGGTCGATGGCCGCTACGACCTCGTGCCCATCCCCGACGCCAGGCTTGGGCCGCGCAAGCTGGACGTCGCCAGCACATACAACACGACGCGCTACCGGCCCAGCTATGGCAACAAGCGGGGATTGCCGATTTTTCTCACCCGCGCGTCCTAGCATGGGACCCGGGAAACGGTCCGTGGCATGATCCGCTGCTGGGTCCGCCCGTGGCTAGCTACTCGGCGGCTGTGGAGTGCTCGCGCGCGAACTTGCCGCCGGGGATCGCGGACAGCAGCGCCTGCGTGTAGGCGTGCTGCGGCTTGCCGAACACCTCGGCGGTCAGCCCTTGCTCGACCACGGCGCCGTCCTTCATCACCGCGACGAGATCGCAGATCTGCGCGGCAACGCGCAGATCGTGGGTGATGAAGATGATCGAGAGGCCGAGTTGCTGGCGTAGCCCCGCGAGCAGTTTTAGCACCTGCGCCTGCACCGAGACGTCGAGCGCCGAGACCGGCTCGTCGGCGACCAGCACGTCTGGCTTCAGCGCCAGCGCCCGTGCCAGCCCGATGCGCTGGCGCTGGCCGCCGGAAAATTCGTGCGGGTAGCGGTCGCCGGCGGACGGGTCGAGCCCGACCAGCTCGAACAGCTTTCGCGCTTCCGCGATCGCGGTGCTGCGGTCGGTGCCGTGCACGATCGGTCCCTGCGCCACCAGCTCGGCGGCCTTGCGGCGCGGGTTGAGCGAGGCGAACGGATCCTGGAACACCATCTGGATGTGGCGGGTCTCGCGCCTGATCTCGTCGCGGTTAAGCTTCGCCCAATCCTTGCCATCGAGCCCGATCGAGCCGGTGTCGGGATCGATCAGCCGGACGATGCAGCGCGCCAGCGTCGATTTACCCGAACCGGACTCGCCGACGATGCCGAGCGTCGCGCCGCGCGGCAGATGCAGCGAAACGTTCTTGACGGCTTCCGTGATCCGCGCGCCGCGACCGAGGAAGCCGCCGGTGCGGTAAGTCTTGGAGACGCGGTCGATAGTCAGGATGTCCTTGCCGGACAGGATGCGCGGCGGCGGCGCGGTCAGCGGCGGGACGGCTGATATCAGCTGTTTGGTGTAGGCGTGCTGCGGGTCGTTCAGCACCTTGTCGGCGGTGCCTTGCTCGACGATCGCGCCGTGCTGCATCACCACGACGCGGTCGGCAATCTCGGCGACCACGCCGAAATCATGGGTGATGAACAGCACCGCGGTCTTCTTGCGCTGCTGCAAATCGCGGATCAGCTTCAGGATCTGCGCCTGCGTCGTGACGTCGAGCGCGGTGGTCGGCTCGTCCGCGATCAACAGCTTCGGATCGAGCGCGAGCGCCATCGCGATCATGGCGCGCTGGCGCTGGCCGCCGGAGAGCTCGTGCGGATAGGCCTTTGCGGCCGCCCTGGGATCGGGGATGCGGACGTCCTCGAGCAATGCCTGCACCCGCGCATTGATCTCGGACTTCGACAGGCCGGTGTGGATCGCAAACATCTCGCCGATCTGGTCGCCGATGGTGCGCAGCGGGTTGAGCGCCGTCATCGGCTCCTGGAAGATCATCGCGATGCCGGCGCCGCGCACATCGCGCATCGCCGCGGCATCTGCGGCGCAGAGGTCGCGGCCGTCGAACATCATCCGGCCCTTTTCGATCGTCACCTCGTTCGGCAGCAGGCGCATGATGGCGTTCGCCATCATTGACTTGCCGGAACCGGATTCGCCGACCACGCAGAGGATCTCGTTCGACGCAACAGACAATGAAACGTCGGACAGCGCATGCGGTCGGTCGGCGCCCTTGGGGAGCCGCACCGTCAGCCCGTCGAGCGAAAGGACTGTCTCGCTCATCGGCTCTTCAGCCTCGGATTGAGCGCATCGTTGAGGCCCTGGCCGACCAGCGACACCGCGAGCACGGTGACGAGGATCGCAATCCCGGGGATCGCCGAGACGTACCACTGCACCCGCAGCACATCGCGGCCGAGGCCGATCAGATTGCCCCAGGAGGCGACGTTGGGATCGGACAGCCTCAGGAAAGCGAGCGCGCTTTCCAGGAGGATCGCGACCGCCATCACCACGCTCGCGTAAACGATGACAGGCGGCAGCGCGTTGGGCAGGATCTCGCCGAGGATGAGCTGGACGTCCTTCATGCCGAGCGTCTTGCCGGCCTGCACGAATTCGCGGTTGCGCAGCGACAGGAACTCGGCGCGGGTCAGCCGCGCCGGCGCCGGCCACGACACCACGCCGACCGCGATGGTCACCGTGGTCAGGGTCGAGCCGAACACCGCGACCAAGACCAGCAGCAGCACGAAGTTCGGCAGGGTCTGGAACGCCTCGGTGATCCGCATCAGGACATTGTCGACCCAGCCGCCGTAATAGCCGGCGAAGGCGCCGACCAGGATGCCGATCAGGATCGCGATCACGGTCGCGACCCCGCCGATCAGCAGCGAGATCCGCGCGCCGTAGAAGATCTGGGCGGCAATGTCGCGGCCGGAATTATCGGTCCCGAGCAGGAAGCGCGGATTGGAGAACGGCCAGATCAGCGGCCGGCCTGCCAGCGCGAGCGGATCGCGCGGATAAAGGAAGCCCGCGCTGACAGCCATCGCGATCACCAGCAGCAGCAGGATCAGGCCGATCACCGCGGCCGGGCTGCGGAAGTAGCGTTTCATGGCGTCCATCGTCAGCCCTCCGCCGCGATGCGCGGATCGAGCCGCGCGTAGAGCAGGTCGACGACGAAGTTCACTGATATGACCAGCAGCGCGGACACGAACACGATGCCGAGCAGGGTGTTGAGGTCGCGCTGCACCACAGACTCATAAGCAAGGCGGCCGAGGCCGGGCAGCGAGAACACGCTCTCGACCACGACCGAGCCGCCGAGCATGGTGCCGGCCTGCAATCCGATCAGTGTCACCATCGGCAGCAGCGCGTTGCGCAGCACATGGCGGGTGATGACATGGGTCTCGTCCAGCCCCTTGGCGCGGGCGGTGCGGACGAAATCGAGGTTGAGCACCTCCAGCATCGAGGCGCGCATGATGCGGAGATAAATCGCGAGGAAGATCAGCCCAAGCGTCAGCGTCGGCAGCACCAGATGCGCGGCGATATCGAGCACGCGCCAGATCCCGGTCTGCACGGTGCCGATGTCCTCGAAGCCGCCCGGCGGCAGCCATTGCAGATAGACCGAGAACACCACGATCGCCATCAGCCCGAACCAGAACGAGGGTGTGGCGTAGAAGATCAGGCCGAGGGTGGAGATCAGCGTGTCCGGCCAGCGGTTGACGCCGCGCGAGGCGATCACGCCGAACACGAGGCCGAAGAAGAACGCAAACGACAGCGACGCCGTCATCAACAGGATGGTCGGCGGCAGCCGTTCCAGGATCACGGTCGCCACCGGCTTGCCGTAGATCGAGGAGAAGCCGAGGTCGAGCCGCACCAGGTGCCACAGATAGTTGCCGAGCTGCGCCGGAACCGAGAGATCGAGCCCGTAGAACTTGCGCAGCGCCTCGGCGCTCGCGGCGTCGCCGCCGCCCATCTGCGCCATCAGCGCATCGACAGTGTCGCCCGGCGCGAGCTGCAACAGCAGGAACACGCCGATCAGGATCAGGAACAGGGTCGGGATCGAGGCGGCGAGCCGCCGCCCCGCAAGGCTCAGGATACGCATGACTTTTACTCTGTCATTGCGAGCGAAGCGAAGCAATCCATCGCGCAGCGCGCGCGGAAGGATGGATTGCTTCGTCGCTTTCGCTCCTCGCAATGACGGTGTGGATGGATCCGCGCTCCATTGAGATTGAAACTGCGATCAACTCACGCCGAAAGCCAAAGATCGTGCCAGCTCGCCGAGCCCCAGCGCGGGGTGTTGGAGTGGTTGCGCGCCTTGGCCGTGATCACGGTGACGAAGATCTGCTCGATCGGCATCCAGACCGGCAGCTCGGTATTCACCTCCTTGACGAAATCGGCATAGAGCGCCTTGCGCTTGACCGGATCGACTTCGGTGGCGGCATTGTCGATGGTGGCATCGACGGTCTTGTCCTCCCAGCCCCACTGGTTGGTCCAGGGCGCGCCCTTGGGCTGGCCGGAGCGGTACCACACCGTGGTCGAGACCGCGGGGTCGTTGCGATACTGGTGCCAGCCGGTGGCGAGGTCGAAAGCGTGGTCGTCATAGACCTGCTTGAGGAAGCCGCCGCCGTCGTTGCGCACGATATCGACCTGGATGCCGACTTCGCCCAGCGACTGCTGGATGAAGGTTGACCACAGCGAGATATCCTCGCCCCACGGCGCAGGCAAGAGCTTCAGCGCGAAGCGGTTGCCGCCGGAGGCCTTGAAGCCGGCCTCGTCGAGCAGCGCGATCGCCTTGGCCTTGTCGTAAGGATATTGCGGCGTGTTCGGTCCGGGATAGAAGTCGGTCGAGGTCGAGGGGATCGGGCCGGTGCCGAGCTTGGCGAAATCGCCGAGAAAATTCTCGATGAAGAACGGCACGTTGATCGCGTGCGCGATGGCGCGGCGGACGCGGATGTCCGACAGTTCCTTGCGGCGGAAGTTGAACTCGATGGTGTTGGTGCGGGCGTTGCCCTCATTGCCCTTGGTCGAGACGATGAAGCGCTTGTCCTTGCCGAGCCGCGCCATGTCCGAGATCGTCAGCCCCGAGAACGGGCTGTAGTGCAGCTCGCCGGCCTCCATCTGGGCGGCCGCGGCGGCGCGGTCGGTGATCACCTTCCAGACGATGCGGTCGAGATAGGGCGCATTCGGCCGCCAGTAATCCGGGTTGCGGTCGGCGATGATGTATTGCCCGCGCTCATATTTGACGAATTTGAACGGGCCGGTGCCGACCGGCGCCAGATTGGTCGGGTTCTGCCTGATGTCGCCGCTCTCATAGAGATGTTTTGCCGAGACGTAGCCGAGGTCGGGCAGGGCGCGCAGCAGCAAGTTTAGCGGCATCGGCCGCTCGTAGCGGAAGATCGCGGTCTGCGGATCGGGGGTATCGACCGAGGTCAGGAACAGCTGCAGCGTCGATCCATAGTTGAGGATCTTCTTCCACATGTTCATCGCGGTGAAGGCGACGTCCTCCGAGGTGAACGGCTTGCCGTCATGCCAGGTGATGCCCTTGCGCAGCTTGAAGGCGACGGTTTTGCCGTCCGGCGTCGCCTCCCAGCTCTCGGCGAGCACGCCGACCGGCTGGCCGCTGGCGTCGAGGTCGACCAGGTTCTCCTGGATCTTGCCGCCGATGATGTAGACGCCGGTCGAGGCCTGGATGCTGGGGTTGAGCTGGCGCTGCTCGGCGCCGTAATGGACGTTGAACACGCCGCCCTTGCGCGGGGTCTCCTGCGCGAAGGCCCGCATCGGATTGATGACATTGGCTGCAATCGCGGCCGAGGTCAGAAGGGCCGTGCGGCGGTTGATCTCGAGGCGGCTCAAATCCATACGCGGGGTCTCCAGCACTTACATAAAGGCTTGCATCGGGCGCCAGCCGATCGGCGTGGCGCCCCTTCGCCAATGTTACCTTGGAAAGGGAACCCAAGTCATTTTCTAATGCCTCGGCCTTTTGGAGGATCGTTTCCGAAACCTGAAGTGGCGCTCGGCGGCGCATCGCAACCCGAATTGTGCGCGGCGTTGTCGCACCTCGGCGGTGCGAGATGCGCAAGGTGATTCTCTCAAGGGAGCCGTTTCGGGAGCCCCGAAGCCGCGCAAACCCTGTAATTTTAGGGGTCGGAAGTGCCTTGACTGGAAAAAACACTGGAAAAATCCCTGATTCGGCGGCTGTCCACAGCGATATTGCTGTGGGGAGTGCAGAAAACACTGTTTTTCTCGGCGTTTTCCGCCATATCGTGCCCACTCCAGAATCAATGGAGCAACCATGGCTACCCAACTGTCGAAGTCGCAAGTGATCGAGAAGATCGCGACCACCACCGAACTCTCCAAGCGCGACGTCAAGAACGTTTTGGACTCGCTCGTCGATGTCGGCCACAAGGAGCTGAAGAAGAACGGGGTGTTCCTCGTCCCCGGCTTCGCGAAGTTCGTTGTGGTCAAGAAGCCTGCGACCAAGGCGCGCAAGGGCACCAACCCCTTCACCGGCGAAGAGATGATGTTCAAGGCCAAGCCGGCCCGGAAGATCGTCCGCGCACGGCCGGTCAAGGCCGCCAAGGACGCGGTTTAAGAATAGAAGGCCTCCGGTGACGGAGGCCTTTTGCTTTTGGGCCGTTAGCCAGCCGCAGTAGGTTGCCTGCCCGCGAGAGTGTTCGAGCGAAATGGACACCGGCTCGCATGTGGAAACGCGCCGAAGCTAGCATCCGGAGCTCCGGTCCTGGTTGCACCAGGGGCCGGAGTTCTGGATCACCGGAGTGCTAGACCACCGGCGACCGGCCACCATCGACATTGATGGCGGTGCCGGTGATGTAGGAGCCTTGCTCCGAGGCCAGGAAGCAGGCGAGGTTGGCGAACTCCTCCGCCGTGCCGATGCGGCCGAGCGGCGTGCCCTTGGCAAGGCCCTTGGCGAATTCCTCGAAATCCGTGTTCGGCGCCTGGGCAGCATGTCGCTTGACCCATTGATCGCTCATGATCAGGCCGACCAGCAGCGCATTCACCAGGATGTTGTGCTCGCCGCCTTCATTGGCCATCACCTTGGTCAACGCCATGCCGGCCGCACGCGACACCGAGGTCGGCGCCGAATTGCCGGCCGGCGCCTTGGCGAAGGTGTTGAGCACATTGATGATGCGGCCCCATTTGCGCTGCTTCATGCCCGGCCAGACCAGCCGGCTGAAGCGGATCGCAGCGAACAGTTTCAGGTCGAGGTCGTCCTGCCAGGCCTCGTCGCTGATGCTCTCGAAAGCCAGCGTGCGCGCGGTGCCGGCGTTGTTGACCAGCACATCGATCCCGCCGAGATCGGCGACGATCCGGTCATGGGCCTTGCTGATGTCGGCGGCCTTCGCGACGTCGCAGACGTAATCCCGCACCGCGAGGCCGTCCTTGGCGAGCGCTTCGCGCGCCGCGGCGAGGTCGGCTGCGCCACGGGCGAGGATCGCGACCTTGGCGCCGGATTCCGCAAACCGCCGCGCCACCGCGATCCCGATGCCCTTGCTGCCGCCGGTGACCACCGCGACGCGGTCTTTCATCGATAGGTTCATTGTTGTTCTCTCCGATGGATCAAGGTCCCGGAGAGACGCTATCAAACCGACAGCGCGACCAACAAGGTCATGCAGAGCAGGTGTGCCGTGACAATCAGGGCGAGATGGAGCGGGCCGGACATCGGAGGTTTCCATTGTGGTGCGTGTCTGATGTGTCGTCAGGCGAGCACCGGCGTCTGACTCCCTCCCCCTGAAAGGGGGAGGGCGGGGTGGGGGTTGCTCTCCACGGGGGCCGGCGTTTGCGGAGAGAGCCGATCCCCACCCGGCTTGCGCTTGCGCGCAATCCGACCTCCCCTTTTCAAGGGGAGGTGAAGAACCGCCGCTAGTTCAAACTCGCGCCCGCGGTGAAGCTGCGGTCGACGGCCTTGCCGACATCCAGCGCCTTGCCGAGGATGCCGTAGCGGGTGGCGCGATCGGAGGCCGCCTGCACCTCCTTCACCACGGCCTCGTCGATCGCGATCGGGCTCGTCTTCTGCGCGGTGTAGGCGGCGAGCAGCACGTCCTCCGGCAGCTTGGTGAGATCGGCCGTGCTCTTCGCGTATTCGGCGAGGTGGTCGAGCGACCACAGCCGCGCCTTGTTGAGCCGCTGCACCAGGTTCTGCACCGCGGCGCGCTTGGTCGCGATGGCGTTGTCGGAGGCGACGATGAAGGTGACGGTCGGCGTCAGGCCCTCGCCGTCGGCGACGATACGCGCCTTGTCCTTCAGCGTCGCAAAGGAGACGTAAGGCTCCCACACCGCCCAGCCGTCGATCGAGCCGGCCACGAGCGCGATCTTGGCGTCGACCGGGCCGAGCGGCGCGAAGGTCGCATCCTCGATCTTGTTGCCGGCCTTCTCCAGCGTCGCGTCGATCAGGAACTGGCCCCAGCCGCCGCGGGTGCCGGCAAGGCGCTTGCCCTTCAGGTCGGCCGCGGTCCTGATCGGCGAATCCGCGCGCACCAGGATTGCCTGCGTCTTCGGATCGGCGCGCGTACCGCCGATCGCCTTGATCGGTGCGCCCGCGGCATAGACCGACAGGAAGGCGAGATCGCCGGTGTAGCCGACATCGAGCGCGCCGGCGTTGAGCGCCTCGAGGATCGGCGCGGCGGCCGGGAATTCCGACCATTCGATCTTGTAAGGCAGATCCTTGGCGAAGCCGGAGATCTCGAGCAGCGAGCGGTTGCCGCCCTTCTGGTCGCCGACCCGCAGCACGATGGCGTCAGCCGCGAACGCCGCCGCCGATGTCGAGAGCGTGATCGCAGCCGCAATCAGCGCGGCCGCGGTGCGGCGGGTGAAGGTATGAGGAGAGCCCGAGCGGGCGAGTTTGCGCATTTGCATTTTCTTTCTGATTCATTCGCTGCCCGGCGGGAGGCGCGGCAGCGTTCGATCAAGTCTATGAGACGGCCGTTCGCCGTCAACGAAACGGAAAACTGAAATCAGTCTGCGCGCAGCAAGGATGATCTCGCCGAACCGTCGTGCGTAGAACACATCGCGCGGATGAACGGCATTCGTTCAAATTTGGTGCAATCGATGCCGTGACGTTGCGCGTCTGCGTCGCAATATCTGCAAAAATCCTTTCATCGTCGCGCGCTGCGATCGTGGAGAGTTCAGCTGTCGCGCCGACAACATTCGAAATTCCATTTCATTGACGATGAACCTATCGCGCCGCATCATTTGCGCGTTGCTCGAGTGCAATAGCGCCGGAGAAATCCGCTTTTTCTAAACCATGAGCTTCGAACGACGAGGCGCGCGGACGGAGACGTTTTGCGTGCGGGGCGGAGCCTTGCCGAAATGCAGGAGTGATAATGTCGACCAATAAGAAGACGGTGATGGATCGCCGCACATTGCTGCGTGCGGGCGCCGCCGCGGCGTTTGCCGCGCCGATCGGGGCCTATAGCGCGCAGGCCTTCGCGCCGCGCCCGATCACGCCGGCGATCGACTTCTCCGAATTCCCGGTCTGCAAGACCGCGTCCGATGCGCCGCCTCTATCAGGCGCGCCGCGCAAGCTGAAACTGTCCTGGAACGCCGGCGCGGTCTGCCTCGCGCCGCTGCCGGTCGCGATCGACCATGGCTTCTTTCAGAAGCAGCACCTCGACGTCGAGCTCGTCAATTATTCCGGCTCGACCGACCAGCTGCTGGAGGCGATCGCCACCGGAAAGAGCGACGCCGGGCTCGGCATGGCGCTGCGCTGGTTGAAGCCGCTCGAGCAGGGCTTTGATGTCAAGATCGCCGCCGGCACCCATGGCGGCTGCATGCGGGTCCTGACCCGCACCAGTTCCGGCATAGGCAAGCTCGCCGACCTCAAGGGCAAGACCGTCGCGGTCGGCGACCTCGCCGGTCCCGACAAGAACTTCTTCTCGATCCAGCTCTCCAAGCTCGGCATCGATCCGGTCAGGGATGTCGACTGGCGCGCCTATCCCGGCAATCTGCTCAATGTCGCGGTCGAGAAGGGCGAGGTGCAGGCCTTCCTGTCGTCCGATCCGCTGGCCTATCTCTGGCTGAAGGATGCGCAGTACAAGGAGGTCGCCTCTAACCTCGATGGCGAGTACCGCGACAAGAGCTGCTGCATCGTTGGCCTGCGCGGCAGCCTGGTGCGCGAAGAACCGCACGTCGCGCGCGCCATCACGCAGGCGCTGCTCGATGCCGCGATGTTCACCTCGCAGAATCCGGACAAGGCGGCGAAATCGTTCCAGCCCTATGCGCCGAAGGCGGCGAGCCTCGCCGATCTCGAGGCGATGGCGCGCTACCACACCCATCACCATCATCCGACCGGCGAGGTGCTGAAGCGCGAGCTCAAGGGCTACGCCGACGATCTGAAATCGGTGCAGGTGTTCAAGCAGAGCACCGACACGGCCAAATTCGCGGAGCGGATCTATGTCGACGTATTCAGTGTCTGACGGGACCGCCGCAGCCGCGCCGCGCGCCGCGGTCACCTTCGCGGACCTTTCCGGCAGCTACGGCGTCGGGCTCGCCGCCAGCCTCGTCTGGCTCGCCTTCGGGCTGTCCTGCCTGTATTGGCCCGATGTCGGCGACTGGTCGCGAACCGGATCGCTCGGCATCGGCGCCATCGTGATCGCGGCCTTCATCCTGTTCGGCACGTTCAGCGCGGACTATCTCGGCAGCGCCGGCCAGGCGCTGCGCAAGCGCGCGCCGTGGCTGGTGGCGTTCGGCGCCTTCGTGACACTGTGGGAGGTCGCCACCGCGAAATTCGCCTGGCTGCCGCTGCCGTTCTTCCCGCCGCCGCAGTCGATCCTCGAAGTCTATACCGACGATCTGCCAAAACTGCTCGACAGCGTGTTCGCCTCGATCAAGCTGCAGCTCGGCGGCTACATCATCGGTGCGACGGTCGGCTTCATCACCGGCGTCTCGATCGGCTGGTCGCAGAAGATCGGCTACTGGGTGCATCCGGTGCTGCGCTTCATCGGCCCGCTGCCCGCCACCGCCTGGCTGCCGATCGCCTTCTTCACCTTCCCGTCGAGCTGGAGCGCATCGACCTTCCTGATCGCGCTCGCCACCGGCTTCCCGGTAACGGTGCTAACCTGGTCGGGCGTCGCAAGCGTTAGCAGCGCCTATTACGACGTCGCGCGCACGCTCGGCGCCAAGCCGTCATTCCTGGTGCTGAAGGTCGCGATCCCCGCGGCGCTGCCGCACGTGTTCGTCGGCCTATTCATGGGGCTCGGTTCGTCCTTTGCGGTGCTCGTGGTCGCTGAGATGATCGGCGTCAAGGCCGGGCTCGGCTGGTACCTGCAATGGGCGCAGGGCTGGGCGGCCTACGCCAACATGTATGCGGCGCTGATCGTGATGTCGCTGCTCTGCTCCGGCGCGATCACGCTGCTGTTCCGCACCCGTGACCGCCTGCTGGTCTGGCAGAAGGGTGTCGTCAAATGGTAGTGCAGTCCGCCGCCGAGGCAATCACCTATCCCGCCGTCGGCGCCGAACTCGACATCGAAGGCGTCAGTCACGCCTTCGATATCGACGGCGCCGTTCTTCCCGTGCTCGACAATGTCAATCTCTCGATCGCGCCGGGCGAGTTCGTCGCGCTGCTCGGTCCGTCCGGTTGCGGCAAGTCGACATTGCTGCGGCTGGTCGCCGGGCTGGAGAAGCCGCGCACCGGTGCGCTGCGCGAGGATGAAGCTCGCATCACGGGCCCGTATCCATCGCGCGTCGTCGTGTTCCAGGACCCGACGCTGTTTCCCTGGCGCACGGTGTGGGACAATGTGGCACTCGGGCTGGAGGCGCAGGGCATCCTGAAGACGCAGCGGCATCGGGTCGATGCCGTGATCGAGCTGGTCGGCCTGTCCTCGTTCCGCAATGCCTATCCGCACCAGCTCTCCGGCGGCATGGCGCAGCGCGTGGCGCTGGCGCGGGCGCTGGTCAATGATCCGAAGATCCTGGTGCTCGACGAGCCGCTCGGCAAGCTCGACTCGCTGACGCGGATCGCGATGCAGTCCGAGCTCGTGGCGCTGTGGCAGCGCAAGGGTTTTACCACGCTGCTCGTCACCCACGACGTCGAGGAAGCGCTGGTGCTCGCCAACCGCGTCATCGTGCTGTCCGATCGGCCGGCGCGGATCAAGGCCGACATCGCGGTCGGGCGGCCATACCCACGGCATCGCGGCGATCCCTATCTCGCCGAGCTGCGCAAGCAGATCCTCGGCCTGCTCGGACTGGAGGCGACATGGTGACGTCAGCAGTCAAGGAGCTGCCGTCGGCGACGGAGCCGGAGTACATCGCGCGTGCACAGCGGCTCGCCGAGGTGTTTGCGGCGCGCGCGCCGGCGCATGATCGCGACGCCAGCTTTCCCTTTGATAATTTCGCCGACCTGTCGCGCGAAGGCTTGCTGGCGCTGACCGTGCCGGTGGCATCAGGTGGGGGCGGGGCGGGTGCTCGCGAGGCCATTCGCGTGCTCGGCATCATCGGCAAGGCCGACCCGTCGACCGCGCTGGTGCTGTCGATGCATTACATCCAGCACCTGGTGATGGCGCGCAGCACGCGCTGGCCTGCGCGTCTGTCGCGCAAGCTTGCGAAGGAGACGGTCGAAGGCGTGGCGCTGATCAACGCGTTGCGGGTCGAACCCGAGCTCGGCTCGCCCGCGCGCGGCGGCCTGCCGGCGACCACG
>NZ_LGHK01000239.1 GCF_001908235.1 Bradyrhizobium sp. NAS96.2
CGCCCTCGCCGCCACCGTCATCTCCGCCGCGGCCAGCCGCGCCGTCGCATGGCGCCACCCGCTTCTCTTCCGTCTTCGGCACCAGGAGGCGCTGACCATGACCCGGCATCGCGGACGCGGCATCGCGTCGGTCAATTATCCCATCGGCATGAATCTCGGCGGCGATCCGAGCCAGGCGCTGGTGCACTCCAACCCGAGCGGCAAATTCACGGTGGCGCTGTCCTCGATCGATCTCGGTCAGGGCATGAAGTCGGTGACCCGGCAGATCTGCGCCGAGACGCTCGGCGTGCCGGTCGAGGACGTCTATGTCGACACCGCGGATTCCGACACCGGCCCGCATTGCATGGGCTCGTTCGCCTCGCGCGGCACCCATCGCGTCGGCAACGCCGTGATGGCGGCGGCGCGCGAGGCCCGCGGCGTGATGATGGAGGCTGCCGCCGAGGAGCTGGAGGTGAATGCCGCCGATCTCGAGACCGACGGCCGCGGCAACATCCATGTCAAGGGCGCGCCGCATCGGTCGATCTCGACCAAGGACGTCGCAATCGCCGCGCAGTTCAAGCAGGGCAAGACGATCTCCGGCCGCGGCATCTTCCTGGTGCCGCTGTCCGACGTCGATCCCGAGACCGGCGAGATGTCGCCGGCGACCTGCTACGCGCATGCCTGCCTGGTTGCCGAAGTCGAGGTCGACGACGAGACCGGCGAGGTCGACATGGTCAGGATGGACTCGGCCTATGAGCTCGGCCGCGCGCTCAATCCGCGGCTGGTCGAGCAGCAATTGGTCGGCGGCGCCTGGATGGGCGTCAGCCACGCGCTCTATGAGACGCCGGAGCCATATTATCCGGAGCCGGTGCATGGCCCGCGGGACTTCGTCGAATATCTGATGCCGGGTCCGGGCGACATCTGCCCGCACGACATCGCGGTGCTCGAACGCCCGGCGCCCGATGGCCCGTTCGGCGCCAAGGGGCCGGGCGAGATGTGCGCCAATCCGGTCCTGCCTGCGGTGGCGAACGCGATCTTCAACGCGGTCGGGGTGCGGATCGACGATCTGCCGATCACGCCGGAGAAGGTGCTGCGCGCGATCAAGGCGCAGGGCGGCGCGCGGCCGCAGCCAAGGCGTTGAGGCTTCGGCATGCCGGTCCGCAGCAACATCGTCGGCATCGACAGCCCCGAGGCGCTGGAGAAGGCGCTGCGCGCGGCCTATTACCTCGCCGACGACGGCATTGCGACGGCCTCTTATCTCTCGCTCGCGCTCGGCAAGCCGCTGCTGCTCGAGGGCGCGCCGGGTGTCGGCAAGACCGAGGCTGCGAAGGCGATCGCCGCCGTGCTCGGCCGCCGGCTGATCCGTCTGCAATGCTACGAGGGCATAGACGCTTCGGCGGCGCTCTACGAATGGAACTATCCGCGCCAGATGCTGGCGATCCGGCAGGCCGGTGAGGAGAGCATCGACATCTATGGCGAGTCGTTCCTGATCGAGCGGCCGATGCTGGCGGCACTGCGCGCGCCTGATGCGACGGTGCTGCTGATCGACGAAATCGACCGCGCCGATCAGGAGTTCGAGGCCTTCCTGCTCGAATTCCTCTCCGACTTCCAGATCTCGATCCCGGAGCGCGGCACCATCCGCGCCGCCGAGCATCCCGTCGTGGTGCTGACCTCGAACCGGACCCGCGATCTGCACGAGGCGCTGCGGCGGCGTTGTGTGTATCACTGGATCGACTACCCGAATGCCGAACGCGAGGCCCGCATCGTGATGATGCGCGCCTCCAGCGTCGCCGAAGCGACCGCCCGCGCCGTGGTCGCCGCGGTCGGCCGGCTGCGCCGCGAGCCGCTGAGCAAGGCCCCGGGCATCGCCGAGGCGGTCGACTGGGCGGAAGCCGCCACCTTACTCAACAAGGGCGGCGCGCGCTGGCCGGACGCGTTCAAGCGCTCGATCGGCGTCGCGCTGAAGGACGAGGAGGACCTGCATTTCATCTCGCCGCGGCTCGATGCGATCATCGCGGAGGCAGCCGCATGAGCGACGATCTCCAGCTGCCGCGCGCCGCGCAAACCTTCGTCACCTTTGTCGCGCTGCTGCGCGCCAACGGCTTTTCGGTTGCACCGGAGCAGACGACGAGCTTCCTGGCTGCGATCGAACTGCTCGGGCCGCGTAGCCTGGAGCACATCCGCCGGGCCGGGCTTGCCACACTGGCGCCGCCGCCAGAGCGCCGCGCGACCTATGACCGACTGTTCGACGTCCATTTCCGCGGCGCCGATGCCATCGAACAGGCCGAGGGTGAGGACGATGAGACCGTCCGCCTGCAGGAGGAAGGCCGCGGCGACGACGAGCCGCCGTTCGCCGACGAAGCCAATGAGTCCGGCCTCGCTGCCGCGCGCGCCGAGGCGCTGGTCGAGCGCCGCTTCGCGCAAGTCCCGACCAGCGATCCGCTGCGGCAATTGTCGCGCGAAGCGGCACGGCGATTGCCGCGGCGGCGCGGCCACCGGCGACGGCGTGCGCGCAGCGGCCCGTTCGCCGATCTGCGCCGCACGCTGCGTGACAGCGTCCGCAATGACGGCGAGGTGCTGCGGCTCGGGCGCATGCGCCGCCGCCAGCGCCCGCGCAAGATCCTGTTGCTGATCGACGTCTCCGGCTCGATGAAGGCGCGCACCGAGGAGAACATGCGGCTCGGGCATGCGCTGGTGCAGGCCGCCGGCAATGTCGAGGTGTTCACCTTCAGCACAAGGCTGACCCGCGTCACATCGGCGCTGCGGCTGAAACGGCGCGAACAGGCGCTGAACGCAGCCTCGTTCCTGGTCAGCGACTGGGACGGCGGCACAAGGATCGGCGATGCGCTGCAAGCGTTCCTCGCGGTGCCGCGGTTCGGCGGATATGCCCGCGGCGCAGCTGTCGTGATCGTCTCCGACGGCCTCGAGCGCGGCGATCCGACCGCGTTGCGCGATGCGGTGGCAAAACTATCGCGCCGGGCCTGGCGCGTGAGCTGGCTGACGCCGCTCGCGACGTCGCCCGGCTTCAAGCCGCAAACCGAGGCGCTGATCGCGATCCAGCGCTTCGTCGATGATCTCGTGGACGGCGGATCGACCGCTGCTGTGGTCGCGCATCTGCTGTCGCTCGGAACAAGGAGAGCTGCGTGACTGGAATCGTCGACGGACATCATCACATCTGGCGTCAGGCCGATCTCGCCTGGCTGTCCGGCCCGATGCAGCCGCGCATCTTCGGCCCCTATGAGCCGATCCGCCGCGACTATCCGATTCAGGAATATCTCGACGATCTCAAAGGCACCGGCGTCAGCCGCTCGGTCTATGTCCAAACCAACTGGCCGAACAGCCAATTCGAGGATGAGGCGGCCTGGGTGCAGCAGACGGCGGATCAGCACGGCTGGCCGCACGCCCTCGTCGCCTATGCCGATTTTTCCTCAGGCGACGTCCGGCCGCAGCTGGACCGGTTGAAGCGCTATCCGCTGGTGCGCGGCGTGCGCATGCAGCTGCACTGGCACGAGAACCCGCTCTATCGCTTCGCAGCGCGGCCCGATCTCTGCACTGATCCGGTGATCCGGCGCAACGTCGGCCACCTCGCCGACTATGGCTGGAGCTTTGACCTGCAGGCGTTCGCACCGCAGATGGCCGATGCTGCCGGGCTCGCCGAGGCCTGTCCCAATGTGACGTTCATCCTGCAACACGCCGGCATGCTGGAGGATCTGTCGCCGCAAGGCCGTGCCGCCTGGCGCGCCGGCATGGCGCGGCTCGCACAATGTCCTAACGTGGTGTCGAAACTGTCCGGGCTCGGAACCTTCATCCACCGCAACGATGCCGCGCATATTGCCGGTGTCATGACCGATACCGTCGCGATCTTCGGTGCGGAGCGCTGCCTGTTCGGCTCGAACTTTCCGATCGAGAAGCTGTGGACCAGCTACCGCGATCTGATCGACACCTTCAAGGCGGCCGCCGAGCGGCTCAGCCGGGAACAGCGCGCCGCGATCTTCAGCACGACGGCGGCGCGGGTCTATCGGCTGGAGCCATAGTCGCGCCGCGAACACAACGAACACGAATTTGGAGGGAGAGCGATGCCGTTGGAGATCAAGATTCTGGACTATGGCGATATCGAGCTGGAATCGAGCTTCCTCGTGCTCGGGCACAATTGCGGCCGCACCCGCCGCGTGCTGACGCTCGGCTTCCTGATCCTCGGCGGCCCCTACCCCGTGCTGGTCGACACCGGTTACCGCTCTAACCAGATCATGGAGACGCTCGGCATGCGCGGCCTCCAGTTCCACGAGAACATGATCGAGAACCAGCTCGCCCGCCACGGCGTGCGGATGGGCGACGTCCGCTTCGTCTGCCACACCCATCTGCACATCGACCATGCCGGCAAGGACGACCTGTTCCCGATGAACACGACCGTCGTGCTGAACCGCAAGGAACTGGAGTACTCCGTCTCCGGCCTGATGCACCCGCAATATCCCGCGCCCGACATCAAGCACCTGATCGACCGCCTGCACACCAAGAGCGCGCTGCGCTTCCTCGACCTCGAGATCACCGGTCCGGTCGAGCTGATGCCCGGCGTCTATTGCGACGCCGCCAACGCCCACACCGAAGGCTCGATGAACGTCCACGTCCACACCGCCGACGGGATCGCCACGATCTGCGGTGATGTGATCTACGATTTCAACGACCAGATCGTGAATCCATTTAATGAAATCCACGACGCCGAACCGCGCACCACCGGCAATCACGGCACCAGCAAGCGCGCCGAGAAGGCCGCGATCAAGAAGCTGCTCTCCAGCTCGCGCTATCTGCTGCCGGTGCATGATCGCCCGGCGAAGATCGAGGGCGGCACGGTGGTCGGCCGCCTGCACGACCAGGTGCCCGGGCCGGTCGTGCAGAGCCTGCCGCAACGCAGCTGGTTCCCGGCATAACCGCGAAGGCCTGTCACGATGACGCATGTCACGCTGCGCAGCGAGTTCGAAGACCTGATCGACCCCTACGCGCCGGTCGGCCAGGTCGGCACCGGCTTCGATTTCACGGAAGGACCGATCTGGCACCCGGTCGATCACTTCCTGCTGTTCTCCGACATGCCCGGCGACGTGCGACGCCGCTGGGATGCGCGGCGCGGCGTGGTCGAGGTCAAGCGCCCGTCGAACAAATGCAACGGCATGACCTATGACGCGGACCTCAACCTGATCGTCTGCGAGCATGCGACGTCCTCGCTGATCCGCGAGCGGCCGGACGGACGGCGCGAGGTGCTGGCCTCGCATTACGAGAACCAGGAGCTCAACAGCCCGAACGACGTCTGCGTCCATTCGAGCGGTGCCATCTATTTCTCCGATCCGTGGTACGGCCGGATGCCGGTCTATGGCGTCGAGCGGCCGCGGCAGCTCGGCTTCCAGGGCGTCTATCGCGTGCCGCCGGGCGGCGGCGCACCGAAACTCTTGGTCGACCGTTATCTGTTCGAGCAGCCGAACGGGCTGTGCTTCTCGCCGGACGAGCGCATCCTCTATGTCAATGACACCGTGCAGGCGCTGATCCGCGCCTTCGATGTCAGCGCCGACGGCACGCTGACCAATCCGCACGTGTTCGCCTCCGGCATCCGCTCCGAGCTCGAGCCCGGCCTGCCCGACGGCATGAAGTGCGACCAGCGCGGCAATGTCTGGGTCACGGCGCCCGGCGGCGTCTGGGTCTATTCGCCCGGAGGCGACCTGCTCGGCAAGGTCCGCCTGCCCGAGCTCGTCGCCAACCTCGCCTGGGGCGGCGTCGACTTCCGCACGCTCTATCTGACCGCGACCCATTCGGTCTACGCGATCCCGACCAAGGTCGGGCCGCGCCACGAGCCCTATATGAGTGGCAAGCGTGGCGGCGCCGGCGCTGCATCGTCCACGCCCGCGCCGAACCTGAACGCCGGCGAGATGCAGCTCGATCCGCAGCGCTGCGCGATGATCATCCAGGACATGCAGAACGACGTCATCATGGACGGCGGCGCGTTCGCCGAGTCCGGCGCGCCGGCTCATGCGCGCCAGCAGCATGTCGTCGAGAATGTGCGCCGCGTCGCCGAGGCTGCGCGAGCACGTGGCGTTGCCATCATCCACGTCTGGTTCGTCGTCGAGCCGGGCGCGCCGGGGGTGACCTTGAACGCACCGCTGTTCGAAGGATTGGTCGACAGCAAGGCGATGGTGCGCGGCAGCTGGGGCGCGGCGCCGGTCTCCGGCCTCGAGCCGCGCCCGGGCGATTTCGTGGTCGAGAAGATGCGGATGAGCGCGTGGGAGGGCACAAGGCTCGAGACCATCCTGAAGGCGACCGGCCGCGACATGATCATCAACACCGGCGCCTGGACCAACATGTCGGTCGAGCACACCGCGCGCACCGGCGCCGACAAGGGCTATTTCATGATCGTGCCGGAGGATTGCTGCTCGACCATGAACGCCGACTGGCAAAACGCCGCAATCAACTTCGCGCTGCAGAACGTCTCCGTCGTGACCAACGCCGACACCGTCATCAAGGCGCTCGGCTGAGGGAGGCGCGGTGCCGAAGCTGCTGCATCTTGCCTGCTCTCCCCGCGCCGATTCGGAATCGGCGGCCGGCGCGCGCGTCTTTGTGGAGAGCTTCCGCAAGGCCCGCCCGGACTGGGAGATCGACGCGATGAACCTGTGGCGCGAGCCGCTGCCGGAGTTCGAGGGGTATCTGCTCGAGGCCAAATATGCCCGGATCGGCGGCAAAGGCTTCACCAATTCGCAGCACGATGCGTTCGCAGTCGCCGAACGCCTCGCGCTGCGGCTGTCGCTGGCCGATCGCGTGCTGATCTCGACGCCGATGTGGAATTTTTCGATTCCCTACAAGCTCAAGCAGTGGCTCGACGTCATCATCCAGCCCGGACTGACCTTCCGCTTCGATCCGGCGCAGGGTTATCTGCCGCTGCTCAGGGACCGCCCGACGGTCGTGATCCTGGCGAGCGGCAGCGACTTCGTTACCGGCATGAACCGCGGCCGCATCGACATGGCAACGCCCTATCTGCGCGAGGTGCTCCGCTTCATCGGCATCAGCGACGCGCGCTTCGTGCCGATCGGCCCGACCACCGGGCCCGCAGAGCCGATCCATGCCGCCCGCGACGCGGCGCATCGCAGGCTCGTGGAGATGGCGGCGCGGTTTTGAGCTGCTCTCTCCGCATCGTCGTCCTGGCGAAGGCCAGGACCAGAACCACCGCATTTGATGATGAACGGGACCGTGGCCCCAGCGTGACGCAACAACTCTCTTTTGGGGTAATGGGTCCTGGCCTTCGCCAGGACGACGATGGGGATAGTTCGGCTCAACGTGTCAAACAACGCGGTGCCATCACCCGCGCATGCGGGTGATCAAGGATCCACGACTCGTCCCATTGCGTCGTCCCGGCCTAGTGCGCAATTGCGCACGGGGGGGCCGGGACCCATACTCTGCAGCGGATATTGTGAACGGCACTCGTCGTTCCAGCGTCGCGCAACAGGTCGCATTTGGGGTTATGGGTCCCGGCCTACGCCGGGACGACGGCGAGTATGTTGCACGGCCTGTGATTCATGCTTCCGCAGTCTCGCGACGCGCTGCGCCCCCTTGCGTGGCGAGGGGCTCACAAGGCGGCGGTTGCACAATTTCGGAATATTAGAAGAGTATCCCTGATTTGCCCGACGTGTCAAGTTGCCTGGTCGAACGCCGGCAGCCGCGAGCTCCTTTGCATGGGGTTGTTTTTCAAAATTTTGGCGGCGCGCACCCAGCGAGAAGTTCCTCCGCCGTCACCACCCTACGCTTCTACGTTTCCGCCACGGGAAAGACGAGCCTGAACAACAAACCCGGCGCGTTGTCGCGAAGCTCGATCTTCGCGCCGTGCAGGCTGGCGACCGCGGCGACCAGGCTGAGACCGAGGCCGTTGCCCGGCGTGTAGCGGCTTTGCTCGAGCCGGTAGAAGCGCTTGAAGACGCGGTCGTGCTGGTCGGCCGGAATGCCGGGGCCGTCATCGGCAACCGAGATCACCGGCCCGCTTTCGTCATCGTCGCAAGTCACGGTCACCCGTCCGCCCGGGCGGCCATGCTTGATGGCGTTGTCGACGAGATTGGCAATGGCGTCGAACAGCAGGTCGCGGTCGCCGGTGACCATCACCGCGGGATCGCCTGCAAGGTCGAGATGGGTGGTCACCTCTTCGGCCGCGGCATCGTACAGCTCGACCACCTCGCCTGCGATCTCGACGAGATTGACGGTGCGAAACGCGCCCTTACGGGCCCGCGTCTCGATCTCGGAGATCCGCGTGATCGACGCGAACATCCCGAGCACCGCGTCAAGATCGGCGATGGTGTCGCCGATCAGCGCCGCATCGCCGTCTGCGTTGCGTGGGGCGTGATAGGCCTTCTCCAGACGGCCGCGCATCCGGGTCAGCGGGGTGCGCAGGTCGTGGGCGATGTTTTCGCTGACCTGCTTGACGTCGCCCATCAGGGTCTGGATGCGATCCAGCATCAAATTGAGGTTCTCCGCGACGCGATCCCATTCGTCATGGCTGCCGAGGAGCGGAATGCGCTGGTCGAGGCCGGAGAGCATGATGGCGCGACTGGTCGCATTGATCGACTCGATCCGGCCGACCGTCCGCCGCGTGACCCCGATGCTGGCGGCAGCAGCCAGCACGATGATCAGCACGACGACGGCGATGCCCGCGCCCCGGATCTGCGTCATGAAGCCATCGAGATCGCTGATGTCGCGGCCGACCAGCAACCGATCGCCGTTCGACAGGGTCTCCGTCACGACTCGCGCCAGCGAGGTTCCCGTGGAGAGCTGCGGCAGCGAGACCCGGAATTCGGTCCATCCCTGCCCGGCAGCCTCCGCCGGCCATTGCTTGAGATTTCCTGCAAACACCGCCGAGCCGGGGCCGGCCAACAGATAGACATGGTCGGCAAAGGCCTTGTCCGCGATACGTTGCGCGATCAGCGCGGTCAGGCCATCGCGGCCGGACCGCGCATAGGCATCGTCGAGGCTTGCCTGCTCGGTCATGATCGCGCGGTCGGACCTGTCGCGCACATAGGACAGTGTCGACCAGTAGACATAGGCGAAGATGACGGACACGATCAGGCCGAAGACGCCGATGGCGATCAAGGCCAGGCGGAACGTCGATGACCTGAGGGTTTTAGCCAGGAGCACGGAGGCAGTACCCGATGCCGCGGATCGTGTGGATCAGCGGATAGGCTTGCTGGTCGTCGACCTTGCGGCGCACCCGTCCGACATAGACGTCGATGATGTTGGTCGAGGGATCGAAGTGCAGATCCCACACGTGCTGCAGCAGCATGGCACGCGACACCACGCGGCCTTCGTTGCGCGCGAGATATTCGAGCAGCTGGAATTCCTTCGGCAGCAGCGGAATCTTGCGGCCGCGGCGGCTCGCCGTCCGCGCGATCAGATCGACCGCGAGATCGCCGACCCGCAGGATGGTCTCCTTGGCAACGGTCTCGCTGCGGCGGCCGAGCGCCTCAAGGCGTGCCAGCAACTCGACAAAGGAGAACGGCTTGACCAGATAGTCGTCACCGCCGGCGCGCAAGCCGCGCACGCGGTCGTCGACCTCGCCGAGCGCGCTGATGATCAGGAACGGCACCGCGATGCCGTCGTCGCGCATCTGACGCATCACCGTGATGCCGTCGATGTCGGGCAGCATGCGATCGATCGTGATCACGGCATAGTCGCGCGCCGCTCCCTGGCTCAGCGCCTCACGGCCGTTCGCAGCCAGATCCACGTCGTAGCCGCAGGTGGTGAGTTCCTCGACGAGCTGACCCGCGGTCTCCGGATCGTCCTCGACGACGAGAATGCGGCGGTGAGCTCCGGTCATCTTCTTGAACTCTCCGAGTTCTCAACCCCTCCGAGCGCCCCGCGACGGTCGCCGCCAGACTATCCCATTCCGGGGCTGGATGGAACGTCTGGCGACGGCCGCGACAACGGTGCGGATGGTTGGGCGATCACCAATAGTCCCCGCACACATTGACCCATTGCAGGCCGTAGGACGTCCATACCCTGCGGTAACAGCCGTCGTAGTAATCGGCATAGACGAAAGGCCCGCCGAAGAAGGCGAAGCGATGGAAGCGGTGGTGATGGAAGAAGCCGCCGTGATGGAAGAAGCGTCCGCCGTGGAATCCGGCGCCGGCAAACCGCGGCCCGAACGCGGGAGCGCCTGCGAAGCGCGCGCCGCCGAAATGGCCGCCGGCAAAATGCCCGCCGCCGCCCAGGGCAGCGAACGCCATGCCGCCACCATGCATACCGCCAAAGCCGCCGCCGTGCATGCCGCCGAAGCCTCCGCCATGCATGCCGCCACCCATGGCGCCAGCAAAGCCACCACCGTGGCCGCCACCGAAACCACCGCCGCCATGCCCGCCACCACCGCCGCCGCCTCTGGCCAGGGCCGCGGGTGCGAGCGCAACGCTGACAGCGAGCGTCGCCGCCGTGAGACACGTGAGAAGCCTGTTCTTCATGAAATCCTCCCTGATTGGGACCGCGGCGAACCTCGTATCGCCGCACACGAGCATGATCAGAAGACGCAAGCGCGAGCCCGACTTCAACTGACAAATGCGCCAGATTCTGACGCCGGATTTAGGATTGGCGAGCGCGCCGGCATGCGCAGCAAATGACCGGATCGCGGGCCCCGACTGCGTTGGCCGAGATCGACGGACATTTGGCTGGAATCAGCGGATAGCGCGCGTTGAATCGATCCCCCCGATTTCTTAATCCGCGACTCATCCAAGAAACCACGTCGTCGTAACGGGATTGCAGATCCGGTTCACAATTTGTCGATTACCGGGCCTCCTCGTCGCGCCGGCCGTAACGCATCCGCGATGCAATCGTCTTTCACCCGGCTTCCCTCAGGGCCGGGACGACGAGTGCTGACTTCCAGCAAGGAGCTTTCGATGAGCGACGAGATCAAGAAACCGTTCCTGACCCACGCCTCCGGCGCACCGGTTGCCGATAATGTGAACATCATGACGGCGGGGCCGCGTGGGCCGGCGCTGCTGCAGGACGTCTGGCTGATCGAAAAGCTCGCGCATTTTCACCGCGAAGTGATCCCGGAGCGGCGCATGCACGCAAAGGGCGCCGGCGCGCACGGCACCTTCACCGTCACCCACGACATCACCCGCTACACCAAGGCCAGCGTCTTCTCGGCGATCGGCAAGCAGACGCCGATGTTCGCGCGGTTCTCGACCGTTGCCGGCGAGCGCGGCGCGGCCGATGCCGAGCGCGACATCCGCGGCTTCGCGCTGAAATTCTACACCGATGAAGGCAATTGGGACGTGGTCGGCAACAACACGCCGGTGTTCTTCTTCCGCGATCCCCTGCGCTTCATCGACCTCAACCACGCGATCAAGCGGCACCCGCGCACGGGTGTGCGCGATCCTGACATGAACTGGGATTTCTGGACGCTGCTGCCGGAAGCGCTGCATCAGGTCACCATCGTGATGAGCGAGCGCGGCATTCCGAAGAGCTTTCGCCACCAGCACGGCTTCGGTAGCCACACCTACAGCATGATCAACGCCAGCAATGAGCGCGTCTGGGTGAAATTCCACTTCCGCACCCGGCAGGGCATCCAGAACCTGACCGACGCCGAGGCCGAGGCGTTGGTCGGCAAGGACCGCGAGAGCCACCAGCGCGATCTCTTCAACAGCATCGAGCGCGGCGATTTCCCGCGCTGGACGCTGTTCATCCAGGTGATGACAGATGCGCAGGCCAAGGCATTCCCGTTCAACCCGTTCGATCTGACAAAAGTCTGGCCGAAGGCGGATTATCCCCTGATCGAGGTCGGGTACTTCGAGCTCAACCGCAACCCGGAGAACTTCTTCGCCGAGGTCGAGCAGGCGGCGTTCACGCCGGCCAATGTCGTACCCGGTATCGGCTATTCGCCGGACAAGATGCTGCAGGCCCGCCTGTTCTCCTATGGCGATGCGCAGCGCTACCGGCTCGGCGTCAACCACCACCAGATCCCGGTGAATGCGCCGAAATGTCCGTTCCACAGCTATCACCGCGACGGCGCGATGCGCACCGACGGCAATCTGGGCGCGACGTTGACCTATTGGCCGAACAGCCATGGCGAATGGACCGACCAGCCGCAGCTGAACGAGCCGCCGCTCGAACTCTCAGGCGCGGCTGCGCATTGGGATCATCGCGTGGATGAGGACCACTGGCAGCAGCCGGGCGATCTGTTCCGCAAGATGAATGCCGCGCAAAGGCAGGCGCTGTTCGACAACACCGCCCGCCAGGTCGGCCAAGCATCGAAGCACATCCAGGAACGGCATGCTGCGAATTGCAGCAAGGCCGATCCGGCCTACGGCAAGGGCGTCGCGGAGGCGCTCGCCAGGTTCGCTGCCGGCAAGCTGTAACGAAATGAGGGCGGCAAGTTTAGCTTGCCGCCCTTCTAACTGCTCAGGTCGGCTTGCCGCGCCCGCTCTTTTCGGCTGCGCGACGCAGCGCCTCGGCGAGCGCGCCGCCGCCGGACTGCTCCTGCGGACGGCGCGGCGCGGATGAGGTCATCTTGGCCGAGCCGCGCGAGAAATCGCGTGACGGTCCCGCGTTGTCCTTCTTCGGCCCGACCTCGTCGTCGAGCCGCAGCGTCAACGCGATGCGCTTGCGCGCGACCTCGACGTCCAGCACCTTGACCTTGACGATATCGCCCGGCTTCACCACCTCGCGCGGGTCCTTGATGAAATTCCGCGACATCGCCGAGATATGCACCAGGCCGTCCTGGTGCACGCCGATATCGACAAAAGCGCCGAACGCGGCGACGTTGGTTACGGTGCCTTCGAGGATCATGCCCATCTTGAGGTCCTTGACCTCCTCGACACCGTCCTTGAACACCGCCGCCTTGAACGCCGGACGCGGGTCGCGGCCGGGCTTTTCCAGCTCGCGCAGAATGTCGGTGACGGTCGGCAGGCCAAAGGTGTCGTCGACGAAGGATTGCGGTTTGAGCCCGCGCACCACATCGGCGTTGCCGATCAGCGCCTTGATGTCGCTCTTGGTCGCCTCGAGGATGCGGCGCACCACCGGATAGGCTTCCGGATGCACACCGGATGAATCGAGCGGGTCTTCGCCGTTGCTGATGCGCAGGAAGCCGGCGCACTGCTCGAACGCCTTCGGCCCGAGCCGCGGCACCTCCTTGAGCGCCTTGCGCGACTTGAACGGACCGTTGGCGTCGCGATGCTGCACGATGCTCTGCGCCAGGCCCTGGCCGATGCCCGACACTCGCGCCAGCAGCGGCACCGAAGCGGTGTTGGCGTCGACGCCGACCGCGTTCACGCAGTCTTCCACCACGGCATCGAGCGAGCGCGCCAGCTTGGCCTCGCCGAGATCGTGTTGGTACTGGCCGACGCCGATCGCCTTCGGATCGATCTTGACCAGCTCCGCCAGCGGATCCTGCAGGCGCCGCGCGATCGAGACCGCGCCGCGAATGGTGACGTCGAGGTCGGGCAGTTCGTTGGAGGCGAAAGCGGAGGCCGAATAGACCGACGCGCCGGCTTCGGAGACCACGATCTTGGTCATCTTGCGCTCGGGCAGCCGCTTCACGAGCTCGGTCGCCAGCTTGTCGGTCTCGCGCGAGGCGGTGCCGTTGCCGATCGCGATCAGCTCGACGCCATGCTCGATCGCAAGCTTGCCGAGGATGGCGAGCGACTCGTCCCAGCGCCGCTGCGGCTCGTGCGGATAGATCGCCGTATGCGCGACCACCTTGCCGGTCGCATCGATCACCGCGACCTTGACGCCGGTGCGATAGCCGGGGTCGAGCCCCATGGTGGCGCGCGGACCGGCCGGCGCCGCCAGCAAGAGGTCGCGCAGGTTCGAGGCGAACACACGCACCGCCTCGGTCTCGGCCGCGGTCCATAGCCGCATCCGCAAATCGATGTTGAGATGGATCTGGATCTTGGTACGCCAGGCCCAGCGCACCGTCTCGGTCAGCCATTTGTCGCCCTTGCGGCCCTGGTTGGAGATCGCAAAGCGGTTCATAATCCTGAGCTCGTAGAGGCCGGGCACGCCGACCACAGGCTCCTGCGCCTCCGGCTTGATCGCGAGGTCGAGGATCTCCTCCTTCTCGCCGCGGAACAGCGCCAGGATGCGGTGCGACGGCAGCTTCGGCAGCGGCTCGGAGAAATCGAAATAGTCCTTGAACTTCTCGCCTTCGGTCTTCTTGCCAGTGCGGACGGTCGAGGCCATGATGCCGTTCGACCACATCTCCTCGCGCAGCGCGCCGATCAGATCGGCGTCCTCGGCGAAGCGCTCGACCAGGATCGCGCGCGCGCCATCGAGCGCAGCGGCGACGTCGGCGACCTGCTTCTCGGCATTGACGAAGGGCGCGGCAACCTCGTTGGGGTCGTTCTGCGGCTGCGTCAGAAGCTGATCGGCGAGCGGCTCGAGCCCGGCCTCCTTGGCGATCTCGGCCTTGGTCCGGCGCTTCGGCTTGTAGGGCAGATAGATATCTTCCAGACGCCCCTTGCTGTCGGCCGCCATGATCTGGGCCTCGAGCGCGGCATCGAGCTTGCCCTGCTCGCGAATCGAATTGAGCACCGCGGTGCGGCGCTCCTCGAGCTCGCGCAGATAGGTCAGCCGTTCTTCCAGCGTGCGCAGCTGCGCGTCATCGAGCGCGCCGGTGAGCTCCTTGCGGTATCGCGCGATGAACGGCACCGTGGCGCCGCCGTCGAGCAGCGTCACCGCCGCCTCGACCTGCTCGTCGCGAACTCCCAGCTCCTGCGCAATCTGATGATGAATCTTTGCCACGCCTGTCTCTCTGATTCCGTTGCACCGCCAAATCACGACGGCGCGGACGCCGCTTATGGACCATCCCGGAATGATTCATCAAGGCGCGCTGTGGATCAAATTTGGCGCTCCCTGCGTGCTATTTCCGGGATGTGGGTCGCCCGCGGCTTGACAAATAGATGCGCGCCGCATTGCCACCGAAAATCGCAGCTCTCACGTCACTTGACAAATCAGCCAGCAGGCTCTCCGTCGCGGCGAACCAGTGCGCATAGCCGCCGGCGAGATTGACGACGGGCCAGTCGCTGCCCCACAGCAGCCGCTGCGGACCGAAGCATGCGAGTGCATGATCCACCGCCTCGCGCAGATCGGCAACCTGCCAGTTCGGCGCGGCCTCGGTCGCAAGGCCCGACAGCTTGCAGACGACGTTGGCCCGTGCGGCAAGGCTTGCGATGTCGTCCTTCCAGGCCGCGATGTCGCCGGTGGTGAGCCGTGGCTTGCCGAAATGATCGAGCACGAATTGCAGGTCCGGATGGCGATCGACCACCTGAACGAGCCGCGGCAGATGGCGCGGCAACACCAGCGCATCGAACACGAGGTCGTGCCGCACCATGGCCTCGAGCGGCGCCGCCAGCTCGGGGCGCAGCAGCCAGTCGTCATCGGCGATGTCCTGTACCATCGGCCGCAGGCCGACCAGCAGTTCGCGTTCAGCGATCGCATCGACCCGGTCCGCGGCATCGGGCGCATCGAAGTCGATCCAGCCGACCACGCCGCGCACCAGTTCCGAGCTCCTGGCGACGTCGAGCATGAATGCCGTCTCCGCCTCGGTCGGTGCGGCCTGCACCAGGATCGTGCCCTCGATCGCGGCCGCGGCGAGATGCGGCATCAGGTCGGCCAGGCCGAAGTCGCGATAGATCGGCCCGCGCTCGGGCGTCAGCCAGCCGTAATCAGCGCGCGAAAGTCGCCAGACATGGTGATGGGCATCGATCCGCATCATGCCGGCACCGGCGCGTGCTGGTCGAGCAGCCCCTCGGCCTTCAAATCGCGCCACAGCGCGGCCGGAACGGCTGACGACAATGCGGCGACGTTGCGCTCGACCTCCTGCGGTGTCTGCGCGCCGAGCACGAGGCTTGCGACCGCCGGATGGCCGAGCGCGAAATGCAGCGCCGCGGTCGGCAGCGCCACACCATGGGCGCGGCAGACGCGCTCGATCGCCGCGACCTTCTGCATCACGTCGGGTGGCGCGTCCTTGTAATTGTACTTGGCGCCGGCAACCGCGCCGGTCGCCAGGATGCCGGAGTTGAACACGCCGCCGAGCATGACGCCGATGCCCTGCTTCTCCGCCAACGGCAGGAACTCGGCGAGCGCCGGCTGCTCCAGCAACGAGTAGCGGCCGGCAAGCAGCATGGTGTCGAACGTGCCCGCCTTGGCGAAGCGCACGCACATCTCGGCCTCGTTGACGCCGATCCCGATACCCCTGACCACACGCTCGGCGCGAAGCTTGTCGAGCGCGACATAGGCGCCCTCCATCGCCTCGCGAAACCGTGCCTCGATCGCGTCAGCGCCGTGGGTCCAGACGTCGACGTCGTGGATCAGCAGCAGGTCGATGCGATCGGTGCCGAGCCGCAGCAGCGACTGCTCGACCGAGCGCATCGTGCCGTCATAGGAATAATCGACCACCGCACGATGCGGCTGACCGCCGACGAAATTCGAGCCGTCGCCGCGGCCGTGGAACGGGTCCATCCAGCGCCCGACCTTGGTGCAGACGACGATGTCGTCGCGCGCCACGCGGCGCAGCGCCGTGCCAGAGCGGTGTTCGGCGAGGCCATGCCCGTAGAGCGGCGAGGAATCCAGCAGGTTCACGCCCAACGCAAACGCCCGCTCCGCTGCCGCAATCGCGGCCGCATCGTCGAGCCGCGCAAACAGATCGCCGAGCGGTGCGGTACCGAAACCGAGGATGGAGACATCGAGCCCGGTGCGGCCGAGCCTGCGGCGCGGCAGCGCTGGATGTGAGGATGGAGTTTGGTTCACCGTGACGGCTCCCTTGCAGTTTTCTTGCTTGCAGGGAGAGTAGCCTTGTGGACGCACCAAGCACAAGCGGATGCGCGCGGCGCATCACACGCGGACATGCGCAGCCGGGCGGCGGTCGAAAGTTCCGCCACTGTCAGTTGGCGCGACGGAGCCTTCCTAGTCGTCGCCGGCGCTGATCTGCTCGGCGATGTTGTCGACCACCACCGGGCTCTCGAAATAGGTCACCGTCGGATCGGCGCCATACTTCTCCCGGGCGCGGGCGCGCCACGCATCGGTGTACAAAGCTTCCGCCTCGCTCCGCGAGTTCCAGAAATAGATGCCGCCAGCCATCATGCCGTCTTCGGACAGCACATAGGTCTTGCGAAACAATCCCTGTACGCCGCGATAGATCGGCGCGGTGCTGAGGAAGATGGCGCGCGCTTCCTCGCGCGTGATCGGCTTGGGCAATTTGAAAGACGTGACGGCAGTAATCATGTTGAGCTCCCGAGGCATCATTCTTGACATGATTGTCAATCTTGACGATAATGTCAAGGATACTCAGACGGAGCGAGTCGGATGGTGGGTGTACGTCAGTTCAACGAGGACGAGGTGATTGCGACGGCGCTCGACGTGTTCTGGCGCAAGGGCCTGCACGACGCGACGATGCAGGACCTCGCCGCCGCCACCGGCGTGCAGCGCGGCAGCCTCTACAACGCCTATGGCGACAAGGAAGCGATCTTCCTGCGCGCCTTCGACCAGTATACCGGGCAATTCCTGGAAGCGGCCGGTCATGCGCTGGCTCACGCCGACACGACGACCGCTTTGCGAAATTTCTTCGACATGATCATTGTCAACATGACCGACGGCTCACCGGCGCGCGGATGCCTGACGACGCGCACCGCGCTCGATGCAGCGATCTCGAGCACCGAGGTGCGTCAGCGCGTGCAGGATGTGCTGGGCCGGCTCGAGCAACTGATCGGCAAGACCCTCAGCGCGGCTCCAGGCAGGCGGCGCGCTGCGGATGCCAACCGGCTGGCGCGGGTCTTCGTGACCTTCACGCGCGGCCTCGCCGTGATGGAGCGCGCCGGCTACAGCCGCAAGCAGCTAAAGGAATCGGCCGCGACCTTCATCGACGCAGTGATGGGCGCCTGAGGGAGATTTGTCAGGTCAGCGTTTTGGGAGGGAACATCATGCCGGATCGAAAGGGTGGCTGCCTGTGCGGCGACGTGCGCTACGAATTGAAGGCCGAACCGCGCGGGATCGCAATCTGTCACTGCACGCATTGCCGGCGGCTGAGCGGCAGCCTGTTCTCGCTCAACGTCGTGGTCCGCGAGACCGAGTATCAGCAGTCCGGCGAGACCGCCGTCTTCATCGACAGGGGTGACAGCGGTCATCCGGTCGAGCGCCATTTCTGCGGCGGCTGCGGCTCGCCGATCCTGGCCAAGACCGCGCTGATGCCGGGCAAGGTCGTGGTCAAGGCCGGCACGCTCGACAGCATGGACGGCCTGCAGCCGCAGATCGAGATCTATACCGATCGGGCCGCGACCTGGCTCGCACCGGTCGCGGGCGCCGCACGCTTCGCACAAAATGTGTGACGGCGCAGCGGCGATCAGCGCGGCGGCTTGCGCGACCAGGCACTGACGAAGGTCGGCAGCGCGAACACGCCCTGCATGCCGACCACTTCGGTGCGCAGGCGTTCGGCAAAACTATCCAGTGCCAGCTCCGCCTCGGTGGCGACGCCGAGCTTGACGATATGCGGCTGGTTGCTGCGCAGGCCGCTCGCCATGTAGTCGTAACCGTCGAAATCCATGCCGCCTCCCACCGGGGCAAACAGGCTCATGCGCGGCGCGGGAAGCCCGGCCGCGACGAAGGCGCCGTGCAACGACAATCCCATCCGGTTGTTCAGCCCGGCGCGGTGGAACATCTCCTTCACAGTGCCCCATGCCTGCGACAGCAGCGGCGACGGCGGATTGGCGATCGGCCCCTCGCCCCAGTCCAGATCCTGAAACGCCACGATGCCGCCAGGCTTGACGTGGGCAAGCAATTGTCGAACCAGCACCGCGGGATCCTTGACGTAAATCAGCACAAGCCGGCCGACGACCGCATCGAAATCCCGGTCCAACTCGATCGTGTTGATGTCGCCAACCCGGAATGACACCTGGCGCAGGCCGAGCGAGCGCGCGGTGGCCGCAGCCTCGTCGACGATGGCGGGATTGCTGTCGACACCGACGACCGCCCCGCTCTCGCCGACCAGGCTTGCGGCGATGAAGGACACGTTGCCGGCGCCGCTTCCGACGTCGAGCACCTTCATGCCCGGCGCGAGCCCGGCCTCCTTCAGAAGCTGCCATGTCGACGCATCGTAGAGCTGCGACTGGCGCTTGAGCCTGTCGGTCTCCGCGGTCGAGCGCCCCATCACGTAGTTCGGATCGTAGCCGGACGTCTCTTGCATGGATGGCCCCGTCTTCGGTTCGTGGATCTGATGTGCCGGATCGCACCCGCGCTCACCGCGACGGCAGGCCCGACAGGAAGGCTTGCAGGTCTGCCGCGAAGCGCTGCTCGAACGCGATGGCGCGATGGGGTGAATGGCCGCATCCCTCATAGCGAACGATGTCGGCACGCGGATTGCCATACGCGAGGCGCGCCTCGTGATCCCTGAGAAAAGCCGCGCCACATCCCGGATCGGCCTGGACAATCCTGACCGGACACAGGAATTCCCGCTCGGTCGGGATCGCCGCCAGGACGGCGCCCGCAACGTTTCCATCGGCCCAGCACCGCCCGTCCTGCCGCTGCAGCGCAGAGGCGTGACTGAGCAGATGACGTGGGCCGTAATGATCACGTCCGATCCCGCCCATCGGCGTCGGAGAGTCGGAAACGAAAGCAAGGTACGTGCCGAGCGGCGCGCGCGCTTGCTGCCACGTAGCCTGACGCGCCCTGGCGATGGAAAACAGTTTTGGGAAGGCCGATTTCTCCCACTCCCCCGGTTGTCCCAGATACCAGGGCGGATCCTCGAGGAAGGCGGCGCGCACATCAGCGTCACCGCTCTGCGCCAGCACGCCGGCAACGCAGCCGCCGAGCGAGTGGCCGACAATCACCGCCGGACGCCCGATTGCGGCCAACGCGGTCTTTGCATCCGAAACATAGGCGGCGAGATCATAGTCCGGGGCACGATCCGAGTGCCCGTGTCCGCGGAAATCCAGGGTCCAGATCCGATATCGATCCTTCAGCCGGCCGCCGATTTCCTGCCATGTGTCCCGGCTCAGCGACAGGCCGTGCAGGAACAGGATCGGTTCGCCGTCCGTCGGGCCATGGACGGATGCTGCAAGCCTGATGCCGTGATTGTCGAGCGCGATATCGGTCACCGAACATCTCCGTTACGAAATACGATCAACGCCAGGCATCGGCCGGCTCGTATGCAGCTCGGCACGACACGCGAACGGCAGTCTCAGCGTCCGATCTGCCGGAACTTGTCGGAGAGGCCGTCGAGATAGCCGACCCAGGTCGAATTGATCGGCTGGTTCTCGATCAGCGCGTGAAAGCGGAT
>NZ_LGHK01000024.1 GCF_001908235.1 Bradyrhizobium sp. NAS96.2
CAACGCAGCCCTCATCGCTTGCGCACGGAAGCTGCTGATCTATGCCAACACTGTCGTCCAGCGCGGAACGCCTTGGCTCGAAACAACCGTCACGGCTTAATGGTTGCTACGGAGCCGCGATCCCGGTGATCGCCGCGCCCAAAACTGTCATCGCCCGCGAAAGCGGGCGATCCAGTATTCCAGAGACAGTGGTGACTGAAACGCGAGGCCGCGGCGTACTGGATCGCCCGGTCGCGCCGGGCGATGACAGTTTTGTTGCGGCGAAAACTCGGCTCAGAGCTGCCCGAGCAGCGTGTCGCCGCCGGAGACTTCGACCTTGCCCGGAGCCGGCTCCTTGTTGAGCTTCTTCACCACGCCGTCCTCGACCAGCATCGAGTAGCGGTGGGAGCGGATGCCGAGGCCGTTGCCGGAGGCGTCCAGCTCCATGCCGATCGCCTTGGCGAAGTCGGCATTGCCGTCGGCGAGGAAGACGGCTTCGTCGCGCTGGTCGGTGTCGCGCTTCCAGGCGTTCATCACGAAGGCGTCGTTGACCGAGACAATCGCGATGGTGTCGACGCCCTTGTTCTTCATGGCATAGGCGTTGAGGAAGATGCTCGGCAGATGCATCTTGTGGCAGGTGCCGGTGTAGGCGCCGGGCACCGCGAACAGGGCGACCTTCTTGCCCTTGAAAATGTCGTCGGTGGTTTTGACCTGCGGCCCCTCGGCCGTCATCACGCGAAACTTGGCTTCCGGCAGCTTGTCGCCAACATTGATCGTCATCGTCGTTCTCCCTCGGTGAAGCGGAATTGTCTTAAACCCGGCGCTCGGACGGCACAATACGAGCTGCCGCGAGAACGGCAATGCCGGAGCGCATTCACCGTTCCGTCATCAGCCGGAAAATCCGCCGCCGTCGAGAAAGGCCTGCTCCTCGGCCGTGGTCTGCCGGCCCAGCACGCGATTCCGGTGCGGGAAGCGGCCGAACCGGCGGATGATGTCGGCGTGGTCCTCGGCGTATTTCAGGTTGTCGGGATGGCAGTCATATTGCTGGAACAGCGTCACGCAGCGCTGCTGGTCGTCGAGGTCCTCCGAATGCTCGAAAGGCAGATAGAGGAATTCGCGCAGCACCGGGTCGGTCCGCGCATCGACGCCGCGGTCGATGGCGCGGCTTGCCACGTCACGGGCCAGCGCATCGCTCGAGAAGGTCCTGGCGTCGCCGCGAAACAGGTTTCGCGGAAACTGGTCGAGCACGATGGTCAGCGCCAGCGCGCCCTCGTCGCTCGCCTCCCAGGACGACAATTCGCCGGCAGCCGCCTTCTGCCAGGTGGCAAGGAAGCGGCTGCGGATTTCGGCATCGAAGGCGTCGTCGTGGCTGTACCAGCGGTCGCGGCCGGCATCTCGCCAGAAGGCAAGCACGTCAGCCGGCGTCGCAATGCGCGCGTCAGTCATATCCAGCGTCAGTCCCACTCACGCCCTAAGCCGCGGCCTTCTTCTCATCGCGCAATTCGCGACGGAGGATCTTGCCGACATTGGTCTTCGGCAAATCGGTCCTGAACTCGATCTGCTTCGGCACCTTGTAGGCGGTGAGCTGGGTGGCGCTGAACTTGATGATGTCCTCGGCGGTGATGTTCGGGTCCTTCTTGACCACGAAGGCCTTCACCGCCTCACCGGACTTCGCGTCGGGCACGCCGATCACGGCGCATTCCAGCACGCCCGGATGGCTCGCGATCACTTCCTCGATCTCGTTCGGATAGACGTTGAAGCCCGAGACCAGGATCATGTCCTTCTTGCGGTCGACGATCTTGGTGTAGCCCTTCTCGTCCATCACGCCGATGTCGCCGGTGCGGAAATAGCCGTCCGCGGTCATCACGCGCGCGGTCTCGTCGGGCCTGTTCCAGTAGCCCGCCATCACCTGGGGACCCTTGGCGCAGATCTCGCCGGCCTGGCCGATCGGCAATTCATTGCCGTCATCGTCGCGGATCGAGAGCCAGGTCGACGGGACCGGAAGGCCGATCGTCCCGGAGAACTCCTCGATCGTCGCGGGATTGCACGTCAGGGTCGGCGACGTCTCCGACAGGCCGTAGCCTTCCGACAACGGGATGCCCGTGATCTTCAGCCACTTCTCGGCGACCGGCCTTTGCGTCGCCATGCCGCCGCCATTGGCGATCTTCAGCTTGGAGAAGTCGAGCTTGTCGAAGCCGGGCGTGTTCAGCAGGCCATTGTAGAGCGTGTTGACCGCCGGGAAGAAGCTGACCTGGTACTTCGACAGTTCCTTGACGAAGCCCGCCATGTCGCGCGGATTCGGAATCAAGAGATTGGTGCCGCCGGCCCGCATGCCCAGCAGGTAGCACGCGGTGAGCGCAAAGACGTGATACAGCGGCAGCGCGCAGACGATGACCATCTGTTCGACGATCGGCGGCTTCGCCAGCGCCGGCTGCAGCCAGGCATCGTTCTGCAGCACGTTGGCCAGGATGTTGCGATGGAGCAGGGTCGCGCCCTTGGAGACGCCGGTGGTGCCGCCGGTGTATTGCAGGAAGGCGACGTCATCGAGCGTCAACTTCGGTTTGTTGAGCCTCGCGGCGCGGCCGGCCGACAGCGCCTCGTTGAATGAAACCGCGCCCGGGATCGACCAGGCCGGCACCATCTTCTTCACCCGGCGCACCACCAGGTTGACGATCACGCCCTTGAAGCCGAGCAGATCGCCCATGCTGCCGACGATGACGTGCTTGACCGCGGTGTTGGGCAGCACCTTCTGCACGGTGGTGGCAAAGTTCTCCAGCACGATGATCGCTTCCGCGCCGGAATCCTTCAGCTGATGCTCGAGCTCGCGCGGAGTATAGAGCGGATTGACGTTGACCACGGCATAGCCGGCGCGCAGCACCGCGGCGGTCGCAACCGGATATTGCAGCACGTTCGGCATCATCAATGCGACCCGCGCGCCCTTCTGCAGGCCCTTGCTCTGCAGGTAGGCGCCGAGCGCCGCCGACATCTCGTCGAGCTCGCGATAGGTGATCGCCTTGTCCATGCAGATGAACGCCTTGCGATCGGCGAATTTCTTGAAGCTCTCTTCCAGCAATTCGACCAGCGACGAATATTGCGTGACGTCGATATCGGCGGGCACGCCGGCCGGATAATGCTTGAGCCAGATGCGCTCCATAATGGTCTTTCCCTCTCTCAAATTTGGCTGACGTCCCGGATTGTTTCCGGGTTTCTCGACCCTTGGTCGTATTATTCTTGGTCGCGGTATTTCAGGCAGTATTGAGCGATGCCGCGGCCAATGGCAAGCCGCTGCGCGCTATCGACGCATTGGGAGATCGGAGGGGGTGACGCTCTGCTAGCCGGCCGGCTTGGCGTCGGCCTTGGGCTTGGCGTCGGCTTTCGGCTTCGCAGCCGGTTTTGCCGCCGTCGCCGGCTTGCCGGCGGGCTTTGCGGCGGCCTGTTTGTCCGCGGCCGGCTTCGCAGCTGCGGCATCCGGCTTGGCGTTGGCGTGACGCACCGGCTTGGCCGCCGGCTTGCTGTCCGGCTTGGCAGCGCTCTTAGCGTCACTCTTGGCGGTGCTCTTGGCGTCGCCCTTCGCATCATCGGCCGTATCGGACTTCTTGCCCGCGACGCGGGTGTGCTTGCCCTTGGTGCGCTTGACCGGCTGCAGCTTCTCGGTGTCGGCCTCGACCGCGGCGATCAGCGCAGCGCCGGTCTTGGTCGGTCCCGTATAAACCACGACCGGTTCGGACGCCGCCGCCGGCTGCGCCAGCATGTCGGCCGGCTTGGTCGGCATCGCGGCCTGCAGGCCCGAGGCGAAGAAGCTCACGCCACTGTCGCCGTTGGTGCTCGCGCCGGCGCTGGCGACGGTGTCTTCGCCGTCCTCGTCGCTGGCGGGCCGCTTGTGCTTGGCGCCGCACATCTCCTCGCGCAGGTTCGGCGGGGTGGAATCGATCGGCACCAGATTGTCGACGGTGCCGAGCGAGGGCCGCAGCCACGCCAGCCCGTTATTGGCAAAGCCGCGATCCAAGAGCTGCGCGGCGCGGATCGCGCGCATGCGGCCCGAGGAGGCGCCGAGCACCACGGCGATCAGCCGCTTGCCGTCGCGCGTCGCCGACGCCACGAGGTTGTAGCCGGACGCGCAGATGAAGCCGGTCTTGAAGCCGTCGGCGCCCGGATAGCGGCCGATCAGCTTGTTGAAATTCTGGGTGATGCGGCGGCCGAAGCGGATCGAGGGGATGTGGACGAAATACTCGTATTCCGGCAGGTCGCGGATGATGGCGCGGGCGAGGATCGCCATGTCGCGCGCCGAGGTGATCTGGCCGTCGGCGGGCAGGCCGTTCGGGTTGACATAGCTCGTTTGCGTCATGCCGAGCCTCGAGGCGGTCTGGTTCATTTCGCCGGCAAAGCCGTCGATCGAGCCGCCGATGCCCTCGGCCAGCACCACGGCCATGTCGTTGGCCGACTTCACCAGCATCATCTTCAGCGCGTTGTCGACGGTGACCTGGGTGCCGGGCCGGAAGCCCATCTTCGAGGGCGACTGCGATGATGCGGTCGGCGATACCGTGAGCAGCGTGTCGAGCGAGACGCGGCCGTCCTTGACCGCCTTCAGCGTGACATAGGCCGTCATCAGCTTGCTGAGCGAAGCCGGGTACCACGGCATCGTCGCATTGTCGGCCTGCAGCACCTTTCCGGTATCGGCCTCGACCACCAGCAGCGCCTCGGCCTGCGCCATCTGCGGCGTTGCGATGGCAAGCATCGCGACGGCCAGAATCCATTTCAACGACGGGCGCAGCGGGCGAGGAAAATGCACGTGTCCGGTTCCGGTCCTTTGAGACCCGCCTTAAAAAAGGAGGTCTTGCGATGTGACGTACGGGTTTCAAGCGTGTCCGGCGCCGCGTCGCGGCAATGCAAACCCTATACCGGCTTGCCAGCAGAGAACAGAGGCCGGCCAATTATATCGTGGACGAAATCGGCTGAATTTCGGCAGCCGCCTCAATTGGAAAGGGGAGAATTATGGTGTCTCGATGCCGGCGCGCGCCTGTTCCTGGACCATGAACTGGGCCCGCGCGAGCTCGGCAAAACGCCCGCCTTTCGCCACCAGTTCATCGAAAGTTCCGCTTTCGATCACCCGTCCCTGGTCGAACAGCAGGATGCGGGTGGCGTGGCGGATGGTCGAGAGACGGTGCGCGATCACGAAGGTGGTGCGGCCCTTCATCACTTCGTCGAGAGCAGCGTTCACCTTGGCCTCGGTGACGGCGTCGAGCGCGCTGGTCGCCTCGTCGAGGATCAGGATCGGCGGGTCCTTGAGCAGCGCACGCGCAATCGACAATCGCTGGCGCTCGCCGCCGGACAGCATGCGGCCGCGTTCGCCGGCATGGGTCTCGAACTTCTTGTCGCTGCGCTCGATGAAATCCAGCGCCTGCGCGCGCGCCGCGGCGGTACGCAGTTCCTCGTCGGTCGCGTCGGGCTTGCCGATGCGCAGATTGTCGGCGAGCGAACGGTTGAACAGCAGCGCCTCCTGAAACACCACGCCGATGTTCCGCCGCAGCGCCGTCAGCTTCAGCGCGCGGATGTCCATACCGTCGATCTCGATGATGCCGGATTGCGGATCGAACGCGCGGTGCAACAGCGCGATCGCGGTGGATTTGCCGGCGCCGGTCGAGCCGACCAGCGCGATGGTCTGGCCGGGCAGTGCGGTGAAGGTGAGGTCCTCGATCGCCGGCCGCTTGCCGTCATAGGAGAACGAGACGTCGTCGAACTCGACGAGGCCGGACAGCCTGCCGGGATCGACCGCGCCCGGACGGTCGCGCACCGCCGGCACCGCATCGAGCACGTCGAAGAATTCCTGCAGCCGCGGTGCTTCCATGAACACGCTGTTGATGAAGCTCACCACCTGCTCGAGCTTCTGGATCAGCATGGTGGCGAACGAGACGAACATCACGATCTCGCCGACCGTGGTGAGCCCCTCATTGTGGAGCGCGATGCCGACGGTGAAGATCGCGAGCACCGTGATGGTGGTCGAGGCGCGCGTGATCACGGTGACCAGCGCCCACCATGACAGCACCGGCATCTGCACCGCGAGCAGCTTGTCGGCGACGTAGCGCAGGCCCTGCACCTCGGAATCGATCCGCACGAAGCTCTGCACCAGCGCGACGTTGCCGAGCGCGTCGGAGGCACGCGCCGAGAGGTCGCTGTAATAGGCCTCGACCTCGCTCTGCATGCCGTAGGTCTTGCGCACCACCATCGTGGTCAGCACGGTGAACACGACGCAGAGCACGAACAGCAGGACGGCGAGCCGCCAGTTGATGTAGAGCGCGAGCGGCAGCAGCACGACCAGCGACATGATCGCGGCGAAATGCTCACGGAAGAAGCCGAGCCAGAGCCGCCACAGCGCATCGGTGCCGTTCAGCATCACCTTCATCAGCCGCCCGGAATGGGTGCCGGAGTGGAAGGTCAGTGGCAGCTGCAGGATGTGCTCGAAATAATCGGTCAGCACCGCCTGACGCTGGCGGTGTGCCAGCCGGTCGGCCTGCAATGCGACGATCGCGCTGCAGCCGATCGTGAACAGGCCGAACACCGCCCAGGCCACCAGCAGCGGCCATGCCGAATTCGTCGCGAACAATCCGGTGACCGGCCGGCCCGACAGCACATCGACGATCTTGCCGAACAGCACCGGCTCGGCGAATTGCGCGCCGGCGAGCAGCATGTTGGCGGCGGCGAGAATCCAGCCGAGCCGCGCCTCCTTGCCGAGCAGTTCGAGGACGCGGGTATAGAGGCGGAGCATGGACATGCCGGCGGGACTCTCGAACAATGGGCGCCTGCCATTGTAAGCCGGGATTGTTGCCGAGAACTACCCACTTCCCGTGCCGGTCCACACTCCGGCCTCATCCTGAGGAGCCTGCGAACAAATGCAGTCCGTCATTGCGAGGAGCGACAGCGACGAAGCAATCCATCGCTCGGCATTCGCGGTGGGATGGATTGCTTCGCTTCGCTCGCAATGACGGCGGAGGGCCGATCTTTTGGCCGAGGACGCGTCTCAATTCACCAGCCGGCCATCGATCGGCGGCAGGAATTGGTCGTCGAAGATGTCGGCGGCGTGCGGCCGCTTCTGGAATTTGAAGTCTTCCGCGAGTTGGTCAAGCGCGCGCTCGAAACGCTCAGGCTCGATGCCGCCGAGACCGTTGCGCTTCACCTCGGCGGTCAGGATGTTGTCGCGGATGATGGCGCCGAGCCGCTCGAGCTCCAGATCGCGCGAACCGCCGTCCATCCGGCTCACCACCTCGCTTGCGGCGCGGGCCGGGTCCTTGACCGCGAGATTGGTGCCGCCGACCGCCGCGCGCACGAAGCCCTTCACCGCGTCCGGCTTGGCCGCGGCAAGGTGCGGGCTGACGATCACGGCAAAGCCATAGGCCTCGCAGCCGTAGTCGGCGAAGCGCAGCACCGCAAGATCGTCCGCAGGCACGCCGCGATCGCGCAGATTGATCGCCGAGAGATAGGAGAAGCCGGTCACGGCATCGACCTGGCCGGCGGAGAGCATCGGCTCGCGCACCGCAGCGCTGATCGTGTTCTGCTTCACGCTCGATAGCTTGATGCCGTTCTGCCTGGCGACCGCGGGCCACAGCCGGATCGAGAGATCGCCCTCGGCGACGCCGAGGCTCTTGCCTTCCAGATCCGCCAGCGCCTTGATGCCGCGGCTCTTGCGGGCAATGATCGCGTATGGCGCCCGGTTGAACAGCACGAACACCGCCTTGACAGGGGCTGCGCCAGGCTTGTCGCGAAAGCGGATCAGCGAGTTGATGTCGACGAGCGCGAAATCGCTCGAGCCGTCGGCGACGCGCGCGATTGCGTCCGCCGAACTGGTGGCGACGTTGGTGCCGACCGCGAGGCCCTCGGCGCTGAACAGGCCGCCGACCGACGCCATCACGAATGGTGCTGCGGCAGCGTCAAGCGGACGGTCGAGCGTGAACTGGATGGTGAGCGGCTGCGGCTGATCGCCGGCGTGCAGCGGCGTCAGCGCCGGCCACACGCCACCCGAGAGGCCGATCGTGCCGGCCAGTATCCAGCGGAGAACGGTGGTCCGACTTACCTGCATCGTGACATCCGGGAGGCGAGACAAAGTGCCGCGCCGGCTGCGCGCCTTGTTCATGACATCGAATGCGCCAAGGCAACGGTCATTTCAAGCTGCAATTTCAGGCGTTATCTGCAGGCATTCTGCCCTGGGCAAAATGAACGGCCGATGACTGCCTCGATTTCACCTTAGGTTGTTCAGCTTGCATTCGGTTTCGGGAACCTAATCTGGAGGGAGTGGTTAGCTCACCAAGGCCCGACGGGCCGGCTTCCACAAAGGATGACTGCAATGTTTGCGCGAAAAGGTGTTTTTTCGTCTGTTGGCCGCGCAGCCACATTGGCAACGGTTGCCGCGGTGGCGTTGACGGCCGTTGAGCCGACGATGGCGTTCGCAGGCTCTGCTTCGGCGGGCAAGCCTGCCGCTGTGACCACCTCACACGGCACGAGTGACGCGACCGATATCAGCGCGCGCCGTCGTTACTATCGTGGCGGCGGTGGTGGTGCGGCTGCTGCAGCCGTGTTCGCCGGGATCGTCGGCACGGGCCTTGCGATCGCCGCAGCCCAGAACCGTCGCGACTATTACGACTCCTACGGCTACTATGACGGCCCCGGCTACTACGGTGGTCCGGCCTATTATGGTGGTGGCCCGGTCTATTACGGCGGCGGACCGTATTATGGTTATCACGGCTATTACGGGCGCCGCTCGGCACTGCCCTATACGCCGTACTGACACCGTCGTCGGTTCTCGGAACTGTCACAAAGCATCGATCCACCGGCTGCAAGGCCGGTGGATTTTTCATTGTCCGTCCGGCCGTTAACACGCTGGCGACGCGTTTCGATTAGGCTCGCAGGATGAGTGATTCGATCGAACGGCTTTACCAGGCGGTGATCGCGGCCAGGGATCTTGATCCGGCTACGTCGCGCACGGCACGGCTGTTCCAGCGCGGGCCGGCCAAGATGGCCAAGAAGCTCGCCGAGGAAGCGGTCGAGGTCGTGATCGACGCCATCAGCGGCAAGCCGGATGCCGTCGTCCGCGAGAGCGCGGACCTGCTCTACAATCTCACGGTTCTGTGGGCGTCGGCCGGCGTGAAGCCGGAGGATGTCTGGCGCGAGATGGAGCGGCGCGAGCGGCTGCTCGGGATCGCCGAGAAGCTGCCGAAGTCGCCGGTCAAGGTCCCCAAGAGCCTGCCCAAGACCGCGCCTGTCCCGGTGGTGCGGCGTCGAATTGTCGCGCTGGAGAACCGGCTGCGCAAACGGCAGCCGTAAATCAACCAAATTCGGCCCATCCCCGGCATGGACAAATCCGCTCCATGATGGTTCATCGCGCCCATGTTGAAACGGATTTATGACTGGTGCGTCGAGGCGGCCGACAAGCCCTACGCACTCTGGATTCTCGCGGCCGTCGCCTTCGCGGAGAGCTCCTTCTTCCCGATCCCTCCCGACATCATGCTGCTGCCGATGTCGCTGGCGCGGCCGAAGCGGGCATGGTGGTTCGCGACGGTCTGCACCATCGCGTCGGTTGCCGGCGGCGTGCTCGGCTATGCGATCGGCGCGTTGCTCTACGACTCGCTCGGGCAGTGGCTGATCCATCTCTACGGCCTCTCCGACAAGGTCGACGTGTTCCGCGCCTCCTATGCCGAGTGGGGCGCCGTGATCATCCTGGTGAAGGGACTGACGCCGATCCCCTACAAGCTCGTGACCATCACCTCGGGCTTCGCCGGTTACAACATCTGGCTGTTCATCCTGTGTTCGATCGTCGCACGCGGCGGCCGCTTCTTCTTCGTTGCGGTGCTGCTCAACCGCTATGGCGATGTCATCCGCGCCGAGCTCGAGAAGCGGCTCGGCCTGTGGGTCGCGATCGGCGCGATCGTGCTGGTGCTGGGCTTCGTTGTCGCATTCAAGCTGATCTGACCAAAGTTCAAGCTGTTCGCGTCTTTGCCTGAGGACGGCTTCGGACTACGCTCGCTGCGATGGCTGATGGAAAAGACGACCGGTGAATCTCGCGCGACTCAATCCCGCCAGGGCGCGCGTTGCAATGGCGGGCCTTGCGCTGTCGATAGCGCTGCCTGCGATCGAGGGCGGATGGGCGCAGACTGCGTCGCCCTCGCTCGGCGTGCAGTCGCCGGCGCAGCAGCCCGTTGAGTCTCAGCAGCAGATCGAGCTGCCGCCGGCACCGGTCGAGCGCGAGAATCCCGGGCTGATCAACGAAATCGGAAAACTGTTCGAGAAGTCGAAGTCGGCGCTGCCACAGTTGAAGAGCCCCGGCGAGACCTTCAATGACCTGTCGAACCTGGCGCGCCCCTCGAGCATGGTGACCGGGCGCGCCGCCTGCGTGGTGGCCGCGAACGGTGCGCCCGACTGCAAGATCGGCGCCGACCGGCTGTGCCAGAGCAAGGGGTTCAAGGAAGGCAAGGGCATCGATATCGACACGTCGGAGAAATGCTCGCCGCTGGTCTATTTGCCGGGCCACAAGCGCGGCCCGAACGATTGCAAGACGGAAAATTTCGTGACACGGGCGGTCTGCCAGTAGCGGCGGCGAAGCTTGCGTTTAGAGAGTGATGCGATTGGGTCAAACTGGATTAATGGCGGAGGTTCACCTCTCCCTTGGGAGAGGTCGGCGCGTAGCGCCGGGTGAGGGGTTTCGGTCTCTCGTTAGCCCTGCGGCCCCTCACCCGATTTGCTTCGCAAATCGACCTCTCCCCAAGGGGAGAGGTGAAGACGTGCGTGCCGAACCAATTCCAAACTCATCTTGCTCTGGGATGCCAGATGCGTCCGGAAAATGCGCCCTTTAGATGAGGTTTTGTCATCCTTTTTGCAGCGCCAAAACGCAATACTTGACACTGGAAAGATTGCCTTGTTGGTATGACGTTCAGCATTCGAGCTAAAACCAACCGACCAAACCTTTGAGGATCCGCCGCCAATGTCCATGCCTGCTCTGTTCAAGGGCCGCCTGTCTCTTCCCGTGATCGGGGCACCGCTGTTCATCATCTCCGTGCCCGACCTCGTCATCGCCCAGTGCAAGGCCGGCGTGGTCGGCTCGTTTCCGGCGCTGAATGCGCGGCCGCCGGAGCTGCTCGACGAATGGCTGTACCGGATCAAGGAAGAGCTCGCCGCCTATGACAAGGCGCATCCGGAGCGGCCGTCGGCGCCGTTCGCGGTGAACCAGATCGTGCACAAGTCGAACAACCGGCTCGATCACGACATGGCGCTTTGCGAGAAGCACAAGGTGCCGATGATCATTTCCTCGCTCGGCGCGCGCGAGGAGCTCAACCAGGCCGTCCACGGCTGGGGCGGCATCGTGTTCCACGACGTGATCAATCAGAAGTTCGCGCGCAAGGCGATCGAGAAGGGCGCTGACGGCCTGATCCTGGTTGCGGCCGGCGCCGGCGGCCATGCCGGCACACTGTCGCCGTTCCCGTTCGTGTCGGAGACGCGGCAGTGGTTCGACGGGCCGATCGCGCTGTCGGGCACCATCGCCAACGGCCGCGCCATTCGCGCCGCGCGCATCATCGGCGCCGACTTCGCCTATATCGGCTCCGCCTTCATCGCGACCAAGGAGGCGAATGCGGTCGAGGGCTACAAGAGCATGATCACCAATTCGTCCGCCGAGGACATCGTCTACTCCAATTTGTTCACCGGCGTGCACGGCAATTACCTGAAGCCCTCGATCGTCGCGGCCGGCATGGATCCGGAAAACCTGCCGACATCAGATCCCTCGAAGATGAGCTTCGGCACCGATTCATCCGGCGAGCGCGCCAAGCCGAAGGCCTGGAAGGAGATCTGGGGCTCCGGCCAGGGCGTCGGCAGCATCTCCAAGGTTGTTCCTGCGGCCGAGCTGATTGGCCGATTCAAGAAGGAATACGACGAAGCGGTCGATCCGGCGCTTGCTTGATGGAGCCGATCTTTCGCGTTGACGGCGACCGCGTCGTCACCAGTCCTGATGCCGCGGGTCCCTGGGATCCGCGGATGCAGCACGGCTCCGCGCCGGCGGCGTTGGTGGTGTGGGCTGCCGAAGCGCTCCCGACGCCGGTGCCGATGCGGATCGCGCGCGTCACCATCGACCTGATGCGTCCGGTGCCGGTGGCGCCGTTGACGGTGCAAAGCGAGATCCTGCGCGATGGCCGCAAGATCCAGCTCTGCGGCGTCAGGCTGCTCGCCGACGGCGTCCTCGTCGTCTCGGCCACCGTGCTCAAGATCAAGCATCAGGTGGCCGAACTGCCGCCCGACATCGCAGCGCTTCCGGTCGAGCTGCCGGGTCCCGACGAAAGTATGGTCGAGCCGGGTAATCTTGCGAACAGCCCGTTCGTCAAATGCATCTCGATGCGCGCCGCGCGTGGCCGCTTCGGTGTGATGGGACCCGGCGCGATCTGGTTTCGCGTCGACCAGCCGCTGATCGCGGGCGCCGCCGTCTCGCAGGCGATGCGCGCCGTGGTCGCCTCCGACTTCTCCAACGGCACCTCGCCGGCGCTCGATTTCAACCAGTGGACCTTCATCAACGCCGATCTCACCGTGAGCCTGGCGCGCGAGCCGGTTGGCGACTGGGTCCTGCTCGACGGCGAATCCTGGATCGGGCCTGACGGTGCCGGCCTTGCGATGTCGCGGCTCGCCGACGTGCAAGGCTATTTCGGCCGGACCGTGCAGAGCCTCGTCATCGAGCGGCGCTGACCAGGGCTATCCCTCTCCAACCTCCCCTTAAAAAGGGGAGGTCGCCTCGCTCGCCAGAGCAAAGCGGGTGGGGATCTGCTCCCTCCGCATACGGCATCGCACGCGGCTGACCCCATCCCGGGCTTCCCCTTTCGGGTCGGGCGAGGCGGCATTTACACGATTTCGGAATATTAGAAATATATCCCTGATTTGCCTGACGTGTCAAGTTGCCGTGTCGAAGGCCGGCAGCCTTTGCATGGGGTTGTTTTCGCCATTTTTGTCGCGCGGTCGCGGCGAGCCATGCCGGCAAGGCACGATGCGATATCTGGCGGCCGCGGGTCCCGCACGCGGCATGGCAATCGCCTAGGCGGCTGCCTTTGCGGTAAAAATAACTTCGCGGCCGTGGGAACGGTTGGCGGCACGAACGAGTTTCGCTCCGGTTAGGGGGCCCCATGACGCGTATCGATCCCGCCGCCGGCAGTGTGGCCATGGCAACCCGGCGGCCTTGTGCTGTGCCGGCCGCTGCCGATGCCCGGCCGTCGCAGGGACAGACGAGATGAAGCCCGGCCCGTCCTCGGAACGCGCGGTCATCCTTGCCGCGAGCGAACGGGATGCCGTCTGGACTGCCCACCTCATCAAGGAAGCCGGCTACTACGCCAATATCTGCGGCGACCTCGCCGAGCTGGAGCGCCAGGTCGCAAGCGGGGCGGGCCTTGCCATCATTGCCGACGAGGCGATCAGGACCGCCGACCTTGCCGGCCTGACGCACTGGCTGAACGAGCAGCCGTCATGGTCGGATTTCCCCATCGTGCTGATGAGCGAGGGCGGTGGGCCCGAACGCAGTCCCGAAGCAGCGCGGCTCGGCCGCGCGCTCGGCAATGTCACCTTCATCGAGCGCCCGTTCCATCCGACCACGCTGGTGAGCCTGGTCGCGGCCGCCGTGCGCGGCCGCCGCCGCCAATACCAGACCCGCGCGATTCTCGAGGACCTTACCGAAAGCGAAAGCCTGCTGCAGACGGCGCTCAATGCCGGCCATCTCGGCGCGCTCGAACTGCACGTTCCGGGTTTCGAGCTGGAGGCCTCCGCGACCTGCAAGCGCTTCTTCGGGCGCGCCGCGAACCTGCCGTTCACCTATCAGGAGCTGCTCGAGGCGGTTCATCCCGACGATCGCGCCCGGCGGCAGGAGGTCGTCGAGCACACGCTCAAGACCGGCGCCGACTACAAGATCGAGTATCGCAACATCTGGCCCGACGGCAGCCAGCACTGGGTCGACGTGCGCGCCCGCGCGGTGCGCGGGCCGGACGGCGGCATCCGGTCGCTGGTCGGGGTCTGCTCCGACATCACCGCGCGCAAGACCGCGGAGATCGAGCGCGAGGCGCTGCTGGCGCAGCTCGCCGCCGAGCGCTCCGCGCTTGCCGAACTCACCGCGACGCTGGAGCAGCGGGTCGAGCAGCGCACCGTCGATTTGATGAAGGAGGTCGCGGCGCGCGAGCGGGCGCAGGAGCAGCTCCGCCATGCGCAGAAGATGGAGGCGATCGGCCAGCTCACCGGCGGCGTGGCGCACGACTTCAACAATCTGCTGATGGCCGTGATGGGCAATCTCGATCTGCTGCGCAAGCGGATGCCGGAGGACCCGCGACTGCAACGGCTGGTCGACGGCGCGTTGCAGGGCGCCGAGCGCGGCGCTTCGCTGACGCAGCGGCTGTTGGCATTCGCGCGGCAGCAGGATCTGCGCGCGGTGCCGGTCGATCTCGGCGCACTGGTGCGTGACATGAGTGAATTGCTCGAGCGATCGCTCGGACCGCGCATCGTGCTGCGGCTCGACATTCCCGACGGATTGCCGCCGGCCTGCGTCGATGCCAACCAGCTCGAGCTCGCGGTTCTCAATCTTGCGATCAATGCGCGCGATGCGATGCCGGATGGCGGCGTGATCGAGATCCGCCTCGCGGCCTGGCAGGCCAAGAACGAGCAGACCAGGAACGAGCAGACGAAGAGCGATCCGGCGCTGCATCCGGGCAACTACCTGAAACTGTCGGTGGTCGACAGCGGCACCGGCATGTCGCCGGACGTGCTGAAGCGCGCGATCGAGCCGTTCTTCTCGTCGAAGCCGGTCGGCAAGGGCACCGGGCTCGGCCTGTCGATGGTGCACGGGCTCGCGGTGCAGCTCGGCGGCGCTTTGCAGCTGTCGAGCGCGGTCGGCAAGGGCACCACGGCGGAGCTGGTGCTGCCGGTTGCAACCGCCGCGCCGGAAGCCGCAAGTCCCGTGCCCGTGGCGCAGCCGGTCAAGCGCTCGGCGGTGATCCTGCTGGTCGACGACGATCCGCTGATCGCGATGTCGACCATGGAAATGCTCGAAGACCTCGGTCATCGCGTGATCGGCGCCAATTCCGGACCGCACGCGCTCGATATCCTCAGGAGCGATCAGGAGATCGACCTGATGATGACCGATCACGTGATGCCCGGCATGACTGGCATCGAGCTCGCCGCGGCCTCCCGCGAGGTGCGGCCGCAGCTCGTCGTTCTGCTCGCCACCGGCTATGCCGAACTGCCTGACGGCACTCACGTCGATCTGCCGCGGCTGGCCAAGCCCTATCACCAGGATCAGCTCCGCGAGCGGCTCGATCAGTTGCTGGGGCAGCGTGACGGACGGCATACGGCCGCCGCTAGCGCCGATAGTCTCGCCACGCCTTCCACTCTGTCGCCGTCACCCTGAGGAGCCGCACACGAAGGGTGGCTGCCCGGCTGTGGTCGCTTGGCTGCAATGTCGGAAATGTGATCTGCGCGCGACGGCCGGACGGGAAGAACGCGCTGCCGCTGATGCTCCCTTCCGGTCGAAGACCGACAGTCACCCCACGGAGTTGCCTGATGAAGATGTCCACCCGACTCGCGATGTCTGCTGTTCTCGCAGGAATGGCAATGCAGGCCTCGGCAAACAGCCTGCAATCGAGCCGGCACTCCATCTCGTATCACACCGTGGATGTCCTCGGCGTCAACATCTTCTACCGCGAAGCGGGGCCCTCCGATGCACCGGTCGTGCTGCTGCTCCACGGCTTTCCATCCTCATCGCGGATGTGGGAGCCGTTACTGCCGCTTCTCGCCGACAAATATCATCTGATCGCCCCCGATTATCCGGGATTCGGCAACAGCAGCGCGCCGGCTCCGTCCGATTTCGAATACAGCTTCGACAATCTCGCGCGCGTGACGAACGAGTTCACGACGAAGCTCGGCCTCACTAACTATGTGCTGTTCATGCAGGACTATGGCGGGCCCGTCGGCTTCCGCCTGGCGCTCGCGCATCCTGAACGGGTCCGCGCCATCATTGTCCAGAACGCGGTAGCCCACGAACAGGGTCTTGGCCCGGTTTGGGAGGCTCGCAGGAAGTTTTGGGCAGATCCGGTGCACGAGATCGACAAGCTCAAGGCCAATTTCACGTCGTTCGAGGCAACGCGCCAGCGCCATGTCGGGACGAGCCCGCATCCCGACCGTTACGACCCGGATCTGTGGGGCGACGAATCCGCGTTTCTGTCCCGCCCGGGCCAGGCCGACATCCAGACCACGCTGTTCCTGGAATACCGCACCAACGTTGCCTCCTACCCGCAATGGCAGAAGTGGCTTCGCGAGACGCAGCCGCGAACCCTCGTGGTCTGGGGCAGATACGATCCGTCGTTTACCGTCGCCGGTGCCACCGCCTATGCCGCCGACGTTCCGGCAGCCGAGGTCCACATCCTGGACGCGGGACATTTCGCGCTCGACGAAGCGACCGATGAGATCGCGACACTGGTGCGCGACTTCCTTGCCCGTCTCGACCAGCGCAGGGAATGACGCCGAATATGGCGCGGCCCACATTGGGCGGGGCCAAGGACGAATGTGGCAATAGCGCCAAGCCTTTCGCTACGATACCTCACCCCACCATGCGGTCGCGGCCGGACCAGAAGCCTGCCTTCAGCACCTTCTTGTCGACCTTGCCGACGCCGGTCATCGGCAGCTCCTTGACGAACTGGATCTGCTTCGGCGCGTGCGCCGAGCCCTTCTTGGCCTTCACCAGGCCGATCAGCTCGTCGGCGTCGGGTGTGGCGCCCTCGCGCGCCACCACGACGGCGGTGACGGCCTCGCCCCATTTGTCGTCGGGCACGCCGACCACCGCGACCATTGCGACGTCGGCGTGCTGCGACAGCACGTCCTCGACTTCGCGCGGAAAGATGTTGAAGCCGCCGGAGACGATCATGTCCTTCTTGCGGTCGAGGATGAACATGTAGCCGCGCTCGTCCATGCGGGCGATGTCGCCGGTGTGCAGCCAGCCGCTCTTCAGCGTCTCCGCGGTGATGTCGGGCCGCTTCCAGTATTCGGCCATCACATGCGTGGCGCGCACGCAGATCTCGCCGGCCTCGCCGGTTGCTACCTCCTGGTCGTCCTGATCGAGGATCTTCACCTGGCAGGCGGCGATCGGGAAGCCGCAGGACAGGAACAGCTCGGGCGTCTTCTGGTCATGGTCCGCCTTGCGCAGCACCGAGACCGGATAGCATTCGGTCTGGCCGTAGAGCTGCGAGAACACCGGGCCGATCCGCTCGATGCCTTCGACCAGCCGGCTCGGCGACATCGCGGATGCGCCGTACAGCAGCAGCTCGAGCGAGGAGAGGTCGGTCTTGGGCAGCGCGGGATGATCCAGCATGACGTAGATCATGGTCGGCACGAACAGCGTGAAGTTGATCTTCTCGCGCTCGATGGTCTTGAACACCGCCTCCGGATCGAACCCTTTAAGCATGTGCACGGTGCCGCCGCGCATCAGCGTCGGCAGCACTTTTGTACCCGCGACATGGCTGATCGGGGCCACGGTGAGGTAGCGCGGCGTCTTCGGAATCTCGAAATCGGCGAGGATCGCGGTGGCGAAGCCGCCATATTCGCGGTGGTAGCGCAGCGCGCCCTTGGATTTGCCGGTGGTGCCGCCGGTGTAGTTCAGGGTCGAGATGTCGTCCTCACGCGCGAAGTTTTTCGCGCTCGCGCTGCCGGCGTCCTCGACCACCTGCAGCAGGTCGGCGCCGTAGCCCGCCGGGTCGAGCGTGAAGATGGTCTTCAGGCCCGCCGCCTTCGCCGCGAGCTCGCCGCCGCGGTCGCGAAACGTGATGCCGTCGACGATCAGCATCTGCGCTTCGGAGTCCTCGATCTGGAACAGCTGATCGTCGAGCGAGCCGAGCGGATGCAGCCAGGTGATGGCGAGCCGCGACAATTGCGCGGCGACGCCGGCGCACCAGCTGTCGGCGCGATTGGCGGTGAGGAACGCGACGCGGGTGCCCGGCGCAAAGCCGAGCCGCATGAACACGCTCTGCATCCGCCCGATCAAATCGGTTGCGCCCTGATAGCTGAGCGAGCCGCCCGGCCATGCGAAGGCGGTGCGCGACGGATAACGCGCCAGCGCCCGCAAGGTCTGCTCGCACGTTGCCGGAAATGCATAGAGCGGATTGCTCATGTGGTGGTCTCCTCCCGCTTTGTGTTTGGCCTCTTGCGTGCCAATGTTGGCCGCAACGCTAACACAATGATGATGGGAAGAAACAACTTGTCCGCAGATCTTCTCGCGCGATTTCGCGATCGCCTCCGGTTGCCGCTGATCGCGGCACCGATGTTTCTGGTGTCGGGCGTCGAGCTGGTGGTAGCCGCCTGCCGCAATGGCGTGATCGGCTCGTTTCCGACGGTGAATTGCCGTGAGACGGAACAGCTCGATGCATGGCTCGGCGACATCGCGCGTCGCCTGAATGCGCACGCCGATGCAAGCGGCAGGGCGGCGGCGCCGATCTGCCCCAACCTGATCGTGCACCGCTCCAACACGCGGCTCCAGCAGGATCTCGCGGTGCTGCTGCGGCACAAGCCCGAGCTCGTGATCACCTCGGTCGGCTCGCCGGCACCGGTGCTTGGCCCGTTGCACGATGCCGGCGCGCTTGTTTTCGCTGACGTTGCCTCGATCCGCCATGCCGAGCGCGCGGCTGCAGCCGGCGCCGACGGGCTCGTGCTGCTGACCGCAGGCGCCGGCGGGCAGACCGGCTGGCTCAATCCGTTCGTGTTCGTCCGTGCGGTGCGCGCATTCTTCGATGGCCCGATCGTGCTGGCCGGCGGCATCAGCGATGGCCACGCGCTGCGCGCTGCGGAAGCGCTCGGCTGCGATCTCGCCTATATGGGCACCAAGTTCATCGCGACGCGCGAGAGCATGGCGGATGCGAGGTACAAGCAGATGCTGGTCGAGGCGACCGCCGACGACATCCTGCTCACGACCGCCTTCACGGGTTTGCAGACCAACATGCTGCGGCCCTCGATCGAAGCCGCCGGTCTCGATCCCGACGACCTGCCGGCACGCGGCGCGATCGACATCGGCAAGGACATCGACATCGGCGCCCGCGAAAGCCGCCCCAAACGCTGGCGCGACATCTGGAGCGGCGGCCATTCCACTTCGGGGGTGACGGGGGTGCTCGCGGTCGACGAGCTCGTGGCGCTGACAGCGGCGGAGTACGAGGCAGCGAGCGCGCGGGTGCGGCTCGGCTGATCCAGGCGAGGCGGCTGCTCAGCCGCCAAAACCCGCCTGTCCGCTTAACGCGGCATTAACCATGCCAGTCCCAACTATGCGTCACGGGATGGTCCGCCGCCACGGCTGGCCGCCCGGCAGTTGTGGGAATGCGACATGGCTTTTGAGGTGCTCTCCAAGACCCCGGCCTCGCTCAATGAGCTCCGGACCCGGGTGTTCTATGCCCTGCAGCGGCATCCGCTGTGCCGTCAGGTCGAGTTCGACATCGTCAGCACGCCGCGCACCCGCCGGACCAACTGGACCGTCAGCATGCACGCGGTCCAGCCCGGCGCGCTATGGACGGCGCATGAGATTGTGGCCGATATCCAGGAAGCCTATGAGCTTGACGCCGCGGCCTGATTTTTCGGGCCGTTTCGGGACAATTTCACCTATTTGGCGCGGTCATGGCACGCTAACGCCGCATTTGCCGCGCAGTTTGCGGTGACACCGGCCGGCAATGGAGTAATTTTTGACCAGAGCCATCACCCTCGCCGCCCTGACATGCTTCCTGCTCGCCGGTGCCGCGATCACCGCCATTTTGGGCCGCGACAGCCTGCCGGCAGCGCAGGCCGACGTCGGCCCGGTCGCCAATCGCGCCAGCAAGCAGGACAAGCTCGCGGTCACCACGCTTGCCGCTGCCTCCTTTGAAGCGCCGCAGCCGGTGGAGCCTCCCGCCAATCCGTCGCCGCTCCTGCTGCGGGCGCAAGCCGCGATTCCGGGCGCGACCGATACCGTGCGCCAGGCCTATGCCTCCGCCGAGCCCGCCGATATCGGCCTGCCGAAGCTCAATGATCCCGTCGATGCGGCCCAGCCGAAGATCGCCGAGCCTGCCCCAGCGCCGGCCGCGGTCGCGCCGCCAAAGCCCAAGGCTGCCGCCAAGCCGGCGCCGCAGAAGACCTACGCCCTGCTCAGCGATGCGCAGATCGCCGGCATCAAGGACCGCCTCAAGCTGTCGTCGTCGCAGGAATATTACTGGCCGGCGGTCGAGACCGCGCTGCGCGCCGTCGCCCGCAAGATCCACGCCAAGCGCCAGGGCGACCCCGCCGCCGGCACCATGCCGATCGATCCGGATTCCGAGGAAGTGCAGCAGCTGAAGTCGGCGGCGATGCCGCTGCTGTTCCAGCTGCGCGAGGACCAGAAGAACGAGGTCCGTTCGCTGGCACGCCTGATTGGCCTCGAGCGCGTCGCGTCGATGATCTGAGCGCAGGGGGTGGCTAGGCCGAACCTGCGTTCGGCGCGCGTCAGCGGGCCTCCAGCGGACGCAGCTTCTCCACCTTGCCCTGGGTTTCGACGAGCAGTTGCTTCATGAAGTCCTTGTTGCGCTTCAGCCAGGGCTCCAGCGTTTGCCGCACATCGCCCGGCGACTTCTTCTCGATGGCCTGCGCGAGCCGGGTCTGAAACGTCCCCCAATCCTTGAACATCTCCTTCAGAAGCGCATCGTCGGAGATGTTGATCGTTGACTTGATGTCGCCGACGGTTTCGAGCTCGCGCATGTTGCCCTGTCGCAGGATCGAATCGAGGTTTTCCAGGCATTCGTGGTAGCGCTGCAGCAGATCGTCCCATCGCTTGGCGCTGAAATCATCGTCGAGGTCCTCGACCGCGTTGTAGAGCGGTTCGAGAAACGACCATCGGAAGCGCCGCGCCAGTCGCAGCAGGATCGACAGGAACACGATGTCCTTCGGCATGTTCTGCGCGACCATCAGCCTTGGATCTTCGCTGAATGGCGGCATCGGAACGAAGATGATAACGATCGAGAACGGCGTGTTGTCGAGATATTCGAGCCGGGCGATCACCGGTTGATATAGTTTCAGATCGCGGAAGATCGGGCTTAGGACCTGCTCGCGGCTTCGCCGGCTGGCAATATCCACGTCGGAGAACGAGTTCGCGACATAGCTCGCCAGTTCGTCGAGCCAGGCGCCGCTGTCGTAGCGGTTTTGGGCGCGGAGCAGGTCCTCCCAGTCGAGCTCAGCCGCATCGGGACCTGACAGCAGCGTGGTGGTGGCGGGATCCGCCTCCAGCCTGGCATCCGTCAGGAATCCGCGCGCACGCTCCGCAGGCGGCAATGCCTTCAGCGCATCGGCCTTTTGCCGGAACGACAGCTCGTCGCTGAACACGACGCGAAGCCGAAGGCGGAACAGCTCTTCCGGGCGGGTGATCTGCATGAATTGCGCGTGCAGATCCTTTACCGCCTCGTTGAAGTCGCGGGCATGATTGGCGTTCAGTTTCGGGCGCAGCGGTACGGGACCGAAGGTCGGCCGGACGAACAGATCCTCGAGAAACCGCCGCACCTCGTCGTCGCCGATCCCGTAGAACTCGTTCTCCGCCAGCATCGGAAACGAGGGTGAGGAGTCAACCGAGAACCACAGCACCTTTGACGTGAGCTTCAGCGCGCGCTTGTAGCCGTCGAACTGGGAAATCTCGGACGCGCACCATGTCCAATTATGCTCGGCGTTGGTGTGGATGAAGATCAGGCAGTCGGCCCTCGCCGTGTTGTCGATCATCCATTGGCGCCATTCGGCGCCGCCGGGAATTTCCTCGCACACAAAGCATTCCACCGAACGCTGTCCGTCCAGGCTGCTGAGATATTCGAGCCGAGCCTTCAAGAGGCGCGCGAGAAATCTGTCTTCGGCACGATGGCTGATAAAGACCGAGAAATCATTTGGCATGGCAAAATCCGATCTGCATGAATCCTATGCGACGGCTGGCCGTTGCTCATCGGCCGGATGCCGCGGCTGCACGTCTCGCCGCGGACCGATGATAGCCCGTCTCTGAAAATTGCGATCGCCGGCCGCGAAAAAGAAAAACCGCCTGCCAGTGAACTATCTCACTATACCTTAGGGTGTATCATGTGCAACATGCGCAGGGAGCCGGCGCGCGATGCTTGTCCTGCTCCGGAATGCACTGACTAAAATTTTTCGAAAACATCAGCCGATGTGTCGACGTGAGCACATCGCTTCATTTCATGCCCCGGCGCCGTGCGCGCGAGGGCGCGACCAATTGAGCCTTCGGCCGTGATCGGTCGGCCGTATCGAGATCAGCAACAGTCATAGTCGGAGGGCCAGCCATGCCGAAGACGAAGCAGCAGCATCTCGATCGTGACGCCGGGCCGAAGCGGATATTGGCGCTCGACGGCGGCGGCATTCGCGGCATCCTGACGCTCGAATATGTCGGCGCCATCGAGGCGATGCTGCGCAAGAGGTTCGGCAAGGACGACCTGCTGCTCTGCGACTATTTCGATCTGATCGGAGGCACCTCCACCGGATCGATCATCGCGGCCGGGCTTGCCTGCGGGATGACCGTGGACGCTTTGAAGAAGCTCTACCGCGGGATCGGCACGGACATCTTTCAGGAATCGTTCTGGCGGCGCGGACTGCTGGCGCCGAAATTCAATTCCGACGCCTTGCAGCACGCGCTCGATGCGCAGCTCGGCGCCGACACGGCGCTCGGCGGCGATCACGTCCGCACCGGCCTGATGATCATGACCAAGCGGCTCGATACCGGAAGTCCCTGGCCGCTGCACAATCATCCGGACGCGCCCTACGCCAAGCAGGACGGCGCGTTGCGGCTGACGCAAGTGGTTCGCGCCAGCACTGCGGCCCCAACCTATTTCAAGCCCGAGGAGATCAAGATCTCCGCGCGCGACGGTCACACGGTCAGTGGCGCCTTTGTCGACGGCGGCGTCAGCCCGTTCAACGATCCGGCGCTGCAGCTATTGATGCTCGCGGCACTTCATGGCCACGGCTTCCGGTGGCATAGCGGCAAGGACAAGCTCCTGCTGATCTCGGCGGGGACGGGCGTGTTCAAGTCGACGTTTTCGACCGACCAGATCGTCCACATGCCGGCGGCGGAGCAGGGCGTGCGGTCGCTGCAATCGCTCATGGACGATTGCGGACGGCTCAATCACGGCATGCTGCAATGGCTGACAAATTGTCTGACGCCATGGCCGATCGATCGCGCGGTGGAGGACATGGCGGCGGACAGCCAGAGCGGACCGCAACTTGCGACCTATGCGCGCTACAACGTGCTGCTGGAGACGGGCTGGTTGAAGACGACGGTTGCCATCGACCGGACGCCGGAGGCGCTGGCAAAGGTCGCGGCGATGGACGACCCGTCCAACATGGACCAGCTCGCCGAGATCGGAGCGCTCGCCGCGAAGGTGCAGGTCAAGCCGGAACATTTCCCGCCGGCCTTCGATATCACGTGATGCCGCATAGCGCGCTGCCCTGACACTCGGGGTCCCGGCTTCGACAGGAGATTCGCCTTCAGCTAAGTTTGTCATCGAGACACAATGATCCAACCATCAGTCGGGTGTCACGATGACCACGGACCAACGCGCCGGATCACCTAACGTAGTGGTTCTCTTCAGCGGTCACATGATCGATGCGCCAGATCGAAAAACGCCTCGCTTTCCGCCGGACAAGGAGCCTGCCGCGGCCGCTGCGATCGCCGATGCGCTTGCGAAGATCGGTGTCGCCAAGGGCGACCTCGCGATCTGCGGCGGCGCCTGCGGCGGCGACCTGCTGTTCGCGGAGGCCGCTCTCGCGCAAGGCATGGGGCTTGAGATCTACATCCCGTTCGACGAGCCGACCTTCCTTGCCGGCTCGGTCGATTTCGCCGGCGGCAATTGGCGCGCGCGCTATCTCGCGGCGAAATCGCGCGCGACGCTCCATGTCATGCCGGACGAACTCGGCCCGCTGCCGGCCGGCGAAAACGCCTATGAGCGCGACAATCAATGGATGCTGGAGCGGGCCGCCCGGTTTGGCGACAAGAAGCTCGCCTTTGTCTGCCTGTGGAACGGCGAAGGTGGCGACGGTCCCGGCGGTGCCAAGCACCTGATGGATGAAGCGGGGCGCAAGACGACGTGGGTTTACTGGCTGGATACGCGAAAATTATGGGACTGAAGGGATTGCGATATGCCGTCGTGTTTCATGATCATGCCCTACGGCCGCAAGCCGACCCACGCCGAGCCCAAGCTTGGTCCGGCCGAAATCGATTTTAACGCGCTGTGGGATCGCGGCTACGTTCCGGTGATCAAGGAGCTGGGCTATGAGCCGGTTCGCGCCGACCAGGACACCGGTGCGCTGATCGTCGGCCAGATGCTGGAGCGGCTCTATTTCGCCGACCTCGTGCTGGCGGACATGACGATCCCGAACGGCAACGTCTATTACGAGGTCGGTATCCGCCATGCGGCGCAGAAGACCGGCTGTGTTCTGCTTGCCGCCGACTGGTCGAAGCAATTGTTCGACGTCGTGCAGATGCGCACCGTGCGCTACCCGCTCCCCGAGGGCAACATCTCCGACGACACCGCAGCCGGTCTCCGGCCCAGGATCAAGGAGGGCATCGTGTCGCTCCGCGACGGGCTCTCGCCGATGCCTCAATCGATCCCCGGCTATCCCGAAGATGTCGATCCGACGAAGGCGACGACGACCAAGGAGCAACTCGCCGAACTCGCTGCGTTCCAGACCAAGGTGCGCGAGGTGCGTGCCGCACCGCATGCCGAGCGCATGCAGCGCGCGCAGGCGCTGATCGCCAGCGAGGGCACGCCGCCCGCGACCTATCCGATTGCGCTCGCATTGCTGCTGCTGCTCCGCGACAGCGTCGACAAGACCACGGACTGGAGCTGCGTCCTCGACTTTGCGGCGGGCCTTCCGAAGAAGTTCAAGGACGTCCCTGAAATCCAGGAGATCCGTGAATTCGCCGCCGCCTATGCCGGCAACAATCTCCAGGCCATTGCGGCGCTTGAGACGCTGATCAGGACGGCGGGGCCGACACCCGAACGCCTCGGTCTGATGGGCGGTCGCTACAAGCGCCTGGCGAGAGCAGCCACATTGGCCGTAGACAAGCGGCAAGCCCAGGCGAAGGCGATCGAATATTATGAGCAGGGTATGCAGATCGACCTCAACGCCTATTATTGCTCGAGCAATTTGCCTCGTCTCTATCGCGCGCGTGCCCGGGCTGGCGACGAGGAACGCGCGCAGACCGCGTTGCGGCTGACGATCGCCGCTTGCGAGCGTGCCAGACGGCTTCAGGTCGGCGACGAATGGACGCGTCAGACGTTGCTCGCCGCGGCTTTCGACCTCGGCGATCCCGACAAGGCCGACGAACTGGCCGACGCGGTGATCGATGAAGGCCCCGCAGCATGGAAGATCGACAGCGTGCTCGGTGACCTCGAGGCCAGCGTCACGCAAGTCACCGACGCCGCAAAGCGCGCGCGATTGTCCGCCGTCATCGACAAGATCAAGGCGGCCTGATCGCGCGCTTCTTGCATGTCGGCCTCAGCCGAGGCGCATCGACAGTTCGACATCGTCGCCGAACGGCGTCGAGATGTAGCCGTTCGCCGGCGAACGCACCCGCGCCAGATAGTCGGGGCTGTATTCGGCGTTGTCGGCGACGACAAAGGCACCCGGCTTCAGGCGGCCCTCCACGAGATCGAGGATATCGGGATAGAGCGCCTTGGCGCCGTCGAGCAGCACGAGATCGATCGCATCGGGCAGACCGGTGCGCAGCGTCTCGAGCGCATCGCCCTCGCGGATATCGACCAGGTCGTCGAGCCCGCCGGCGACGAGATTGGCCCGGGCGCGCACCACCTTTGACGATTCGAACTCGCTGGTGATCAGCCGGCCGCCGCCGTTGTCGCGCAGCGCCGCGGCAAGATGCAGCGTCGAGATGCCGAACGATGTCCCGAATTCGACGATGTTCCGCGCCCGCGTGCCGCGCGCCAGTATGTAGAGCAGCGCGCCGGTCTCGCGCGAGACCGCGAGCGGCACATTGTTCAGGCGGCCGTACAGTGCGCGGTAGTCGGTCCTGCTCCGCATCAGGCGCGTCCGTTCCTCGCCGGAAAGGTCGGCCACCGCGAGCCGGGTCTCCTCCACCGCGGCGGAAGCGTGCGCGAACAGGCGGTCGAGCAGGCCTGCGAGTTGGGGTGAGGTGAGGGTCGTCATGTAAGTCTCCGGTCAAAAAACGGCGCGTCCTTGCGCCTCGCCAGAAATACGAATAATTAGTCGCATTCGCTAATCGCATTCCCCAAGGCGTCCATGACCGAACGGCGAACCTCTTCAATTTCCTCGCGAAAACAGCCGCAACAGGCCCGCTCGACGGAGCTCGTCGCGGCCATTCTCGATGCTGCTGTTCAGGTTTTGATGAAGGAGGGCGCGCAGCGCTTCACGACGGCCCGGGTCGCCGAGAAGGCCGGCGTCAGCGTCGGCTCGCTGTATCAGTATTTTCCCAACAAGACCTCGATCCTGTTCCGGCTGCAGAGCGACGAGTGGCGGCAGAACATCGGTCTGCTGCGCGACATTCTCGAGGACGCCGCGCGGCCGCCATTGGACCGGCTGCGCACGCTGGTGCACGCCTTCATCCGCTCCGAATGCGAGGAGGCCGCGGTGCGCGTTGCACTCAACGACGCCGCGCCGCTCTACCGCGATGCGCCCGAGGCGCGTGAGGTGCGGGCAGCGGGCGAACGCATCGTCGAGGCCTTCATGCGCGAAGCACTGCCGGCGACATCAGGCGCGGTGCGCGCGATGGCGGGTGATCTGATCGCGACGACGCTCAGCACGGTGGGCAAGGATTTTTCGGAGAGCCCGCGAAGTCAGGCCGAGATCGAGAGCTATGCCGACGCCATGGCCGACATGTTCTGCGCGTATCTGAAGGGTCTCGGAAAGCGCTGACGGTTCAGAGATAGTGCCTGGCGACCAGCAGGAACCCGAGCACGCCGCCGGTCACAGCGAAAACAGTCACGCCATTGCGGAAACTGACGTAAGCGGCCGACCAATAGGAAGCAGTCGTGGAGACAGAAGCGGCTTTTTTCGGTTTCTGAGGCAAGCTGGTGCATTCCTGAAAAAGCGCCGCCACCTGGTCAACTCAGGTGACGGCGCCCGTCTGAGGGCTTCAGGGCGAAACCCCGACAGAGCGTAGGCCGCGATGATGAACGGTTCGTATACCGCTCGGCGTCGCACGCTCGGAAGGCAGCGCTGAAACGAAGTTCCCTAAAACTGAGCGTAGGCGTTGCGGAACGCGATGGCGCCGGCGAGCGAACGCGGCCGCGTGCGCACGGCGTGTCCATCGTTGCCGCTCTGCACGATCCACTGGCCATTCTCGTGGCCCACGATCTTGCCGACGTGATGACGCCAGACGACGATCGCGCCGACCGAAGGGCCGCCGGCATTGGAGCCGTATCGCGCCCACGATCGCGCCAGATTGTATTGCGGACCCGGATCGCTGCCGACCTGCGTGCGCATGAACCATCCGCACCACGCAGCGGGGCGACCGGAATGTGCATAATGCCGATGATGGTGATGACGGCCGCGCGCTTCAGCGGCAGACGAGGCGAAGGCCAAAAGCACGGCGACAGCCGCGAGAGTTTTACGCATTACAAAGTCCTCTTGTTGTTGGCAGACCATCCGTGTTGTGGGGGGAGGCGCAGCGATGATCTGCGATTTGTTGCGAAGCGGCCGCATCGGCCGGACGACGCAAAACAGAGGCGGTACATGGCCCGCCCGGGCCTTTAAGAAACGGGCTATGGCCAAAATATGACGGCAATTTCCGTCCGGCGGTCGAGATCTTTCCGAAGATGTCAGATGCGGCCATGCGACGGCCGCCATGTTCTGCGCCCGTCTCAACAGTCTCGCGCAGCGCTGAGGCCGTTGGTGCGATTTGCACTGCACATAGCAATGCGTGATCGCATGGTCTCAAATCCCATGCCGATTTGGTTTTGCCGGACGCGCTTCGCGTTCGCAGCCAAAGCGCGGCGGCGCCACGCGACACAAAGCGCAGCTGTTGATCAGGCTCCGTGATCGGTTGGGGTCGATCGCGTTCGCCTTGCTTTGACGAGCTGACGCGAGACGGGCGTGGGCGTCGGCCATCGCTCGTTTCAGATGGCGCAAGGCGCTCCGGGCTCGGCGTTCTATTCTCGCGCTGAACGTTCAGTAAAACACAGTACTAAACACCGAGCTGAGCCTGACCTGGTGTTTTCCATCATCCGGTGTTGCTGCAGTGCGAACGAATGGCCTCAGCAGGTGTGCTCAATCGGTCATTCTTCGCGGCTCGCAAGAAACCGGCTTGACGAGTTCCTGAATTTAGTAATACGTTTAGTATTACAAGAACGATAAACATCACGCATCGAGCCGATGTGTGGGAGGAGCCCAGCCATCCGGACCGCAATGTCCGGACGCGTTCCGTCTCGCTCTCCATCATCGCTCATCAACTCGGTTTCGGAGTGTCGGCGTCAATCCGGCAGGATGCGCCGAGCGGGTTAGGTGCTTCAACGATAGGGAGGAAATGGATTATGCGAACATTGGGATGGTTGCGTAGTACGGCGGCGTCCGCGGTCGTTGCGGTTGCCGCACTCGGAGTTCTCGGCGGCGGGCAAGCCGCGGCACAAGGCAAGCAGCTCACGCTGTGCTGGGCGGCATGGGATCCGGCCAACGCGCTGGTCGAGCTGGGCAAGGACTTCACCAAGCAATCCGGCATCGAGATGAAATACGAGTTCGTCCCCTGGACGAGCTACGCCGATCGCTTCCTCAACGAGCTCAACTCCCACGGCAAGCTCTGCGACCTGATCATCGGCGACAGCCAGTGGATCGGCGGCGCCGCCGAGAACAAATGGTACGTCAAGCTCAACGACTTCTTCGACAAGGAGAAGATCTCGATGGACGACTTCGTCCCGGCGACCGTGGTCGGCTACTCGCAATGGCCGAAGAACACGCCGAACTACTGGGCGCTGCCGGCGATGGCCGACGCGGTGGGCTGGACCTACCGCAAGGACTGGTTCTCGCGGCCCGAGATCCAATCCGCGTTCAAGGCCAAGTACGGCCGCGACCTGGCGCCGCCGAAGACCTATGACGAGCTGAAGCAGATCGCCGAGTTCTTCCAGGGCCGCGAGATCGACGGCAAGAAGGTCTACGGCGCCTACATCTTCACCGAGCGCGGCTCGGAAGGCATCACGATGGGCGTGACCAATGTGCTCTACAATTACGGCTTCGCCTACGACAACCCGAAGAAGCCGTATCAGATGCAGGGCATCGTCAATTCGGCCGACGCGGCCAAGGGGCTCGAGTTTTACAAGGAGCTCTACAAGTGCTGCACCGCGCCGGGCATGACCAACGCCTACATGCAGGAAGGCCTCGATGCCTTCAAGTCCGGCCAGGTCGCGATGCAGATGAACTGGTTCGCGTTCTTCCCCGGCCTCTACAAGGATCCGAATGTCGGCGGCGACAAGATCGGCTTCTTCGTCAATCCGGCCGGCCCGAAGGGGCATTTCACGCAGCTCGGCGGCCAGGGCATCTCGGTGGTGGCAACCTCCGACCACAAGGACGACGCGCTTGCCTACATCAAGTGGTTCGCGCAGCCTGCCGTGCAGCAGAAATGGTGGCAGATCGGCGGCTACTCGGCGCTGAAGGCGGTGGTCGACGCGCCCGACTTCCCCAAGAGCGCGGCGTTCGCGCCGCAGTTCCTGGAGTCGATGGGCATCGTCAAGGACTTCTGGGCCGAGCCGTCCTACGCGCAGCTGCTGCTCGACATGCAGAAGCGGGTGCATGACTACGTCGTCGCCGACAAGGGTACGGCGCAGCAGGCGCTGGATCTCCTGGTCAAGGACTGGACCAAGGTCTTCAAGGAGCAGGGCAAGGAAGTCGCCTCGCAATAGCAGGCGCCAACACTTCACCTGAACTGGCTTCCCCGAGGGCCGCCCCGGGGGAGCCGAACCAGCCCAGCCGATGGATACGATGACGACGATCTCGCAACCCGATGCTACGATGCCAGGCGTGAGCACGCCTGCCAAATCCCGCGACGCCCGGCGCGTCCGCGGCCTGTCGGACCGGGCCATTGCCTGGCTGTTCGTCGCGCCGACGATCGCGCTGCTGCTCGCGATCAACATCTTTCCGCTGATCTGGATGATCCGGCTGTCCTTCACCAACCTCAACCTCAGCATGTCCTATCTGCCGCTGCGGTTCGTTGGCCTCGACAATTTCAGGGACATCCTCACCGACGAGGACGTCTGGTTCCGGCTGCAGACCACGGCGCAGTTCGTGATCTCATCGGTCGTGTTGCAGGTGGTCGTCGGGTTCGGCCTCGCGCTCCTGATCAACCGCCAGTTTCGCGGCCACAGTTTCTGGACCACGATCATCCTGCTGCCGATGATGCTGTCGCCGGCGGTGGTCGGCAATTTCTGGACGCTGCTGCTGCAGCCGCAGATCGGCCCCTTCAACTATCTGATCAGCCTGTTCACCGGCGTGCCGCCGAGCTCGTTCAGCATGACCGGGCAGGTGTCGCTCGCGCCGTGGACCATCGTGCTGGTCGATACCTGGATGTGGGCGCCCTACGTCATGCTGATCTGCCTCGCCGGGCTGCGCTCGATCCCCGATTACATCTACGAGGCGGCGGAAGTCGATCGCGCCTCGGCATGGCGGCAGTTCTGGTCGATCACGCTGCCGATGACGGTGCCGTTCCTGATGCTCGCGGTCCTGTTCCGCGCCATCGAGAACTTCAAGATGTTCGACATGGTCAATTTGCTGACCTCGGGCGGGCCGGGCTCGACCACCGAGCTGGTGTCGATCTCGCTGAAGCGCGCGGCGTTCGAGAAATGGCGCACTGGCTATTCCTCGGCGCTCGCCATCATCCTGTTCGTGACCGTGTTCGGTGCCGCCAACATCTATGTCAAGACGCTCAACAAGGTGAAGCAACGATGACCGCTGCCGCCACCAGATCCACCGCGCATTCGATCGTCGAAGCCTCGCCGCGCACCAAGGCGTTCGCCGGCGGCCTCGTCATCCTCTATGCCGTGATCACGATCCTGCCGCTGCTGTGGATCGTCGCCACCGCGTTCAAGTCGCAGAGCGATGCCATCGCCTATCCGCCCAAGGTGATCTTCGAGCCGACCCTCGAAGGCTATGTCAACCTGTTCACCGTGCGGACGCGCCAGACGCCGGATTTCATCGCCAAGCTGCCGCCGCCCGAGACCTGGTACGACCAGCTGGTGCGCAAGCGGGACATGGTCATCGCCGGGCCGTCGAAGGTCGTGCCGCGCTTCGTCAACTCGCTGATCATCGGCTTCGGCTCGACCTTCCTCGCGGTTTTCCTCGGCACGCTCGCGGCCTATGCGTTCTCGCGCTTCCGCATACCCCTGGCTGACGACCTGCTGTTCTTCATCCTCTCGACGCGCATGATGCCGCCGGTCGCGGTCGCGATCCCGATCTATCTGATGTACCGGCAGCTCAACCTGACCGACACGCGGCTCGGCATGATCCTGCTCTACACCGCCGTGAACGTCTCGCTCGCGGTCTGGCTGCTCAAGGGCTTCATCGACGAGATCCCGCGCGAGTATGAGGAAGCGGCGCTGGTCGACGGCTATACGCGGCTGCAGGCGCTGCGCAAGGTGGTGTTGCCGCAGGCCGTCACCGGCATCGCTGCGACCGCGATCTTCTGCCTGATCTTCTCCTGGAACGAATATGCCTTCGCGGTGCTGCTGACCAGCGGCGAGGCGCAGACCATGCCGCCCTTCATCCCCTTCATCATCGGCGAGGGCGGGCAGGACTGGCCGGCGGTTGCCGCCGCGACCACGCTGTTCGTCGTCCCGATCGTCATGTTCACCGTGCTGCTCCGCAAGCACCTGCTGCGCGGCATCACCTTCGGAGCGGTGCGCAAATGAGCGGCTCTGTGATTGCCAAAGGTGGCGTAGCGCGCTGGTTCCGTCGCGGGCCGTGGGAGTCCGTCGCGATGACCCTGATCGGAGGCGGCATCATCATGCTGGTGCAGCCCTGGTCGATCGATCTCTACAGCTACTCCTTCGTGACGATCCTGGCCGGCACGGTCGGCTTCGTCATCGTCAGCCATTTTCCGGAATAGGGCCATGGCACAGATCCGCATCGAAAACCTGCGCAAGTCGTTCGATCAGTTCACCGCGGTGGAAGGCTCGACGTTTACGATCGACGACGGCACGTTCTTCGCGATGCTCGGGCCCTCCGGCTGCGGCAAGACCACGACCTTGCGCATGATCGCCGGCCTCGAGCTGCCGACCGAGGGTAAGATCCTGCTCGACGGCGAGGATGTCACCTTCCACCGCGCTGCCGCCCGCGATATCGCGTTCGTGTTCCAGCTGTTCGCGCTCTATCCGCACATGAATGTCGGAGAGAACATCGGTTTCCCCCTGAAGTGCCAGGGCATGGCGAGGCGCGAGATCCGCGAGCGGGTGCAGGAGACCGCGCGGATGCTGCGGATCGAGCATCTGCTGTCGAGCAAGACCTCGAAACTCTCCGGCGGCGACCGGCAGCGCGTCGCGCTCGGGCGCGCCATGGTGCGGCGGCCGAAGGCGTTCCTGATGGACGAGCCGCTCGGCGCGCTCGACGCCGAGTTTCGCCATTTGATGTGCGGCGAACTGCGTGACCTGCATGATCGCATCAAGGCGACCACGGTCTATGTCACGCACGACCAGCTCGAGGCGATGTCGATGGCCGATCAGATCGCCGTCATGAACAAAGGTCGCGTCGAGCAGATCGGCACGCCGCAGGAGGTCTATGACCGGCCCGCCAGCATGTTCGTCGCCGACTTCATCGGCTCGCCGCCGATGAACTTCCTGCGCTTCGAGGGCGGCCTGCGATCCGGCGATCGCGCGGTCAGCTTCCATGAAACGAGGCTTGCGGTGCCGGAGATTCGCGAGGACCGCGCCCGCGCGCCGCTGGCGCTCGGCGTTCGTCCGGAGCATATCCGCTTCGCCGACGCGGGCGCCGTGCGCGGCGAGGTGTTCGGCGCGGAATATCTCGGCACCACCCAGATCGTCACCGTCGACACGGCCTATGGCCGGGTCGCGGCGCGGCTGCCCTCCAGCGCGTCGGTGCGGATCGGCGAGACCATCGGGCTCGAATTCAATGCCGAGCGGCTGGCGCTGTTCGACGTCGGCAGCGGCCTCGCGATCAGGACCGCCAGCGAAGAGGGCCCGCGCCATGGCTGATGTCACCCTGCGCAATGTCAACAAGCGCTTCGGCGCGATAGAGGCTGTCCGCGACCTCTCGCTGACGGTGAGCGATGGCGAGTTCCTGGTCCTGCTCGGACCGAGCGGCGCCGGTAAGACCACGACGCTGCGGCTGATCACCGGACTGGAGAGCCCTGATACCGGCTCGGTCATGATCGACGGCCGCGACGTGACGCACGATCCGCCGGGGTCGCGGGACATCGCCTTCGTATTCCAGCAATATTCGCTGTATCCGCATCTCACGGTCTACGACAATCTGGCGTTTCCGCTGCGCTCGCCGGCGCGGCGGGTGGCGGAGCCGATCATCCGCAAGCGCGTCGAGCAGACCGCGGAGCTGCTGCATATCGCAAGCAAGCTGAACAACCGCGCCACGCGGCTGTCTGGTGGCGAAATGCAGCGCGTGGCGATCGGCCGTGCCCTGGTCCGCGATCCCTCGATCTATCTAATGGACGAGCCGCTGTCCTCGCTGGACGCCAAGCTCCGCAGCGAGCTTCGGCTCGAGCTCAAGCGGATCCAGATCGAGCTCGGCGCGACCATCCTCTATGTCACCCACGATCAGGTCGAAGCGATGACGATGGCCTCGCGCATCGGCGTGATCAAAGACGGCCGGTTGCTTCAGCTTGGCACGCCGCGGGAGATCTACGAAAGCCCGTCCAGCAGCTACGTCGCCTCGCGGCTCGGCACGCCCCAGATCAACTTCCTGCCGGCGCGCCTGCTCGCCGACGTCGCGATGCCGCCGGGAACCGAGACGGTCGGCATCCGCACCGAGCATCTTCAGCTCGCCGCGCGCAATGGCGGGCAGATGGTCGGCCGCGTACATCGGGTCGAGCACCTCGGCGAGCAGAATCATATTCATCTGGACTATAAGGGCGAGACGCTGGTGACGCTGGCGGATCCGCATCGGCCGCTGCGGGCCGGCCAGGAGGTCGATTTGCATCTGGTGCATCCGTTGTGTTTCGACCGTGCAGGGCAGCGCATAGCTGCGGCGGTTCATTAGAGGGGCGAGAGGATCGAAGAGATGTCGGTGCCATCAGAGACATTCAAATCGTTGGTCAAGGCGGCCGCAGAGCAGGTCATCGCCAGCGCGCCGGAGCTGACGAGCCTCGATCAGGCGATCGGCGACGGCGACCATGGGACCAACATGAAGCGCGGTTGCGAGGCCGTGCTCGGCAAGCTCGATGCGATCTCGGCGCAGCCGCTCGACGAAGCGTTCAAGATGATCGGCAAGACCCTGGTGATGACGGTAGGCGGCGCCTCCGGGCCGCTCTATGGCAGCTTCTTTCTGGCCGCGGGCGAGGCGCTCTCGCACGACAAGCACCTGCCCGAGGATCTCGCCGATGTCTTCGGCAGCGCGGTGAACGCAGTGAGCGCGCGCGGCCGCTCGCATGTCGGCGAGAAGACGATGCTGGATGTGCTGGTTCCCGTGCTGGAGACGTTGAAGACGGCGGCCGGCCAGCCGGATCTGATTGCGCGTGTGCGCACCACCGCGACCGAGGCGGTCGAACGGACCGCGCCGATGCAGGCCACCAAGGGGCGCGCCTCGTTCCTCGGCGCGCGCAGCGTCGGGCATGTCGATCCCGGCGCGCGGTCGAGCTGCGTGCTGGTGCAGGCGGTGTGTGCGGGCCTGGAGGCACGGGCATGAGCGACACCGTAGGGATCGTGATCGTCTCGCATTCCAGCGACATCGCCAAGGGAACCGCCGACATGGTGCGGCAGATGGTCGGCAGCGAGGTCAAGGTGGCCTTCTGCGGCGGCAATCCCGATGGCGGATTGGGCACCAGCGTGCCGCTGATCATCGACGCTATCAATGCCGCCTGGTCGCCGAAGGGCGTCGCGGTGCTGGTCGATCTCGGCGGTGCCGAGACCAACAGCGAAATGGCGGTCGAGATGCTGGAGCCGGCGCGACGCGACCTCGTTGTCGTCTGCAACGCGCCGATCGTCGAAGGCGCCGTGATGGCGGCGACCGAGGCGGCGGGCGGCAGCTCGCTGGCTCAGGTCAAGGCCGTGGCCGAGGAACTCTCTGCCGACTGAAATGTCGGCGATGCGATGAATGGATGATGAGCATGCTTGATAGAGCGGACGGACAGAACTTCACCGGCAATGTGCGGCTGGTGCATGCGGTCGGCATGCACGCGCGCCCGGCGGTCAAGCTGACCAAGCTCGCCAAGAAGTTCCAGGCCCAGATCTCGGTGCGGGTCGCAGGCGCGCCCGAGTGGATCAACGCCAAGAGCGTGGCCAAGATCATGGCGATGCGCGCCGCGCACGGCAGCACGATCGAGATCAAGGCTTCCGGCAGCGACGCCGAGGCCGCCGTCGCGGCCCTGGTCGATTTGGTCGCCAGCGATTTCCCGGATGGAGCAGGCTAGATGCAGGGCGGCGCTGCAGGATCGGCTTACCGCGGCAGGACCGCCTCGATCGGCTTTGCCCATGGTCCGCTGGTCCGCGTCGATGCGGGCGCGGGCGGCGAGCGGGTGGCCGGCACGCTGGTCGAGGAGGCGCTCGCCTTGCGCAAGGCGATCGATCTCGCCAGTGGGCAGATCGCCGATCTTGCCGCCAGCGCCGGCGGTGAAGCTGCGCAGATCCTCGAATTCCAGGTCGCATTGCTGGAGGACGAGGATCTGATCGAACAGATCTTCGCGTCGATCGGCGAGGGGCGCCCGGCCGACGTCGCATGGCGTTCGACGCTCGACGAGCAGATCGCGGAGTACAATTCGGCGGCGGATGAGTATCTGCAGGCCCGCTCCTCGGACCTTGCGGACCTGCGCGACCGCGTGGTCCACATCCTGCGCGGCGACGCGGGCGAGCCGCTGAAGATTCCGAGCGGAGGCGTCGTCTGTGCCGACGACCTGCCGCCGTCGCGCTTCCTGGAGATCGACTGGTCCGGCGGCGGCGGCCTGGCGCTGCTGCACGGCAGTCCGACCAGCCACGTCGCGATGCTCGCGCGCGCGCGCGGCATCCCGATGGTGGTGCAGCTCGGTGCCATTCCGCATGCCGGCGCGACGGCACTGCTCGACGGCGAAGGCGCGACGCTGGAGCTCGATCCCAGCGCCGAGCAGGTGCGAATCTTCGAGAAGCGGCGCGAGAGCCATCGCAAGAGCCGGGCATCCGCCCGCGCGATCCTGCGGCGGCCGACGGCCTCGTGGCGCGGCGAGCACATCAAGCTCCTGATCAACATCCAGCGGGTCGACGATCTCGAGCATGCGGATGCGCAATATGCCGACGGCATCGGCCTGATGCGGACGGAATTCCTGCTCGCCGGGCACAGTGAGCTGCCGGATGAAGAGACCCAATTCCAGGCCTATGATGCGGTGTTGCGCTGGGCCGGCCAGCGGCCCGTCACCATCCGCACCTTCGATGCCGGCGGCGACAAGCCGGTGCCCGGCTTTACCTTCGACGGCGAACCCAATCCGTTCCTCGGCGTCCGCGGCTTGCGGCTCTGCCTCGCCCGGCCCGAGATTTTCACCGTCCAGCTCCGCGCGCTCGCCCGCGCCGCGGTGCGCGGCAATCTCAAGGTCATGTTCCCGATGGTGACGCAGGCCGACGAACTCGAGGCAGGGCGGAAGCTGTTCGCCGACATCGTGCAGCGCTTGCAGGCGGACAGTATTGCCGCGATGCTCCCGGAGCTCGGAATCATGGTCGAGGTTCCGGCGGCAGCCCTGGCGGTCTCGAGCTTCAAGGCCTCCTTCTTCTCGATCGGCTCGAACGATCTCGCGCAATATGTCCTGGCCTGCGATCGTTCCAACGGAGCTCTTGCCCCCCTGATGGACCCCCTGCATCCCGCAGTGCTCGAACTGATCGCGCGGACCGCGGAGCACGGCCGCCGCGCCGGCGTCAGTGTCAGCCTGTGCGGCGACATGGCCGGTGATCCGCGCTGTCTTCCCGCGCTGCTGAATTGCGGCCTGCGCGAATTGTCGGTGAACGCATCGGCGCTGGCGCAGATCAAGCAGACCATCGACCGGCTGAGCAGCGGAGGCGGCGTTGGCTGACACGGCCGCCGATGAAGCGCCCGAGGCCGGCGCGGTTGCGGCCTACAAGCGCATCTTCAAGGAGGTGCTGGAGAGCCGCCCGTCAGGGATGCGGCTGCGCCTCGCCCATGCCATGGGCAAGAACCGCAGCTTCGTCAGCCAGATCAGCAACCCGGCCTATCCGGTGCCGATCCCGGTGCAGCATCTCAACACGATCTTCGATGTCTGCCACTTTCCTCCGCAGGCGAAGGCGGCCTTCTTGCGCGCCTATGCGCGGGCGCATCCGCGCCGCGTCGGCCGGCTGAGCGAAGGCTCGCACGAGCGGACGCTGACGCTGCACCTGCCGGATCTCGGCAGCGCCAAGCGCAATGCCGAGCTCGACGCGCTGCTGCAGGAATTCACGCGGCGCCTGATCGGCATCATGCGGGAAAAATAGGCGAAAACGCCGGACCGACGAAGCGGGAGGACACCATGAAGAAGTTCATCAATGCGGTCGACAACGTGCTCGGCGAAAGCCTCGACGGCTTCGCGGCCGCGCATGCCGATCTGGTCACGCTGGGCGCCGAGCGCAAATTCGTTCGCCGCCGCGAGCTGAATCGCAGCAAGGTCGCGCTGGTCTCGGGCGGCGGCAGCGGGCACGAGCCGCTGCATGCCGGCTTCGTCGGCTACGGCATGCTGGATGCAGCCTGTCCCGGACAGGTGTTCACCTCGCCGACACCGGACCAGATCGTCGAGGCCGCGCAGGCGGTCGCGGGCGATGCCGGCGTCCTGTTCATCGTCAAGAATTATGCCGGCGACCGCATGAATTTCGAGATGGCGGCCGAGATCGCGGAAGGCAAGACCGCCACCATCGTGACCGATGACGATGTCGCGGTCGAGAAATCGACCTACAGCATCGGGCGTCGCGGTGTCGCCGGCACCTTGGTCGTCGAGAAGGTCGTCGGCGCCGCCGCCGAGAAGGGCGCCGATCTCGCGACCTGCGTGGCGCTCGGCGAGCGCGTCAACGCGCGGACGCGCTCGATGGGCGTGGCGCTGACCAGCTGCACGGTGCCTGCCGCGGGCACGCCGACCTTCGCACTCGGCGAGGACGAGATGGAGATGGGCGTCGGCATCCACGGCGAGCCGGGCCGCCGCCGTGTCGAGCTCGCACAGGCCGACGCGATCGCTTCGGAAATGACGACCGCCATCGCCGACGATCTCGCGGCCCCCGCGGGCTCCGAGGCGCTGCTGCTGGTCAACGGCTTCGGCGGCACCCCGACGATCGAGCTCTATCTGATGTACAACGCGGCGCGCCGCATGCTCGAGCAGCGCGGCCTGCGCATCGCGCGCTCGCTGGTCGGCAGCTACGTCACCTCGCTGGATATGGCCGGCTGCTCGCTCACGGTGAGCCTGCTCGATGCCGAGACGGCCGCGCTGTGGGACGCCCCGGTGCGTACGGCAGCATTGAAATGGTGATCGTCGCGGCTGTCGTCGGCCTGGCTGCCGGTCCACAAGGCGCCGCTCAAAGGCAATGGCATTGTTTACGAATGGCGCCCGCGGCCTTGCCGCGAGCGCTCCGGGTTCTGCACGGCTGCTGCGACGGCGACTTACCGAGTGTTACGAAGCGTCGTACGTCGCTTTTTGTGCGGGGAGGGCGAATTCGTTGTGAGAACTCGCTGATCCTCCTGAAACTTGAGGGTCGCTTTGACATGTTCGGCGAGCCTCACCGCGCTGTCCGCGTTCGACGCAAGTCGCGATAGCAATTGAGACAGCACCTTGAACTCATCGCGCGTCAGCATCCCGAACAGCGCATCGTTGACGGGGCGTTGCAGGGCGGCAAGACGGGTCAATAGACCGAGGCCGTGCTGGGTGAGCGTGAGTTGCACGCGCCGCCGGTCGTCCGGATGCGGGCTCTTCTCGAGGAGGCCGTCGGAGACCAGCTTGTTGATCTCGTTGGTGACAAAGGCGCCGCTCAGATACAGCCGTTCGGCGACCTGATTGACTCCCATCGGTTCTTCCGCCGTCGAATTCTTGATTGCGATCAGGATCAGATACTGAGTGGTCGACAGGTCGACGAAGTTTGCGAATATCTCGCGGCAGGCTTCAAGGCTGCGTCCGAAGGCGAAATAGTCGTAGAGGACGCCGCGAAGCGTTCGGTCTCCTTCCTTGTCGAGCAGTTCGGGCTTCGACGCCGTCAAGAGCGCTTCGGTCACGGTCGTTCTCCCCGCGAAATCATAGGCTTGCGAATTTGCCTAAGAAGCACGCATGCGCGCGCCCATCAAGAGGGCTTGACATCTCCAAATAGCTTTGTCAGAAAGCTATCTGAAAATTATAAATCAGGGTCGAAGCAGCGAGGCAGGCGTTCCATGGAGGACCGCGCATTCAGGCGAGTGCTGGGAGAATTCGCGACCGGCGTTGCGGTGGTGACCGCGCGCGGCCAGGGCGAGGAGCTCATCGGCATGACCATGAGCTCGTTCAACTCCGTCTCGCTCGATCCGCCGCTCGTCCTGTTCAGCGTCGACCGCAAGGCAAAGAGCCTGCCCGCGATGCTCGAAGCCAAGGGATTTGCCGTCAACATCCTCGCCCGCGATCAGGAACAGATTTCCAATCAGTTCGCGCGCGCCCTTTCCAACAAGTGGGATCAGGTCAAGACGTCGGTCGGCCACGCCGAAGCCCCGCTGATATCGGGTGCCCTGGCTCATTTCGAATGCGCGCCGTTTGCAAGCTACGACGGCGGCGATCACGTGATCTTCGTGGTCCGCGTCGTGCGTCACTCCGCGCGCAGCGAGCCGGCCGCGCCGTTGATCTTCTTCCGGGGCCGCTATCGCGACCTCGTCGACGAAACCGAGCGCGAGCCGACCTGGCCGCTTCCCATTCATTACTAGCTTCGAACCGGAGAACCGCGATGCGTAGCGCAAAGGAATATCTGTCTGGCCTGAAGGACGGACGGACCATCTACATCAACGGGGCTGCGGTCGGCGACGTGACCGCTCATCATGCGTATCGAAATCTCGCCAGTTCGATGGCCGGGCTGTTCGACTTCGCGAGCGCCAGGGAGAACGTCGATCTCATGACGTTCGAGACCGATGCCGGACGTGCCAACCGGATCTGGCAGCTTCCGACGTCTTATGCCGATCTCGTCCAGCGGCGGAAGGCACTGGAAGCATGGGCTGCGCTGCATGCCGGCTTCATGGGCCGGGCCCCGGACCATGTCGCCTCGTGCATCTCAGGCCTCTACATGGGGCTCGACGTCTTCAAGGCGTACGATCCGGCCAGGGCGGGCGCACTCGAGAGCTACTACCGCTATGCGCGCGACAACGACCTCTACCTGACCTACGTGATCATCAATCCGCAGGCCGATCGTTCGAAAGGGGCCGCCGAGCAGGCGGATCCGTTCCTCACCGCTGGTGTCGTCGATCGCGACGCAGAGGGGATCACGATCCGCGGCGCCAAGATGCTCGCCACCGGAGGCGTGGTCGCCGACGAGGTTTTCGTCACGACCATCCAGCCGATGCGTCCGGGCGAAGAGCGCTATGCGATGTCCTTCGCGATCCCGATGAATGCGAAGGGTCTCAAGATGCTGTCGCGCAAGTCCTACGAGGATGCAGCCGGCGCGGTGTTCGACAATCCGTTGTCCAGCCGCTTCGACGAGAACGACTCGGTCCTCTATTTCGACGACGTGAAGGTTCCCTGGGATCGCGTCTTCATCGAGGGCAACGTCGAAATGTGCCAGAAGCAGTTTCACGCCACGCCCTGCCACGTCTATCAGAACTACCAGGCGATGGTGCGGCTGAGCGTGAAGCTCAAGTTCCTGGCCGGCCTCGCGCATCGAACCGCCGAAATGAACGGCGTCACCCAGTTCCCGCAGGTGCGGGAGATGCTCGGTCAGCTTGCAGCCGAGACCGGGATGGTCGACGCCCTGGTGGCGGCAATGGAGGCGAAGGGCGCGCAGGTCGGGCCCTATTTCATCCCGGACCGGCACACGCTCTATTCTGCGCAAGTGCTGACGCAGCAGCTCTACGCGCACATCATCAATACGCTGCGCGAACTCGCCGGCGGCGGCATGATCATGCTGCCGTCGTCGGTCGCCGACTTCGATAACCCCGAGATTGCGGCCTTGATCGGCAAGACCCAGCAGTCGCCGAAGGCCAATTCGCACGACCGGGTGAAGTTCTACAAGCTCGCCTGGGACGCGGTCGGATCCGAGTTCGGGTCCCGCCATCAGCAATACGAGATGTTCTACGCCGGCGCGACCTTCGTCACCAAGGGACACTCCTATCGCACCTACGACTGGTCGGGCGCCGATCGCCTGGTCCAGATGATGCTCGATTCCTACGACCTCAACGGCGTCTCGATCGCCAGCAAAGCCGCCTGAACCAACGGAGACGACATATGCCCGTCAACAAGAAGCATGACGAATTCTACACGCTCGACATGACCACCGGTTGGGAAACGCCCGCGGGCTATCCTGCCGGCATCCAGCAGAAGATCCTCGCGGGCGCGCTCGACGAGGAGAACCGGCGCGGAACGCGAACCCGGCTGCTGCGCTTTGCGCCGGGCGTCTACACGACCGCGCCGTTTTCGCACGAGTATTGGGAGGAGGTCTATCTCGTCTCCGGCGACCTGATCGTCGGCAATGACGAGAAGGGCGAGGGCGGCAAGAGCTTCCAGCCGAACACCTATGCCTGCCGGCCGCCGCACGCGCCGCACGGTCCGTTCAAATCCGTCAACGGCTGCCTGCTTCTCGAAATTCACTATTTCGATCCGGTCTGAGGCCGGTCCGCCAGCACCGACAACATCGTTCGACCGCTCCAAGGGGGAAAATATGGCGTTCAAGAATATCTCGCTCGCATTCGCGCGTTGCCTGTCCTCGCTCCAACCGCGCTTCCGGTTGAATTGGGAATTGCCGCACGCCAATCTCCGCGTGGTGGTCGATGGCCTTGCGGGCGCTCTTGTGATCGGCGTCGTGGCGGCAACTCCGGTCGCTGCGCAGGACAAGCCGAACTCGGTGGGGCTTGGCGTCTTCACGTTCACGTCCGGTCCCGCCGCGGCCTACGGCATGCCCGGCAAGAACGCCGCCGATCTCGTGATTGACGAGATCAATGCCAAGGGTGGGATCGGAGGCGTTCCCGTCACCGCGACCTTCGTCGATGAGGCGCAGGGCGCGCAAGGCGTGATCGCGGAGTATCGCCGGCTCGCCGGAGACACGAAGAACCAGGTGATGGTCGCGGCCTTGTCGAGCGCGACCTGTCTTGCGCTGGCGCCGATCGCCGAGCAACTGGAGGTTCCGACCGTCGGCTGGAACTGCGACACCCACCAGCTGCTCATGGACGGCAAGAGCAAGTACGTGTTCCGTCCCAACGGCAATACCGTGCCCGAATTCATCGCCTATGCGATCTACCTTCTGGATCGCAAGCCGGACGTGAAGACGGTGGCGATCATCAATCCGGACTATGCGTTCGGCCACGACGCGGCCAAGATCTTCACGGCGGCGCTGAAGGCGCTGAAGCCGGACATCGAGATTGTCGCCGAACTCTATCCGAAGCTCGGCTCGCCGAACTACCAGACCGAGATTTCGCGCCTCACCACCGCGCGCCCGGACGTCGTCTTCTCCAATCTCTGGGGCGCCGACCTCGAAAACTTCGTTCGTCAGGCGACGCCGCGCGGGCTGTTCACGTCGAGTCAGGTGGTCCTCGCGCTCGGCGAGACCGTGCTGCAGCGCGTGCCGTTGCCGGATGGCGTGATCGTCGGGGTTCTGGGTGACGGCTGGTGGATGTCGCCGGACGCCGAGGCCAATCCCGAGACGGTGAAGTTTGCCGAGGCCTACAAGTCGCGCTTCGGCGAGTATCCGGTGTTTCCATCCATCAAGATGGCCAATGCGCTGATCTACGTGAAGGCCGCCTACGACGCCGCCATGCAGAAGAACGGCGGAAAGTGGCCGACGCGTGCGGAGCTCGCGGCCGCCATGAAGGGCAGCAAGGTCGCAACCTTGACCGGCATCACGCAGACGCGGGCCGACAATGACGGTCTCGTCGATCAGATCGTCGGAGTGACCGTGAAGACGTCGGCGCAGCCGTTTCCCGTCATCGGCGACATGGTCCGCTACAAGGGCGACAGCCTGATGCCGCAGGCCGGCCAGGATCCGCTGGCCTGGATTTCGACGCTCAAGCCCGAATTCGCCAAGAGCCTTCCGAAGCCGGGGAGCTACAAGATCGGCGAACGATAGCGTTCACTCGCAACCAATCACGCAGGCGTTAAGCCGATGTCGAATGCAATCATTCCCCTGCTGCTGGATAGCCTGGCCAGCGCCGCGTTGATCTTCTTCGCGGCGGTTGGCCTGACGCTGGTGTTCAGCGTGCTGCGCGTCCTCAACGTGGCTCACGGCAGTCTCTACTCGATCGGTGGCTATGCCGCGGCGTCGGCCTGCCTGTTCATCGCGAGCCAGCAGCTCAACCCCTATCTGTCGTTCGCTGCGCTGCTGTTAAGTGCGGTTTTCGTGGCCGCCATCTTCGGTCCGTTGATCGAGCGCAGCCTGGTCCGGTGGACGTACGGCAAGTCCGAAGCCGTCCAGATCCTGATCACGTTCGGCCTGTTCCTCATCCTGGAGGACCTGCAGCGCCTGATCTTCGGCGTGCAATCCCTCTACGAGGACGCGCCGATGCGATTGCTCGGCACCTCGAGCATCGGCGGCGTGGTTTATCTGAACTACCAGATACTGCTGGTCGGGATGGCGGTCCTCGTCGTCGTGGGATTGCGGCTCCTGATCAACCACACGCGGCTCGGGCGCCTGTTCACGGCCGTCGTGACCGACCGTGAAATGGCGCAGTCGATCGGTATCGATACCAACCGGATCTTCATCCTGGCGTTCTCGCTCGGCGTGTTCCTCGCCGCGCTCGGAGGAGCCCTGTCGACGCCGACATCGGGCATTGCCCCGGGGCTCGGGGCCGACACCATGGTGCTCGCCTTTGCGGTGGCGGCGATCGGCGGGCTCGGGCAGATCGAGGGCGCCGCGGTCGCTTCGCTGATCGTCGGCCTGGCGCGCGTGCTCGCGATCTATCTCGCGCCTTCGCTGGACGCCGTTGCGCCATATGCGGCCATGCTGGTCGTGCTTCTGATCCGCCCCTACGGCCTGTTCGGATCGGTTACGGCGCGGAGGATATGATGCGGATCATTTTGACCGCTGCCGCGGTGCTCACGCTCGCTGTCCTTCCCGCGGCCGCGCCGTGGCTGCAATTCGTGTTGACGCTGGCGATCGCCAAGGGCTTTGCGGCGCTCGGTGTCGCAGTGCTGCTGCGGGCCGGGTTGATCTCGATCGGCCACGCGATGTTCTTCGCGGCCAGCGCCTACGGCGTCGCCTTCCTGGCCCATGCCGGCATCAACGATCTCGGATTGCTGCTGCTGCTCTCGGTGCTGGTCGCTGCGCTGACCGGCGCGATCGCCGGCGCGTTCCTCGTCCGGTATCGCGCGATCTTCTTCGCGATGTTGAACCTCGCGGTCTCCATGGTGTTCTACGCGCTGTGCGCCAAACTCTACGGCGTCACGGGTGGGACGGACGGTATGCCCGTTCCGATTCCGGCGGTGTTCGGCATCATCTTTGCCGAGCCGGTGTTCAAGAGCGTGCTGTTCTACCTCAGCCTGGCGCTGATGGTGCTCGTCGGTCTCGCCGTCCAGCGGTATCTCGACAGTCCGCTGGGGCATGCGCTATCGGCCGTCCACACCAACGAGATCAGGCTCGAATATCTGGGCATTCCGGTCTGGGCGGTGCTGCTGATCGCCTATGTGATCTCGGCGGCCCTCGCCGGGCTCGGTGGCGCGATCTCTGCTTTTGCGATCGGTCGCGTGGTTCCCGACTTCGCGTTCTGGACCGCATCCGGCCATCTCGTCCTGATCGCCGTGCTTGGCGGCATCGGTGGCGTGCCGGGCGCGTTCATCGGCGCCTTGTTCCTCGAACTGCTGCACAGCGCAGCGGTGACCGTAACCGATGCCTGGAATCTGATCGTGGGCATGACCCTGATCATCGTGATCATGTTCATGCCGCAGGGCATCTATGGACTATTCGCGCGCAAGGAGGCGTCGAGCCCATGAGGCGTGCTATCCTGGAGGCCAAGAACCTCTGCGTCGCATTCAACGGGGTCAAGGCCGCCGACGGGGCGAGCATCGCGATCCACGACGGCGAGTTCCTCGCGATCATCGGTCCGAACGGATCGGGCAAGACGACGCTGCTCAACATCTGCACGGGTTATATCCGCCCGGTTTCAGGCAGCGTGCTGCTCGACGGCAACGATATCACCAGGCTGTCGCCGCGTGCCATTGCGCGACGCGGGGTCGCGCGCGCCTTCCAAATCCCGCAACTGTTCTCCGCGCAGCGCGTGATCGACAACATGATGCTGGCGCTTGCCGCGAAAGACGGACTGTGGAGCGCGATCCGGCCGCTTGAAACGGCGCAGCGGCGCGACGAGGCAATGGCCTTGCTCGAACTGGTCGGGCTCGACGGCGATGCCGAGCGGATCAGCAGCACCCTGCCTGAAGGTCATCGCAAGCTGCTCGACATCGCGGTTGCGCTGGCGCTCAAGCCGCGGCTCCTGCTGCTGGACGAGCCGACCAGCGGCGTGAGTGCGCTGGAGCGCTTCCCGCTGATGGAGGCGTTGATGAGCGCGCTGCGCCAGCGCCGCATCACCGCGCTTTTCGTCGAGCACGACATGGACGTGGTTGCACGTTACGCAAGCCGCGTCCTGGTGTGGAATGCCGGGAATATCATGGCCGAAGGGCGGCCAGACGAGGTGTTCGGCAACGCGCAAGTCCGCGAACGCGTCGTGGGAGTGGCCTAATGCTCAGGCTCGACAAGGTCAGCGTCTCGATCGAGGGCGTTCGCGTGCTGCGCAAGGTCAGCTGCGACATCATCGCGCGCAAGACGACGGTGTTGATCGGCCGCAATGGCGCCGGCAAGACAACGACGCTTCGCGCGATCATGGGGCTCATCGCGCATGACGAGGGCTCGATCCACCTCGATGCTGACGATCTCGGCAGCCGGCCTGCCTATACGCGCGCCCGGGCCGGCATCGGATATGCGCCGGAAGATCGACGGCTGATACCGGAGTTGAGCGTCGAGGAGAACATCCGCCTTCCGGCACTGGCGCTGAATCTCGACAAGCCGGAAATCGTTCGCAGGCTGGACGAGATCTACACGCTGCTGCCCGAACTGCATGTGATGCGGTCCAGGCCTGCGGGCGGCGTTTCCGGCGGGCAGGGCAAGATGGTTGCGCTCGGCCGTGCGCTGATGGTGGCGCGCAAGGTCCTGTTGCTCGACGAACCCTTCCAGGGGCTGGCGCCGGCCCTGGCGCTCGATTATGCACGGACGCTCGGTGAGCTGCGCAAGCACCGCCCGGAGCTCGCTCTGCTGATCACGGAATCCTCGCCGGCCCTGCTCGACCGCGTCGCCGATCGCACGTTGCAGATCGAGCGCGGCGAGATTCTCGTTCCGTCTACCAAGGATGACAAAGCCCATGTTCATGAAGTTTGACCGCATCGCGAAGGATCGGACCGATCACGTCGGCGTCGAAATCGAATCGCTCGTGATCGCGGGTTGGGCGGGCAGGAACGCGGCGGCGATCGAGCACCATATCGAGGAGCTCGCCGCGCTCGGAATCCCGCGCCCGTCGACGACGCCGCTCTACTACCGTGTCGCAGCCCAGACGCTGACGCAGGCGGATCGCTTGACCGTGCTCGGTCCGGACAGTTCCGGTGAGGTCGAGCCCGTCGTGGTCGCCATGGCCGACGGACTCTGGATCGGAATCGGGTCCGACCATACCGATCGCAAGGCGGAAGCCGCAGGTATCGCACTTTCGAAGCAGCTCTGCGGCAAGCCGGTCGGCCGGCAGCTCTGGTCCTATGCTGATGTCGAGCCGCACTGGGATGAATTGGTGCTTCGCTCGTGGGCGACGATCGACGGCAAGCGGGTGCTCTATCAGGACAGCCCGGTTTCCTCGCTGAGAACGCCGCGCGATCTGATTCGCCGCTACGCGAACGCCGACATCCTTCCCGCCGGGACCTTGATGTTCTGTGGCACGCCGGGGGCGATCGGCGGAATTCGCCCAGGAACGCGCTTCGAAATGGAGCTGAGCGACCCGGTTCTCAAGCGCTCCCTGACCCACGGCTACGATATCGACGTGCTTCCGGTCGTCTCTTGACTACCAACGTCCGGTGAGGAGCGTCGACCAATGACGTTAGCCAACGACCAATCTCAACCCACCGCCGTGGCACGATTGGAAGCCGCACTGACGCGCGCGCGCTCATCCGACGCAGCGAATGCCTTCACCGCCCTGTTCGAGGAGAGCGCCCGGTGCGAGGCCGAAGCCGCCGATCGGCGCGCCGCTGCCGGAACGACGCGCGGCCCGCTCGATGGTCGCATTGTCTCGGTCAAGGCTCTCTTCGATGTTGCCGGCACCGTGACCAGCTCGGGTTCAGCCGTCCTGCGCGCTTTGCCTCCCGCTGCTGAAGACGCGCTGGTCGTGAAGCGTTTGCGCGCGGCGGGAGCCGTGATCATCGGCAAGACGCAGATGACCGAGTTTGCCTTTTCGGCGCTCGGCACCAACCCGAACGATGGGGTGCCGGGCAATCCTCGCGACCGCCGGCGCGCTCCGGGAGGATCCTCATCTGGGGCTGTCGTCTCGGTCGTCGACGGCATGGCGGACATCGCTATCGGGAGCGACACCGGAGGGTCGATCCGAATTCCGGCGGCGCTGTCGGGTGCAACCGGCTTCAAGCCGACCAGCGGCTTCGTGCCGACCGCCGGCGCGTTCTCGCTGTCGTCGAGCCTCGATACCATCGGTCCGATTGCTTCGAGCGTCGCGGACTGCTTCGTGGCCGATCAGGTGCTTTCGGGTGGCGACGTGGCGTCGCGGCCGCAGCTTGCCTCTCCATATACGTTTCGGCTCACTATCGCTCGCGGTCGCCTGTTTCACGGTTGCGAGCCGGAGGTGCTTGGCGCGTTCGAGAGTGCCGTCGAGCGGCTTCGATCAGGTGGCTTGCAGATCGCGGATGGATCGATCGAGACGGCTCTCGACAATGTCGCAGAGATCGACAGCATCGGCACCTTTCCGTCGATCGAGGTCGGCGCGACGTTGCGCGGTCTCGGCCTATCGAGCCTGGACGGGGTCGACCCGAAAACCCGCGTTCGCATCGAGGCGGGCGCCGGCATCCTCGGGATCGACTATGTGCGCATGGTGCGGCTGCGGGAAGCGGCGATCCGATCCTTCGAGCAGTCCTTCGGCAATGATGAGGTTTTCATCCTGCCGACGACCCCAATCCGCGCGCCGCTGCTGTCGTCGGTCGAGGAGGATAGTGCATTCCATCAGGCCAACGGTTTAGTGCTGCGCAATCCACGCGTCGCCAATCTGCTCGATTGTCCGTCGATCTCGTTGCCGATACCCGTAGACGGGCTTCCCGTCGGTCTGATGTTGATCGGCCGCAGGAATGCCGACCGGCGCTTGCTGGAGATCGCGTCCTGTGTCGAGACGATGCTGCGAGGCCCTTCTCATCCTGCCTAGCGCTTATCCGCGGCGGTCGCGCAAGTTGGCGACGCCGCAACGATCACGCCGGGACGTCGATATGGTCCGACGCAAGGCCCGCCTGGTGACGCTCATACATCGCGGCGTAAGCGGCCTCGATATGCCGGGTGAAGCGTTTGGTATCGAACAACGGCGCCGTCAGCCGATTGGCCGCCAGCCTGGTCTTGAGCGCCGCGAGCTTCGAAGGATGGGTCGCAAGATCGACCGCCATGTGCTCGTAAGCCTCCGGCGATTCTGCAACAAGCTCGGGCAGACCGGTCGCATGGAGCAAGCTCGCCCCGACCCGACTGGCAAACGTGTCGCCCAAAACGGTCAGCACCGGCAGGCCGGCCCATAGCGCGTCGCTGGCGGTCGTGTGGGCGTTGTAGGGAGTATTGTCGAGGAACAGGCCGGCGAGGCGATGGCGTGCGAGATGGTCGGGCATCGATATGCGCTGTGCAAAGACCAGGCGCTCGGCAGCGACGCCTCGCGCGACCGCCTCCTTTCGCAGATTTGCGGCAGACTCGGCGTGGGCTTCGAGGAGCCACAACATGCTGCCCTCGACGCGGCCGAGAATCCTCATCCACCGATCGAACATCTGCGGGTTGATCTTGTAGTTGTTGTTGAAGCAACAAAACACGAAGCCGGTCGGGGCCAGCCCCACCTCGCCGCGCGTGAACATACGTTCGGCAATGGCGCGCTTGTCGTCGTTGGCCTGATAGCTGTCGGGCAGAGCGACCACCTTTTCGCTGTAGAATTCGCGATGGTGGTCCGGGATCACGGTCCGATCGGCGATGATGTAGTCGATGAACGGGGCACCGAGTGTTCCGGGGTAACCCAGATAACTGACCTGGATAGGGGCGGGCCGGCGGCCAAGGACTCTGGTGCGTGATCCCCCGGTAAAGCCCTTCAGATCGACCAGGATGTCGATTTCCAATCGTCTGATCAGGTCGGCGACCGCATCGTCGTTCATGTCCCCGACCTCGACAAATCGATCGAACGACGCCTCCAGCCGTCGACGCATCTCCGTGGGGTCTTTGGGCGACCATGAGATTGCCACCGTCTCGAATTTCGACCGGTCGTGGCACTCGAACAGCCCTGCCATCAAATGCGACGTCGCGTGGTTGCAAAAATCCGACGAGAAATAGCCGATGCGAATTCGATCGTGATGGTAGCGCTCGCCCCGCCAGCGCTGGCTTTCAGACGGCGGATGGTTCTTTGCGGTCCATCGCGTGGCGCATAGCAGTTGGTCGGCGGCCGATGAAGGCACGCTACAAAACAGAAATGGCGCCGCCGACGCGTCCCGATTCCTGATCGAATCGATCAGTTGGTCGCACTCGGCGTCGAAGTTACTCCAGTCGCAAATCTGAGATTTGGCGTGCAGGCGATAGCCTTCGATGTCGGCCTGGTCCGGCTGCAGCGCGACGGCCTTGTCATAGGCAGCGAGTGCCTCCTGGTAGCGCGCCAGCATGGATAGAACCTTGCCGCGGTTGGCGTAGGCGGCCGCATCGTCGCCTTTGTACTGGATCGCCTTGTCGATGCTGGCGAGCGCCGCCTCATGATCCCTGAGCTTGAGCAGCGCCGTGCCGCGGTTGTTGTAGGCCTCGCCATAGTCGGGCCGCAGTGCGATCGCCTTGTCGTAACTTGCAACGGCCTCTTCGAGACGGTCCAGTTTGATCAGCACGTTGCCGCGGTTGTAACACGCGCCGGCAATTCCCGGCGCCCGGTCGTAGCTCGCGAGCGCATCATCGAACCGTTCGAGGTCATTGAGCACGTTGCCGCGATCATTGTGTGCACCGGTATCGTTGGGCTTGAGCGCAATCGCCGTGTCCAGGCTCGCCAGGGCCTCTTCGAGTCGCCCGAGCTTTCTCAGCGCGGCGCCCCTGTTTCGATAGGCATCTGCATGGTTGGGCACCAGCGCGATCACGCGATCGTAGCTCGCGAGCGCCTCCTCGTGGCGGCCAAGGTCTGCGAGCGTAAGTCCGCGATTGTAGAGCGCCGGCGAAAGGTCTTGCTTGATCGCGGTCGCCCGGTCGAAGCTCGCGAGCGCTTCGTCGAAACGACGCAAGGCGCGCAGCGCATTGCCAAGGTTGTTGTGAGCGTCCGCGACGTTGCCGTTGAGCCTGATGGCTCGCCGGATCAGATCAATGCCGCGCTCGCTGCGGCCGGTCTGCGCGGAGATCAGGCCCAATAGATGCAGCGCATCGAAGTTGCTTGGCTGTTGCCGGAGAATGTCTTCATAGATCTTCTCTGCCGCCGCCAACTGCCCCCGCTGATGCAGCGCGAGGGCCTGAGCGAACGTGGGTTGAGCGGCGGTCGAATTGGATTTTTTGGGGTCACCTGTTTCGGGCATCCGACGACTTCACGCGCTCCGTTCACTTCCAAAATCGCAATACCAACCGCATTGCAATCTACCAACACGGATGCCGCCGTATAGCAGCAAAAGCGGACGAATCGCGGATGAGGCCCAGGCCGCCTGTCTTCGCTCTCGCGTCGCTTAAGCATCGCGTGGTGTCCTGACCGGCATAGAATTTTGAAGGTAAGTAGTTGATTTTGATGGATTTTAGTCGAAGGTCGCAGCCCTCTGCCAACGCAACTACCAGCATTGTCTTGCATAGCTCGATCAGTTCTTTGAAGACCCCTTAGGCGGGTGCGCGCAAAGGAAGGTCTGGCTTTGTTCAGCTAGACGGATCAGTCCGCGATCCCATCGAAGTCGCACACCATGAGCGCGGTTTCAGCCAGGCTGACGATATCCACCCGCAAGTCAGTGGTGGTCCCCTGACCGATAATGCCTTGCAGCGTCAGTTCTCCTCGTAGTGCTTCGATCATCCGTTTCATGCGTCGCTGGTACTTGGTGCCAGAGCGTTCGTCGTCGTGACTTAACATGTGGCAGTCTGCAGTTTGCTTCTTATCGGTGAATCGCCGGCGGCAAAATGAGATGTGCAACATGGGCATCGATTCCCGGAAAGGTGCTGTCGGACCGATTTGACGGTGATTTTTGGACACGGGCCGACCGGGATTTCCGGGCGGCACCGTCCGCTGTCCGGGCAACTTCGTTGCAGAGTCAGTCCTTGAGCAGCCGCCGCAACAGCTTGCCGGCTGGCGAGCGCGGCAATTCCGTGACGAAGCTGACGTCCCGCGGCGCCTTGTAAGGCGCCATGTTCTGGCGCGCCCATGCCACGAGCTGCGCCGAGTCCAGTTCGGTACGCGGGGCCAGGACGATGAAGGCCTTCACCACCTCGCCTTTCGTTGCGTCGGGCATGCCGATCACTGCCGACGCCGCTACGGACGGGTGCTTGTTCAGGATCGATTCGACCTCTTCCGGGAAGACGCTGTAGCCGGAGACCTTGATCATCTCCTTGAAGCGTCCCATGAAGGTCAGATAGCCGTCGGCATCGAGGCGGCCCATGTCGCCGGTGTGGAGCCAGCCGTTGCGCAGCGCTTCCGCCGTCGCATCGGGACGATTGCGGTAGCCCTTGAACACGCCCGCGCCGCGGATCACGATCTCGCCCGGGACACCGGCCGGCGTGTCTGTGCCCGAGTCCGGATCGACGATCCGGATCTCGTTGCCGGGCACAGGCTTGCCATGCGTGCCCCAGCGTACCGCCTGGCGTGGCATGAAAGTGTCGACCGTATGTGTCTCGGTCAGGCCGTACGCGGCCTCGAAGCTTTCGCAGTTCGACGCGACGGCCTGCCATCGCTTGGCAAGCGCTTCGGTCCAGTCGATGCCGAAACTGGTCACGGGATTGACGCGAAGGCTGCTCAGCTTGAAGTCGGAAATGTTCGGGAGCTGCGTGATCGCGACATTCATCGGCGCCACGCTGTACCACCAGCTCACCTGGTAACGGTCGATCGCCTGCGCCGTTACGAGCGGATCGAACCGGTACAACAGCACGGACGTCGCGCCCGCGTAGACCGGCGCGTTCACGCCCATCACCATGCCCGCGATGTGATAGAGCGGCGCGATCGAGAGCAGGACGTCATCGGCGCCGATCCCGTTGCAGTTCACGGTCGCCGCCGTCTTGTAGATGACGTTGCGATAGGACAGCATCGCGCCCTTGGGCCGGCCGGTGCTGCCTGAGGTGTAGATCATCAGCGCCGTGTCGTTCATGTCGATCGCGACCGCGCCTGGCCGCGCATCGCTTGCTGTGACGGCAAGGAAGTCTTCGGTGTCGCCTGTCGCGCCGGCCTGCTCGGGCGACGATCCCAGCAGTTCGTCCGGAACGCCGATCTGAGGCTGCTCGGGCAGCAGGTCGGCATAGCGAACCACGAACACATGCTCGAGCTTGGTCTTGTCGCGGACCTGCCGCACGATCGGCAGCAGCGGCTCGGCCGCGACGATCACGCGCGCGCCGAGATCGTCGAGCTGATAGGCGAGTTCGTGCTCCTTGTTCAGCGCGCCACACGGCGAGGCGATGGCGCCGATCTTCTGGATGCCGTACTGCGCCATCATGTATTGCGGACAGTTGTTCATGAACAGCGCGACCGGCTCGCCCTTGGCGACGCCGAGCTGTTGCAGGCGTGCCGCAAATGCATCGCTGGCGCGGTCGAGTTCGAGGAACGTGACGGCACGGCCATACCAGATGCAGGCCGGTTTCTCCGGCCGCTCACGGGCATGCTGCCGAAGTATTTCATGCAGCGGTCGTTCGTCGTTGCTCCTGGGCGCGCTTTTATTGGTCATTGTCGAAAGGCTCTTGTGCTCATGCCAGCTGGGAAAGGTGCAAACTGGCCGCTTCAGGGGTTATATTCGGACATTGGCACGCCCGGCTTGCGTGATCCGGCTCTCGCGTGCAGGACAGGCGAGAGAAACGCGGTGCCCCCGCAAGGGCGGTTGCGGCGAAGTGCGAACCTTTGATTGAGCGAGCCGTCTGCATGAGGAATACCAAGATGCGATCCTATCCACGTCGCGTCAACTTCGAGAGTGGAGATGTCCAGTTCCGGTTGATGGGAGCTGCCGACGAGGCCGCCACCCTCAAATTCGCCAAGGCGCTTGCGGTGCATGACATGCTGTTCCTGCCGAGGAATATCAGCGAGCGGAAGGTGCTCTCGGCATGGATCAAGGAGATCGAACGCGGCTCGATCGTCAGCTTGCTCGCGGTGAGGGATGACGCAGTGGTGGGGTGCGGTGCGATCGTGCGGGACCCAATGTCGTGGTCGGCCCATGTCGGCGAGATCAGGACCGTGATTGCCTCGCATGTGCGCGGGACCGGCATCGGGCGGGCGCTTTCCAATGAGGCTTTCGATCTCGCGCTGTCGATGGGCCTCGAGCGCCTGACCGTGCAGATGACGTCGGACCAGACCCGGGCGATCGCGATCTTCGAGGCGCTCGGTTTCCGCGTCGAGGCGCTATTGCGCGATCAGGTCAAGGACCTGCAAGGCAAGACGCACGACATCGTGGTGCTCGGTGTCAACGTGTCGGAGGTGCAGAAGCTCGAGCCGAATGGCTCATCCGGCGCGATCGAGTAGCGCGGGCCGCCACCGGAGAAATTGCGTCGCAATCCCCGCGGGAGTCACGTTCGCGACGGCAAGACCGGGCGGCGCGGTTAATTCGCGACAAGTGCGCTCCCCGCACTGGATGGCTCTGCTGCATCCGAATGATCATCCACGCGGCGGCTTGCGCAGGCCGGAACGGCGTTCCGCGAGTGTTGCAAAAAATGCAACGGAAATTGGACACCTCGATCATTGATGCAACATGCGTTCTCCCCGATGCTGGGCCGGCAAGTTGGTTCACCATTCACCGCATTGTCTCGCAATCATTTCCTTGAGGTGTCCAGCACTATGACGTCGACCTCTTCCCCGTCCGCAGACCAGTCCGCTCAGGCAGTCGATTCTGCAAGCTCCGGCAAGCTCACATTGTTCGTTGCCGTTCTGATCATCGTTGCCGTCGCCGAGACGATCGGGATCGTCCAGTTTCAGATCGGGCCGGGCACGGTGTTGCTTCAACCGATGGTGTGGGCGCTGCTGATCGCTGCCGCATGGAGCCTTTCAGCGCGTTATCTGCCCGCCGCCGCGCGGATCGGGCCTGGCCTGCAGACCTACGCGGGACAACTGCTCAACGCGGGCCTGCTGCTCTTCGTGGTCAAGATGGCATTCACGGTCGGCGGTGCGCTTCCGGAGGTGCAGAAGGCCGGCTGGGCGCTGCTCTTCCAGGAGCTCGGACATACCTTCGGCACGCTGGTCCTCGGCCTGCCGATTGCGCTCTTGCTCGGCGTCAAGCGCGAGGCGGTCGGCGCGACCTTCTCGATCGGCCGTGAAGGCAATCTGGTGATCATCGGCGAGAAGTACGGCATGAACTCGGCAGAGGGGCGCGGCGTGCTGGCCGAATACATCACCGGCACCGTGCTCGGCGCGCTGTTCATCGCGCTGCTGGCCGGTTTTGTCGCCAGCCTGCACATCTTCGACCCGCGGTCGCTTGCGATGGGCGCCGGGGTTGGCTCGGGCAGCATGATGGCGGCCGCGATCGGCACCATCAACGGCCACAACCCGCCCGAGATGGCGAAGGAGCTTATTGCGATCGCCTCGGCGGCGAACCTGATGACCGCCGTCCTCGGGTTCTATTTCGCCTTGTTCTTCTCGCTGCCGGTGTGCTCCTGGCTGTATGACAGGCTGGAGCCCGTGCTCGGTCGGTTCTCGAACGCGAAGTTGGGAGATCTCGGGCCGTCGATCGCAGGCGTCGGCGAGGCAAAGCACGGCACGTTCGGCTTCTCGGACTCGCTGCTCGCCTGGGTCACCGTCGCGGGCGGCGTTCTGATCGGCAATTCACTCACCTACAAGGTGCTGCTGTTGCAATCGGGGGCAGGTCTCCTGGTCATGCTCGCCGTCGTGCTGCTGGTCGACGCGCTTGCCCGGCTGTTGACCAAGGTGCCGCACATTCTCATCCTGGTCGTGGTCACTACCGTGCTCGGCATCCCCGGCCTGCTGCCGTTCTCCAACGCGATGATCGGCTCGGTCGACAAGCTGAACTTCCTGGCTTTCACGACCCCCGTGCTGACGCTGGCCGGCTTCTCGGTGGCCAAGGACCTTCCGATCTTCAGGAAGCTGAGTTGGCGTATCGTGGTGGTCTCGCTGACGGCCGCCGCAGGCACGTTCCTCGGCGCGACATTGATCGCCGAATTCTTCCATCGCTAAGCAACGGACAGGTAGACCTACGCATGTCAAAGGAATTTGGAATCGCCGACGATATCTGCGCCCGGATGCGGGATTGGCGTCATGACATCCATGCCAACCCGGAAACCGCGTTCGAAGAGCGCCGCACGGCCCAGCTCGTGGCCGATGCATTGATGGAGATGCAGATCCCGGTCCATCGTGGCCTCGGCGGAACCGGCGTGGTCGGAACGTTGAAGAACGGCGAGGGTCCGACGATCGCGCTGCGAGCCGACATGGACGCGCTTGATCTCCAGGAACTGGGGGACCGCGCGTACAAATCGACCCGCGTCGGCAAGATGCACGGCTGCGGCCACGACGGCCACACCACGATGCTGCTCGGAGCCGCCGTTCATCTCGCCCGACACCGGCCGTTCCGCGGCACCGTCCATTTCGTTTTCCAGCCCGCCGAGGAGAATGAAGGTGGCGGCAGGAAGATGGTCGAGGAGGGTCTGTTCAAGCTCTTTCCGGCCGACGCGGTTTACGGCATGCACAACATTCCGAACATCCCGCGTGGAAAATTCGCGATCAGGACCGGCATTGCGACGGCCTTCCTCGATACGTTCGAGATCGTGGTGACCGGGAGCGGTTGCCACGCCGCGACGCCTGAGAAAGGCATCGATTCAATCCTGGTGTCGGCCGACCTCGTCTCGGCGTTGCAAGGTATCGTGAGCCGCCGGATCGGCGCGATGGACGCAGCCGTCGTGAGCGTCACCCAGATCCATGGCGGCGACACCTGGAACGTGGTGCCCGAGACTGTTACGTTGCGCGGCACGGTGCGGACGCTGGACGCCGAGGTGCAGGATCATGTCGAGGCTGCCATGAAGCAGGTCTGCGCCGGCGTTGCGCAAACCCATGGCGCAAAGATCGATCTGAGCTACATGCGAGGCTATCCGGGCGTGATCAACACGCCCGCGGAAACCGATGCCGCGGCTGCGGCGGCCGCAGGCCTCGTCGGCGCCGATCAGGTGCAAACCGACATCAAGCCGGCGATGGGATCGGAGGATTTTGCCTTCATGCTGCAGGAGCGCCCAGGCGCGTATATCTGCATCGGCGCAGGCGAAACCGCCAACGATCCGCCGCTGCACAATCCATACTATGATTTCAATGACGCCATCCTGCCGCTCGGCGCCGCCTATTGGGTCGAACTGGTGAAGCAACAACTGCCCGCTGTCTGATGCTTTCGGTCTTCGACATCTTCAAGATCGGCATCGGCCCCTCGAGTTCGCATACGGTGGGGCCGATGCGCGCGGCCGGACAATTCGTCCGGGCGCTCGAGCGCGATGGCCTTCTGGAGCGAACGGTGCAAGTCCGCGCCGATCTCTATGGATCGCTGGGCGCCACCGGGCGAGGGCACGCGACCGACCTCGGCGTGATCCTCGGGCTGCTCGGCGAAAAGCCCGACACGGTCGATCCAGCCCAGGTAGCACCGCGGCTCGCCGACATTCGGCGCTCGGGCGAGTTGCGGCTGCTCGATGTTCATCCGGTCGCGTTCCGGCGCGGGCGCGACATCGTGTTCAAGCCCGACAGCGCGCTGCCGGAACATCCCAACGGGATCCGCCTCGCGGCGTTCGCGGCCGGCGACACGCTGCTGGCGGAACGCTATTACTTCTCGATCGGCGGCGGGTTTGTGATCGAGCGCGGCTTTGACGATGCGCCTGAAGGTGCCGCCGGCGCGCCTTCGATCTGGCCATATCCGTTCGGCACCGGTGCGGAGCTGGTGGCGCGCGCGCAGGAGAGTGGCCGCTCGATCGCCGAAATGATGCTCGCCAACGAATGCGTCTATCGGACCGAGGCCGAGGTCCGGGCCGGTCTCCTGAATATCTGGGACGCGATGAAGCAATGCGTCGAGCGCGGCTTCGGGATCGGCAATGCGGGCGCGGCCGAACCGTTGCCTGGCCCGCTGAACATTCGCCGTCGCGCGCCGGCGCTCTATCGCGAATTGTCGGTCCGAAACAGCGATACCGAGGGCGTCGATCCGCTCGCTGCGATGGATTGGGTCAACGCCTTCGCGATGGCGGTCAACGAGGAGAACGCAGCGCGCGGACGGATCGTAACCGCGCCGACCAATGGCGCCGCCGGCGTGATCCCGGCTGTGCTGCACTATTACGTCAAGTTCAGTCCCGGCGTGACTGACGACGGCATCATCACCTTTCTGCTCACCGCGGCCGCGATCGGCATGCTCTATAAGGCGAACGCCTCGATCTCCGGCGCGGAAGTTGGCTGCCAGGGCGAGGTCGGCGTCGCGTGTTCGATGGCCGCGGGCGGCCTGACGGCGGTGCTCGGCGGTACGCCGGCACAGGTCGAGAACGCGGCCGAGATCGGCATGGAGCACAATCTCGGTCTCACCTGCGATCCCGTTGGCGGACTGGTGCAGATCCCCTGCATCGAGCGCAACGCGATGGGGGCCATCAAGGCGATCAACGCCGCGCGAATGGCGTTGCGCGGCGACGGCAAGCACTATGTCTCACTCGATGCGGTCATCAAGACGATGCTGCAGACCGGCGAAGACATGAAGTCCAAATACAAGGAAACGTCGTTGGGCGGTCTTGCGGTGAACGTCGTGGAATGCTGACGCGAACCACGACTGCTGCGAAGCATCCGAGAACGAGCTCGAGCCGCGGGCACGACCCTGTCGCCGCGCTCCCCCGAGGTTGGGGATAGCGGAGGCCCGCTGGCCGCCGCCAGCATTGCGAATGATTTCGATTTGGAGCTAGACTCTACATTAGGAGGAGGACGACCATGAGCGCTGGAGGGCGCCCGCGAGACGCCGTGCCCGCATGTCAATTGCCGCCGGATTTCGACCAGTACGTCTATTCGGCGCAGTTGATTGCGGCCATTATTGCCGAGCTTGGCAGGCTGGACGTCCGATCGTCCGTGGCGCTGGCAGGCACGGGCCTGACCGAGGACAAGCTCGAAGCGCACACGACGCGTATCTCGTACCGGCAGATCGACGTTGTGGTTCGCAATGCGCTGCGGCTGTCGAACGACCCGGCGGTTGCGCTTCGCGCCGGACAGCGGATGCGCGTGACGGCGCATGGAATGTACGGGTATGCATTACTGAGCAGCGCGACCTATGACGATGTGCGGACCTTCGCCAATCGATATCTCCGGGTCGTGGGCCCGCTTTGCGATGCGAAATATTCGTATGACGGCGCGGCGGTCGTCTGCGCGTTCGAGCCGCTGCATTGGCCCAATCCAACACAGGACGTGCATCGCTTCGCGGCCGAGTTCGCGCTGTCGTCGCATTTGACGACCATGAAGGATCTGGCGGGCGAATCGTTCCGCTTTTCGCAGATTTCCGTTGCCTATGGCGAACCGGCGCATGCTGGTGCCTACCAGGCGATCTTCGACTGCCCGGTTCTGTTTCAGCAGCGGGGCAATGAATACAGGTATGAGTTGTCGCAAGCCGATGGTCCGGTGGCGCTGGCGGACTCCCGCACCCACGGGATGGCGCGCGAGATGTGCGAGCAGGTGTTGTCCGAGGTCAACCAGGCGGGCGGGATCGCGGTGGACGTCCGGCGCGTGCTGATCGAGCAGCCGGGCAGGTATCCGAACATCGAGGCGATCGCCGAGAGGCTTTCGATGCATCCCCGGGCGCTGCGGCGAAAGCTCGAGGCCGAAGATACATCGTATCGCGAGCTCCTCGCCGAGGTGCGGACGCGCCTTGCGATCGAATACCTGCGCAAGACCGCGATGACCAACGAGGAAATCGCGAGCCGACTGGGCTATAGCGACGCCGCCAACTTCCGGCATGCCTTTATCCGCTGGACTGGCAAGAGCCCATCCGATTTCCGGGTTTCTTCGCCGATGTGAAGGCCGCGGAGGGCGGGCAGCACGACGCTTGATCGTTCGTCATCGCGGGCTGTCCATAAGTCACCTCCGAACTGGCCTCGCCGAACCTCCTCGCGGACGAACTCCGTGCATAGACTGGCCATCGACCGGAAACGCAATGGTTGGTCAAGGGGTTGAGATGTGTGGGGCGACGCGCGGTAAGGCGATCCATCGGCCGGCATTGGCGCACCTCAGGCTCTAGCTGATCCCTCTCGGAGGCGCCTTCCGAACCTCAGCTGCGCCGCACCGCCGCTGTGGTGCCCCCGGTTCGGGCCTCGAGACTGGCCGCGCTCCTCAACCGAGGGCGCGGCCTTTCTCGCGCGCACCTTGACCCGTCAGGCATCGCCTGACGGTCAGCGTGTCATGCCATGATCTTGCTGTCGCGCATCCCGGCGATGGCCGCGTCATCGTAGCCAGCCTCACGCAATATCTCAGTGCTGTGTTCGCCGACCGCGGGCGCCTTGCGTGGCTTCACCTTGGTCGCGCCGTCGACAAAGAACGGGCTGTCGATGGTCAACATTCCGTCGTTCTCGAACGGCACCAGCACGCCGGCTGCCAGCATCTGCCGGTCGGCAGACAGGTCGCTCATCTCGGCAACGCATTCGAAGACGATCCCTGCCTCATCGAGCCGCGCGCGCCACTCGTCGCGGTCGCGCGTCGCGAAGGCCGCGTCGAAGAGGGCGATCAGTTCCGCGGAGCGGGCGAACCGGTCGGTCTGCTTGGCAAAGCGTGGATCAGTGAGCAGATGGTCGAGGCCGAGGCATTTCGCCACGGTCGGAAAGTCGCGCTGCTCGTTGACGATCGCGAGCAGCAGCCAGCGGCCGTCGCGACAGCGGTAGTAGCAGCCGAGTGCATTGAACAGGTTCTCGCGCGGCGGTCGTGGCGTGAAGGTCGCGCCGCACAGCGCGGCTTGCGCCATGATGCCGTTCGACCAGACGCCGTTCGCGAGCAGCGAGGAGCCGACCTGGGTGCCGCGGCCAGTACGCTCGCGCTGATACAGCGCTACCGCGACCGCCGCGAACAGCGAAACGCCGGACGGATGATCGCCCATGCCGGCGAGCGCCCGTGCAGGCGGCGTGCTGGCGTCGCTCCGCACCATGTCCATCAGGCCTGAACGCGCCCAGTAGGCAGTGACATCGAAGCCCGGCTTTCCCGCCTCGTCGCCGGTTTCGCCATATCCGGTGAAGGATGCGTAGATCAGCCGATCGTTCATCGCGGCGAGCCGCTCGTAGCCGATCGCAAGCTTGCTGCGGACGGCGAGTGGATAGTTGGTGATGAACACGTCCGCGGTCGAGGCGAGCCGGTGCAGCACCGCCTGGCCTTCGGGTTTTGACAGATCGAGCGCGAGGCCGCGCTTATTGCGGTTATCAAGCAGCCAGCCATAGGGCTGGTCGGATCTCGGCATGCCCGGCAGTTTAGGCACCTGACGGAACGCATCGCCTGCGCCGGGCGGTTCGATCTTGATCACGTCGGCGCCGAAGTCTCCCAACAGCGTTGCCGCGGTCGGGGCGGCGATGAAGCTGCCGCAGTCGATGACCTTCAAACCCTCGAAGATGCTCATATGAGTCCGTCTCCGCTTGATTGCTTTGAAATCATCCCGGTATCGTCGGGTCTCTCCGACCGGATGACCTTGTCCCCGAAGTAGCTCCCCTGGGCCTGCGGTTGCATGCAGCCCGAGGCGAGCCGGTTATGTGCGATCCCTTCCGTTGCGCGCGGCCAGTACGTGCAGCAGCGCCACCTGGGTGTCGTCTCGCGCGCGCTCCATCTGCGGAATCGGCGTCCTGCCGAACGATGCGGCGGCCTGATCGATGATCCGGCGCTGCAGCGCCTCGTCGAGGTCGACTTGCGGAATCACCTTGAACGACGCGGCCATGTTCTTGCCGAGGTGCTGGAAGAACGATTCGAGCCCGTTCGGTCCGCCGCCCATGTGGAACGAGCTGAATGGCCCGTTCACCGCCCAGCGCAGGCCGATCGAGCTGGTGACGATGTCGTCCAACTCGTCGACCGTGACGACGCCCTCCTGCACGAGATAGCAGGCCTCGCGCATGATCGCGCGCTGCAGCCGGTTGGCGACAAAGCCCTGGATCTCCTTCTTGAGCACGCGCGGTACCTTGCCGAGCGCCTCATAGAACGCCACGGCGTCGGCGGTCGCTGCCGGATCGGTCCGGTCGCCGGGAACGACCTCGACCAATGGAATGAGATGCGGCGGATTGAAGGGATGGCCGACCAGCAGCCGGCTCGCATCCTTCATCTCGTGCGCCTGCTCTGTGGCGGGCCGCGCCGAACTGGATGACAGCAACAGCGCATGTTTCGGCACCGCAGCCTCGATCCGCGCCCAGAGCTGCTGTTTCCATTCGGGCTTCTCCGGACCGTTCTCCTGCACGAGGTCGGCGCCGGCAACGGCGCGTGCCAGATCCGGCTCGAAGCGCAGATTGCGCTCCAATCCCTCATGCGGCAGACCAAGCTTCAGCAGCGTCGGTGCGATCTTGATCAGCGCGGCCTTGACGACGGCCTCGATGTCGGGCTGCGGGTCGTTGATCACGACGTTGAGCCCGTGCGCGAGAAACAGCGCTGCCCAAGAGGATCCGATGACGCCGGCTCCGATGACGCACACATTGCGATATCGGTTGAGCACGACGGCACGATCTGCGGATGATGGCATGGTTTCCTCCGGAGCGTCCGCTCAGCGCGGCTGATCGAGATAGTTGTGGCAGCGCTTGGCGCGGGACAGCGTCAGGTCGGTCATGATGTGGCTGCACGCGACGATCTCGCGCACCGGAAAGTCGGCCATCGGTGCCAATGCGTGGGCGAACAGCTCGAGCCGCGCCGGGCCGGTCCATGCGCCCTTGACGGTGATGTCGGTGATCTCGGAGCGCAGCAGCTCGCAGATGCGTGGCTCGCCCGCCGGCTTCGGGCTGTCATAGGTCCACAGGATTTTCAGCATGAAGGTCGGCACGCAGATCTCGGCCTTCGCCTTCTCGAGGTCCACCGCACGGTGCTTGTAGCCCATCGTCGCGGTGGCAACCCGCAGCGTGCCGTAATCCATCGTTCCCACCAGCGTGTCGGAATCGACGTAGAGCCTCGGCTTGCCGATCACCTTGGGGTAGCCGCTGATTTCGCGGCCGGATGCCAGCGCCGGCAAATTGTCGAGATACATGGCGTGAAGGTATTCACCCTTCTCGTCGCCGAAGCGCACCTGGACCGCCTGGCCGCATTCGGTGTAGTCGCCAAGACCCGAGGTGTCGGGCATCCGCATGATTTCCCAGCGGACCAGCGGGTCGTCGATCTCCAGCGGCTCGGGAACCGCGGCGCGCAACGCTTCGATATCGGTACGATACAGGATGTTCAGGTATTCGCGGTTGGTGAAACGAAACGGTCCGCGGGGAAATGCCGGCGCGCCGATCGGCGTGGTCAGCTGCTTGAGAACGTCTTCCCGTCGCATCCGCTCCTCCCGTGATAACGCTTGGTCAATGCACGCCTCCGGCTGCATGCCGCTTGTCGAGCAAGGCATCGCGAGCCTAGCGATCTTGCGAAACGGAGAAAGGTGCGATTGGACCGCCGACCGGGTGACTTCCGGACGCGGAAGGCGGCGCGCAAGGCCCGCGCGATCCGATCATTGCGTCGCGCACGCGATCGGGCTTACGCTCGGAACGGTCGATCAATAGCAAGGGAGGAGCGTGCGGAATGCCAGGGGGCAAGCGGTCGTCATGACCAGGCAAGATCCGCAAGCCAGCGAACCGCCAAGTCGAACGTCAGCCGGTTTTTCGCAGCGCATCTTCCCGCCGCATTCGATCGCGGCCATTGCGGCCGAGCTTGGCGAGCAGGGCATTGATCCATCGATGGTCCTCGAAGGGACCAGGCTTGGCATCGCCCAGCTCGAGTCCCATACGACGCGAATATCGTATCGGCAGCTCGACACGGTGATCCGCAATGCGCTGCGGCTGGCAAAGGACCCCGCTATTGCGTTGCACTCGGGCGCGCGAATGCATGTCACCGCCTATGGCATGTACGGATACGCGCTGCTGAGCAGCGCAACGCACGCGGAGGCGCGCGACTTCGCGGCGCGGTACATCCGCGTGGTGGGTCCGTTCTGCGATTTTGGCCTGTCGTATAATGGTGAGAGAGTGGTGGCAACCTTCCAGCCCATGCATTGGCCGAATCCGACCGAGAGCGTGCATCGCTTCGCGGTGGAGTTCGCGCTGGCCGCGCATCTGACCACCATTCGCGACCGCTCCGGTCAGAGCTTCGGGTTTTCGCGCGTGCTGCTCGACTATGCGCCGCCGTCCACAGCAGCCTATCAAAGCCTTTTCCAATGTCCGGTGCTCTTCAATCAACTGCATTGCGGATACGAATACGCGCGCAATGACGGTCCGCGGGCGCTGGCGGATCCGCGAACCCACGCCATGGCGCGGGAGATGTGCGAGGAGATACTCGGCGAGGTCAATCGCGCCGGCGGCGTAGCCGCAGATATCCGCCGGCTCTTGATCGAGCAGCCGGGTAGCTATCCAAGTATCGAGGCGATCGCTGAGCAGCTCGACATCTATCCCCGGGCGCTGCGGCGCAGGCTCGAGGCGGAGGGGACTTCATATCGCGATCTGCTTGCGGAGGTGCGCATGCGGCTTGCGATCGAGTATCTGCGCAAGACGCGCATGACCAATGAGGAGATCGCGAGCCGGCTGGGCTACAGCGACGCGGCCAATTTCCGCCACGCCTTTTTGCGCTGGACCGGCAGGAATCCATCCGAGTTCCGAAGCGACGAGGGGCTGTAACGCCAGCATATCCAGGGCAGCTCTGTCCGTAGTTCACCGCCAAATTGGCTCAATCGAACCTTTTGTGCCGCGAAAGCGTGCTTATGCTCGGCGCCGTGATTGCGCTCGCGATCGCGTTCTCCCTACTTGGACCGCCCTCCCTCGGCGGTCTTTCTTTTGGCCGGTCCTGTCCGGAATTCACCTTCAAACAAGACCAATCGAACCTTCCGCTGCCCGGTCCGGCTTACTAGCCTCCCAGCAGGAAGCGAGGAACCGGATGGCGGGGCTGGCAAACAGACGCTGAAGGCGGACGAGGGAGCTCGTGTATCACCCGTCACCAAATCTCCTGCAGTGTCTCTACTCGCCGCAACGGATCGCTGCGGTGGTGGATGTCCTGTCCGAGGACGGGATCTCCGCGTCGCGCACGCTCGGCGGCGCCGATTTGAGGAGTGCCGACCTCAGGGATTCGTCCGTGCGCGTCTCGTATCGGCAGGTCGAGACGGTGTTTCGCAATGCGATGCGGTTGTCGCGGGATCCGGCGATCGCGTTTCGTGCCGGTGCACGAATGCATGTCCTGGCTTACGGCATGTATGGCTATGCCATGCTGAGCAGCCCGACCCGCGCCGAAGTCATTGACTTCGCGGCCAAGTACAGCCGTGTCCTGGGTACGGTCGCCGACATCGACTTTACCCGCAAGGACGATACGGTGAGCTGTCTGTTCGACCCTCTGCTCTCTCGCGATCCGGCTCATGACGTCTATCGTTTCGCGCTTGAGTTCGCCTTTGCGGCCTATCAGACGCTGAGCCGCGACATCTATGGCGGCTCGTTCCGCTTCTCGAAGCTCAGCGCCGCCTACACGGCGCCACCCCACGCCAAAACCTACGATCGCATCTTTCAGTGTCCAGTCGAGTTCGGCCAGTGCAAGAACGTGCTGGAGTTCGACACGGCCTGGATCAACCATCCGGCGGTCCGCCCCGACGAGATGACCAGGGCAATGGCGGGCCGAATCTGCCATCAGCATCTTGATCGGATCGGGCATGACGATGGCCTCGCCGCCGACATCAGGCGACGGCTCCTCGAACATCCCGGCCGCTTTCCGAGCATCGAGGCAATGGCGGCGGAGCTCGCGATTCATCCGCGGACGTTCCGCCGCAGGCTGCAGCTGCAGCAGCAGACCTACCGGCAGGTCGTCTCCGAGGTCCGCATGCAGCTCGCGGTCGGCTATCTGCGCAACACCCAAATGACCAATGACGAGATCGCCGCGCGGCTGGACTACAGCGATGCGGCGAATTTCCGCCACGCCTTCGTCCGCTGGACCGGCAAGAGCCCGTCGGACTTCCGCAACGGCCGGGCATCGAGCGTCGCGGCACGCGCGCAGGATTCGTTGGCGGATGTCCCAAACTAACCGCTCAAGCGGGCCAATTGCACCTTTTACCCATCTGACCTGCCCGATAGCGTTTTGAGACCAAAAGAATGCACGGCTGCGCGGTCGGGTTGGTATGGAGCCGCTCGCGAAGCATGGCAGCGATTAAAAATGACGGGTCGTGGGGACACTCCATGCGATCCGGGAGGGGACATTCTGACATGAACACGGCCGTCGACCGTTCCGCGCCGCCGTCGCAACTCCTGCTCGCGCTCGAGGTGCGCGGGATCTGGGAGCTGCAGGCGTTCTTCGCGAGCTATCCGCTGCTTCGGCGCGCACCGCGCGGCGATGGACATCCGGTGCTCGTATTGCCGGGGCTCTCCGCCAGCGACATCTCCACGCGACCATTGCGCGCCTACCTGAAGGCGCAAGGCTATGCGGTGCACGGCTGGAAGCTCGGCCCCAATCGCGGACCGCGACCCGGCGTCGAGGCCGCCATGGACGCAAGACTGGCCGAGCTCGCCGAGCGATACCAGCGCAAGGTCAGCCTGATCGGATGGAGCCTTGGCGGGGTCTTTGCGCGCGAGATTGCACGGCGCACGCCCGAGCTGGTGCGTCAGGTGATCACGCTGGGCAGCCCGTTCGCCAACGAACCGAAGGCGAGCAATGCGTGGCGTCTCTACGAAGTCCTGAGCGAACGCCGTGTCGACGACTGGCCCGATCGGGATGCGATGAAGCTGCCGCCGCCGGTGCCGAGCACGGCGATCTACTCGCGCACCGACGGCATCGTTTCGTGGTGGGGCTGCCGCGAGCAGCATGCCGACCGGACGCAGAACATCGAGGTCGAAGGCAGTCATTGCGGGCTCGGACACAATCCGGCCGTGCTCTATGCGATCGCCGATCGGCTCGCGCTGCAGGAGGCTGAATGGTCGCCATTCGACCGCAGCGGTCTGCGCGGCTTGGTGTACCCCGATCCCGATCGCGCCGACGACAGTCTCACTCTGTTTCGGTCGCGCTCATCCGCGGCCTGACGCGCAGTCCACTGGACGGCGTTTCGCCGCCATCAGCCCAATACCAGAAGGAGGACATCGATGGGGACCGATGACAGCCAATCCGACGCAATGAGCATGGGCGCGATGCCATGGCTCGGAGACCTGAAGAAAATGGCCGAGCGGTTCACGTTGCCCGGCGTCGATATCGCCGCACTGATCGAGTGGCAGCGCAAGGACATGGAGGCGTTGGCGGAAGCGAACCGGCAGGCCTACGAAGGCATCCAGGCGATGGTCAGCCGACGCAACGAGATCCTGCAGGAAACGCTCGCGCAGTGGCAGGCCGGGATGAAGGACCTCGCGAGCGGCGAAGCCATGACCAAGCAGGCGGAGAACGCCAAGCAGCAGGTCGAGAAGGCGGTCGCGAACTTCCGCGAGCTTTCGCAGCTGGAGGCGCAGGCGCGCAACAACGCCTGGAAAGTCATGCAGGACCGCATGCAGGAGAATCTCGCGAACCTTCAGAAGCTGCTGCAGCCGAAGTAGCGCTGCGCGAGAGGAGCCAACCCACCGGAGGAAGCCATGAGCCTCGCCAAGTTGCAGGACCTGACCGGCCGCGTCGCGCTCGTGACGGGCGGATCGAGAGGCCTTGGTCTTCAGATCGCCGAGGTGCTGGGCGAGCTCGGCGCAAAGGTCGCGATCACCGCTCGCAAGCACGACGAGCTCGAGACCGCGGCCACCCACCTGAAAGGACTGGGGATCGAGGCGCTGCCGGTGGTTTGCGACATGGGCAGGCTGGAGACGATCCCGCCGATGGTCGAGCATGTCGTGGCCGCGCTCGGCCCGATCGACATCCTGGTCAACAATGCCGGTACTTCATGGGGCGCCCCGACGATCGAGCACACGCTCGACGGCTGGAACAAGGTGATCAACCTGAACGTGACCGCGATCTTCATCGCCACGCAGGAGGTCGGTCGCCGCTGCATGGTGCCGCGGCGGCGCGGCAAGGTGATCAACATCGCCTCGATCCAGGGACTGACCGGCTGCTATCCGGAAGGCACGCCGACGTTGGCCTACAACGCCAGCAAGGGTGCGGTCGTCAACCTGACCCGCACGCTGGCGAATGAATGGGCACCGCTCGGCATCAACGTCAATGCGATCGCGCCGGGCTATTTCCCGACCAAGATGACCGCGCAACTCGATCAGAGTGCGACCGCGCACATGGCGCCGATGAACCGCGAGGGCGGCCCCGAAGATCTCAAGGGCGTCGCCGCGCTGCTTGCCTCCGATGCCTGTGCATTCATCACCGGCCAGACCATTGCGGTCGATGGCGGCGTCACGGCCGTCTGACCTCAGAGACCATAGAGGGAGAGATCTCATGAACGACATGCCCTGGATCCGATCCTATCCCGACGGCGTGCACTGGGATATCGAGATCGCTCCCGGACCGGTGCAGGGGATTCTCGACGAGGCCGTTACCAAATGGCCGATGCGTCCTGCTATCGATTTCATGGGCAAGCGGATCAGCTACGCCGAGCTCGGGCGGCTCACCGATCGCGTGGCCAAGGGCCTGCAGCTGCTCGGCGTGAAGCCGGGCGTCCATGTCGGCCTCTATCTGCCCAACACGCCACATTACATCATTGCGTTCTTCGGCATCCTCAAGGCCGGCGGCACGGCGGTCAATTACTCGCCGCTGGACGCCGCCAAGGTGCTCGAACACAAGATCGAGGACAGCCGCACGGATATCCTGATCACCCTCGACATGGCTGCGCTCTACCCACAGATGGCGGCGATGCTCGGCAAGACGAGATTGAAGAAACTCGTGGTCGGTTCGCTTGGTGAGATCACGGCCGATCCCGACGCCGTCATCAACGAGATGAAGGCGGCCAAGCAACTGAGCGAAGTCAACTGGGATGATCATCACGTCAGCTTCGGCCAGCTGATCCACAATGACGGTGCCTGCGAGACCTATCCGATTGCCGATCCGCGCGAGACAATCGCCGTTCTGCAATATACCGGCGGCACCACGGGGCTGCCGAAAGGCGCGATGCTCACGCACGCCAATCTGACCAGCGCGTGCCAGCAGTACCGGGCGACAACGGCGGGCTCGCCGCCGGTGCTGGTGGATGGGCAGGAGCGTTTCCTGGCCGTCCTGCCGCCATTCCACATCTATGCGCTGTCGGTGAATGTGCTGTTCGGCGTCCTGATGGGCGCCGAGATCATCCAGCATGTCCGCTTCGATCCGAAGGCCGCGCTCGAAGAAATCTCGACGAAATCGGTCAGCGTCTTCTGCGGGGTGCCGACGATGTTCACCGCGCTGATCAACCATCCTGAGACACCGAAGCACAGCCTGCGCACGCTCAAATATTGCGGATCCGGCGGCGCGCCGCTGCCGCTCGAGGTGGCGCAGCAGTTCGCGTCCATCACTGGCTGCAGCCTGAGCGAGGGCTGGGGCATGACCGAGACCTCGCCGAGTGGAACCTTCACGCCAGCGCAGCCGGGAGCGACGCGCAAGGCCGGCTCCTGCGGCATGCCGATGCCCGGCATCGTGATCAAGTTCCTCGATGTCGACAACAGCAGCAGCTACGTCCCGCTCGGCGAGCGCGGCGAAATCTGCATCACCGGCCCCAATGTGATGAAGGGCTACTGGAATAAGCCGGACGCGACTGCCGAGGTCACGACATCAGACGGGTTTCTGCGCACGGGCGATGTCGGCTACATGGATGAAGACGGCTTCATCTTCATCGTGGACCGCACCAAGGACATGCTCCTGTGCAGCGGATTCAACGTCTATCCGCGTGTCCTCGAAGAGGCGATCTACAAGTATCCGGCGGTCGAGGAGGTCGCCGTGATCGGCATCCGCGACGACTATCGCGGCCAGTCGCCGAAGGCCTTCGTCAAGCTGAAGGCGGATGCCAAGCCGTTCAAGCTCGAAGAGCTGCAGGCGTTTCTAAAGGACAAGCTCGGCAAGCACGAGATGGTGCACGCGCTGGAGATCCGCGCCGAGCTGCCGAAAACCGCGGTCGGGAAGCTTTCGAAGAAGGAGCTTTACGACGAGGAGGAGCGCAAGGCCCAGGCGCAGGCATGAGATCGCCTGCGTGAGCCGGCCGATGCGTCGAGCGGCCGAGGGAGCAAGCCCGCCCTCGGACCCCGTTCGGCAGTATCGGGCCCTGACAGGAATGCGATGACCGCGGCCCGCAAGGCTTGGGCACCGGTCGTCAGGTGCGGCGATTGCCGTCACAACGCCACGGGAGGAAAGCATGGACCAACTCAGCAGCATGGATGCATCGTTCCTGCATCTCGAAACACCGGAAACGCCGATGCATGTCGGCAGCCTGATGATCTTCGATCTTCCCGAAGGCTACCAGGGCGACTACTACGAGGACGTCAAGGAGATGCTCGGCAAGCGGCTGCATCTCTCGGTATTGCTGAATCGCAAGCTGGCGCAGATGCCGTTCCAGCTCGCCGAGCCCGTCTGGATCGAGGATGACGATATCGAACTCGATTACCACGTGCGTACCGTCACCTTGCGGCGCCCGGGCACGATGGCACAGCTCGAGCAACTCGTCGCGCGGTTGCACGCCTCGCTGCTCGACCGCAGCCGTCCGCTCTGGGAGATGTACGTCATCGACGGCCTCGCGAACGGGCAGGTCGCATTCTACACCAAGGCCCATCACAGCGGGGTCGACGGCAAAGCCGGCGTCGAGCTCGCCAAGGTGCTCTATGACGTCACACCCACGATGCGCGAAGTGCCGCCGCCCCGGCGTAAGCGTGCCGCTGCGCAATACCAGCTCGGTGTAACCGAGCTGTTGCAGGCGGCGGCCAACAACGCGGCCCAGCAGTATCGCAAGCTGGCGGAACTGCTTCCGACGGCAGCCAAGGCGCTCGGCACCGCTGCGAGCGTGATGGCCAGTCAGCGGTCGCAGAAGGGGGAACGCTCGCTCAGTCTCGGGCTGGCGCCGAAGACGGTGTTCAACGATTCCATCACCAACCAGCGCTCCTATAGCACGATGACGTTGCCGCTCGCCGACATCAAGGCCCTGGGCAGACGCGTCGGCGGCACAGTCAACACCATCGTCATGGCGATGTGCAGCATCGCGTTGCAACGCTTCCTCACCGAGCGCGGCCTGCTGCCCAAGGAAGCGTTGATCGCGATGGTACCGGTCAGCCTGCGCGCCGAGGGCGACAAGGCGATGAACAACCAGGTCTCGGCGGTGCGCGTCGACTTGGCGACCGATATCGACGATCTGCCGACCCGCTTCAAGGCGATCCATGCCTCGTCCGAGGCGGCCAAGGCAGTCGTGCGCGAGCTCAAGCCGGTGCTCGGTGTCGATGTGCCGATCACGGGTTCGCCGTGGCTGATGACGGGGCTCGCTTCGCTGCTCGGCCGCTCCAATCTTGCAAGCCGCCTGCCGGCGGCCGGCAACGTGCTAATCTCCAACGTGCCGGGACCGGGGCAGCATCTCTACATGGCGGGCGCCCGGATGGTGCACTATTTCCCGGTCTCGATCCCCTATCACGGCAGCGCATTGAACATCACGGTGCACAGCTATGCCGGCCTGCTCGAGTTCGGCCTGACCGCATGCCGACGGGTGCTGTCGCAGGACGAGTCCTACGAGATGATCGAGCATCTGCGGGCGGCGCTGCGCGAGATCGAGGCTCTACCGCAGGTCGAAATCGTCGAGTTGAAGACGCCGGGTGCCGATCAATCGAAGGTCAAATCCCCGGCGGCAGCTTCGGTAACTGTCATTCAGCCGGATGAGACTGCGCCGGTTGCCGCAAACGACAAGGCGAGCCGAGCCAGCTAGCAAGCCCGGCGGGTTGGGCAATCACGTCCCGGGCGGTCGCGGCGCGGCCGGATCGCCGCCGGGTCTCGAAATTGAAGAACATTTGGAGGAAACCGCAATGCACCCGCCCGCTGCGAGCAAGGGATCGCTATCTCTCCTGGAGAGCCCTGCGCATAAATCGCTGTTCTCGAAAATCGATTGGCGCCTGATACCGCTGTTGCTGATCGCCTATATGATCGCCTATCTCGACCGCATCAATATCGGCTATGCGCAATTGCAGATGAAGCAGACCCTGCCGTTCGACGAGGCGGTGTACGGCCTTGGTGCGGGTATCTTCTTTGTCGGCTATTTCCTGTTCGAGGTGCCGAGCAATCTGCTCCTGGAGAGGATCGGCGCCCGCAAGACGCTGTTGCGGATCATGCTGCTGTGGGGGCTGGCGGCAACAGCCATGATGTTCGTGTCGACACCGTTCCAGTTCTATCTGGTGCGGTTCCTGCTCGGTGTGTTCGAGGCTGGCTTCTTTCCGGGCGTCATTCTCTATTTCACCTACTGGTATCCGTCGGTGCGACGGGGACAGGTGATCGCGACCTTCATGTCGGCGACAACCATCGTGTCTGTGATCGCCGGTCCGCTATGCGGCTCGATCCTGAAATACTTCGACGGTGCCGGCGGCCTTCATGGCTGGCAGTGGCTGTTCCTGGTGCAGGGACTGCCGGCGCTGATCCTCGGTGTCCTTGTCTATGTCTTGCTTGAGGACAAGCCCGAACAGGCCGCCTGGCTGTCGAAGGATGAGAAAGCACTGCTCGCGGAGTCCTTCCAGCACGATGAGAAGGATGTCGAGAGCGAGCCCTCTGGGACGTTCGGGCAGATGCTGAAGGATCCCAAGGTCTATGTGCTGTCATTCGTCTATCTGCTGCTGCTCGGTGCGACCTACACGATGGTGTTCTGGCTGCCGACCCTGATCCAGAGCTGGGGTGTCAAGGATCTGTTCCTCGTTGGCGTATATGCCGCGATCCCGAATGCCGCAGGAGTGATTGGCATGATCCTGATCGGCCGCCATTCGGACAAATGGCACGAGCGGCGATGGCATTATGCCGCTTGCGTCGGCATCGCCGCTCTCGGCCTGCTGATCACGACGCTGCTCCAAGGGAACCTGGTCGGATCGATTCTTGCGCTGTCCTTTGCCGTGATCGGAATTGCGTCGGCGACGCCGCTGTTCTTCGCGTTGACCAGCGAATATCTCTCCACCGGCGCCGCCGCCGGCGGGCTTGCGCTGATCAGCAGCCTCGGAAACCTCGGTCCGGCGATCAGTCCCACGATCAACGGCCTGATCGTGCGCAGCACCGGTGACAACATCTACAGCATGTACTTCGTGATGGCGCTCTACCTGCTGTCCGGATTGCTGTTGCTGCTGTCGGTGCGGCCTGCGCCGAGTGCGCGATTGGCGATGGCGTGACAAGAGCTCGGCGAGACCCGGCCTGCGTGGCGGAGCCGGGTCACCCGCTGCTGGAAGGCCGGCGCAAATGCCGTTGACGATCGTGCGAGTATCGGGACGCGAGCGATGAGAATAATTCTGCTGGGACCGCCTGGCGCAGGCAAGGGTACGCAGGCGAGGCGCCTCGTTGAGGAGTACGGCATCCCGCATCTCTCCACCGGAGATATGCTGCGCGCCGCAGTCGATGCGGAAACCTGCATCGGACGGAAAGTCAGGGAAACTATGGCGAACGGCGGGCTCGTTCCGGATCAGCTCGTCATCGCCGCGGTGATCGAACGCATCTCGCAACCGGACACCGAACGCGGCTTTGTGCTCGACGGCTTCCCACGGACGATCGCTCAGGCGGTCAGCTTCGACGACCTGCTCGATACCGAGGGCCTTACGCTCGACCACGTCGTTGAGCTCAAGGCGGACGAAACGGTGTTGCTGGATCGGATCGAGCGAAGGGCCCGCGAAACGCGCGAGCAGGGCGCCGTGGTGCGCGCCGACGACAATCATGAAACGCTCAAGGCACGCATCGACGCCTACAATGAGCAGACGGCGCCGCTGGTCGACTATTATCGCTCGCGGAACCTGCTCAGGAGCGTCGACGGATTGCAGCCAGTCGAGGTTGTGGCCTCTGACGTCTTCAGGGCGATCGCCCAAACGTGATCGGAGATGTGATGCCGGCCGCGCGAAGTCTTGACCCGCAATCCGGACCGTCCGGCCATTTCGTCCGGATCGAGGTGCTCGAGCCTCTGCGCAAGTCGCTGGGCGAGGTGAAGGAAACGGCCGATCAATTCGAGCAAGCTCAGGCGCTGCTGCGGGCGATCGAACGGTTTTCCTGCAAATATGCCGTTGATCGGAGGAGCGCCGGCGCACCAGCCGATCCGGCCCATCGCGACCACCGCCGTCTGGTGCGCGGCAAGATTCTCGCCCGCGTCCTTCGCCGATCGCGCAGAGCTGGCCTGGCAGCGAAAGGAACGACCTTATGTCGATGAGCGCAAATGAGGGGCAGTGCGCGCTGGTGACCGGCGCGTCGGGCGGCATCGGGCTCGAGCTCGCGCGCGTGCTTGCGGCTAACCGCTTCAGCCTCGTACTGCTGGCGCGCAGCCGCGACAAGCTGCAGGACCTTGCGCGCGAGCTCAAGGCCGACCATGGCACCAGGGTGACCATTGTCGCCGCCGATCTGAGCGAACCGCTGGCGCCGCACGCAGTGTTCGATTCGCTGAACGACGCCGGCGTGCGGGTCGACCTCCTGGTGAACAATGCCGGCCTGTTGTTCGAAGGACGCTTCGGCGCAATCGGCCTTGAGGACCAGTTGCGATTGCTGCAGGTCAATATCGTGGCCATGACAGCGTTGACCCGCCTCTTCCTCGCGCCGATGCTCGAGCGCAACAGCGGGCGGATCCTGAACGTTGCCTCGGTCGCGGCATTCATGCCGGTACCCAACCTTGCGGTCTACGCGGCATCGAAGGCCTATGTGCTCTCGTTCGGCGAGGCATTGTCCCAGGAACTGAGCGGCAGCAAGATCACATTGACGACGCTGTGCCCCGGGGTGACGGACACCGGAATGGTCCATGGCACGAATCTCGGCAACATGCCGAGCATGATGATCATGGATGCGAAGACCGTCGCGCTGGAAGGCTTTCGGGCGTGCATGGCGGGAAAACCGGTCCATGTCGCGGGACTTGCCAACGAACTCGCGGTCCAATGGATCAAGTATCAGCCGAGCTGGCTGTTGCGGGCGATCGGCGGCGTGTTTGGAAAGGCCGCAACACCGGGCTGAGGACGGCCTGCTGGCCTGCATCCCCGGCCCGGAGCGCAGTTCTGGCCATCAACAACGGATATTCGTCATGGGACCTAAGGAGCAGACCGTCAAACCACCCTCGCTCGCTTTGCTTGCCGCCGAGGGGCGCGGCTTGCTCGATATTCCTGCGCTGCTTGCCGTCGCGGCTCCCCTTCTGGCGACCGCGCCGCGAGGGCAATCCCACCCGGTCATGGTCCTGCCGGGATTGGGGGCAGATGACCGGTCGACGCTCGCCATTCGCTCGTTCCTCGAGTTTCTCGGCTACCAGGTCCATGGATGGGGCCGCGGCCGCAATGTGCGCGCGCCGGATGCGGATCTGTCCGCGGTGGCGGCGCGCGTCATCGAGCTCGAACAGCAGAGCGGTTCGAAGGTCAGCCTGGTTGGTTGGAGCCGCGGCGGCATCATTGCCCGCGAGGTCGCACGGCAGACTCCTGCGTCGGTGCGCACGGTCATCACGCTTGGCAGTCCGTTCGCGGCACCGGGCGCAAGCAATGTCCGCGCGATCTGGCGGCTCCTGACCGGACAGAAATACGAGCCGCCGACACTCGCGCGGATCAGCCGCCTGGCGCAACCGATTCCGGTGCCGGCGACATCGATCTACACCCGCACCGACGGCGTGGTGGCGTGGCGCGCCTGTTTGGAGCCGGACGGCGAGCAGCGCGAAAACATCGAGGTGAACACGACGCATATCGGGCTTGGCTTTCACGCACCGGCACTTTGGGTGATTGCCGATCGCCTCGCCCAACCGCCCGGTACTTGGAAGCCGTTTCGTCCGGCGCCGCAAGTTGCGATCTGGTTTCCTGCAACGACGCGCCGCGACTAGATACTGTGAGTGCGCGTTTGCCGATCTATCGCGCACCGCTTGCCGGTGCGCGCATCTCGCCGACCATCGTCCGCAGCAGCTTCATCGCGGCGGGCGGCAACGTGCGTCCCTGGCGCGAGACCACATGGGTGCGGCCGCGATGCAGCGGGCATTCTTCAACGGCAGCGCGGTCACCTTTGCGGCATCTGCTTCCGTCATTGCGAGGCGCGAGACCAGCGCATAGCCGAGCCCCGCGGTCACGTAATGGGCAAGCGCGTCGAACGAGGCGGTCGTGAACGCGAAATTGAGGCGGACGCCTTCGCTGATCTCGGCGGCCTGGATGTGTTGGCGCAGGCCGTAGTTCGGATGCATCGCGGCTCCCGGATATGGCGCGAGATCCGCGAGCCTGAGCGGCCGACCGAGCTGGATCAGCGGATGTCCGCGCGGTACCATTGCCTTGATCGGATGCGGCTGCGAATGATGCGAGCACAGCCGATCGTCACGGGGCGGATTGAAGAGGACGCCGATATGGGCGCGTTCGCTCACGACCTGCTGGACAATCTCGTCGGTGCTCCCGATGTCGAGGCTGATCGTGATCTTCGGGTGGGCTTGCATGAAGCGGCACAGGCTGGTCTTGGCCAGCCAGTCGACATAGCCTTCACCCGTCACGACGTCGATGTGACCGGTCTCAACCTTGCGGATGCTGTCCATCTGCGCGAGCAGTGCCTGCCGTTCGCTCTGCTGGCGGTGCAGGTAGGCGGCCAGCAGTTGGCCTGCGTCGGTCGGCGCAACGCCGCGGCCCCGCCTTTCGAGCAGGCGTGCACCATACTCCTGCTCGAGCAAGCTGAGCGCCCGGCTGACCGCCGAGGCATCCATGCCGAGGGCGCCGGCGGCGCCGCGCACGGAGCCGCTATTGAGGACCTCCATGAAATAGTGCAATCGGCGCGGCTCGAGTTTAGCGTTCATCGGCACAGCCCTGATCATTGCAAGTAATGCAACGAATATTCAATTATGCGGCTATTTATGCAAGGACGCCCCGGCGGCGCCAGCACGGAGGCCAAGCAGTCATCGAGGCCCGGCACGAGATCATGAGGATGCGGCACTGCTGAGCCGAGAACAAAGGTCGCGCCCTCCGGTCCTGCTTGAAGCGGGATCGCGGCATCACTTCGGCCGAATGCGATCACGTTGCCGGGTGGCTGCTCCACGCGAAGTTGTATCGGGGAATGATTTTGGCTGAGCCCTCGGGCCGTCCGTCTTCGCTCTCGCATCGCCGGACACGCTTCGCCCTTGCAGCCTTGTCGTGGCTGCACCACGCGAAGCCCGCAAGGGCGAAGCGTGGTGCCCCTGGCCGGAATCGAACCAGCACTCCTTGCGGAACTCGATTTTGAGTCGAGCGCGTCTACCAGTTCCGCCACAGGGGCATTCGCGATGGTCCAGGCCGGTAAAGGGCCGGGGTCACGAAGCGCGGCGGACTATAGCGGCCGGCCCGTCACGGTCAACCCGCGCGGATGTGATTGTCCCGCGCCTCGACAGCGGTATTTTCACGCGATACGACCCGCACCGAGCGTGGGGTAGGAGCCTGACCCTGCCGGATGATGCTCGCAGGAGGACCGCCTTGACGACCGCCACCGCCCATCCGTCGGATGCTTCCGCCCGCGGCAATCCGGCGCTGACCTCGGCCCTGGCGATCGCCGTGATCGCGGCGGCGACGCTGGCCGGCGCCTGGTTCTTCCAGCTCGTGCTGGAGATCATGCCCTGTCCGCTCTGCCTCGAGCAGCGTTATGCCTATTACTTCGCGGTCCCGCTCGGCGCCCTGGTGGCGCTGGCGGCCGCCCGCG
>NZ_LGHK01000240.1 GCF_001908235.1 Bradyrhizobium sp. NAS96.2
GCCTTCAACGGCCCGGATAAGCCTGAGCCGCAAATCTTCAGACAAAGGCTTCGCCATGCATGCTGACCTCCGGCCCAGCACACAGGGTGAATCAGATTTTGCAATCGATGGGAATCCCCCTCGATTCAATTCGGTCAGATTTTGCTCTAGAGCGAAGCGAAAACCCATCAGCTTCCGAGCGCCGGGAGAGATGATGGGTATCGCTTCGCTCCACCCATCCTACGAAGCTCTACGAAGCGTCCTACAAACGCAAATGGCCGGGACTGAGCCCGGCCATCGCGAAAACAGATGAAGCGATCGCTTACCTCGGCGCGCGCTTGGCGAGGATGCGCTGCAGGGTGCGGCGGTGCATGTTGAGGCGGCGCGCGGTCTCCGAGACGTTGCGGTTGCACATCTCGTAGATGCGCTGGATGTGCTCCCAGCGCACGCGGTCCGCCGACATCGGATTGGCCGGCAGCTCGGACTTCTCGGTGCCGGTCGCGAGCAGGGCAGCGACGACGTCGTCGGCATCGGCGGGCTTCGACAGATAGTCGACGGCGCCCATCTTCACTGCGGTCACGGCGGTTGCGATGTTGCCATAGCCGGTGAGCACGATCGCGCGCGCCTCTGGACGCTTGCGCTTCAACGCCGAGACGACGTCGAGACCGTTGCCGTCGCCGAGGCGAAGGTCGACGACCGCGAAAGCGGGCGCGGCGCGGCCGATCTCGGCGAGACCATCAGACACCGTGTCGCATGACTTCACTGCGAACCCGCGCGTCTCCATCGCGCGCGACAGGCGTTCCAGGAACGGCTTGTCGTCCTCGACAATGAGGAGCGAGCGGTCGGCATGGTCATTCAGTTCAGTGATGGCGTTCACGATCCATTTTTCCCTGTGGCAGACCCCTAATAATATGGGGTCCTACTGCGGCGCTGCCAAGGCAGCCGAAAGTCGCGTGCCACCCTGGAAAGAGTGCTGCATCCGTAATGCCAGGAGTTGCGATTAAGAACCGTTCTTAAGCTTCGGTCTCGTCACCGGGCGCGGATTCCTCAAAGCGCTCGCGCGGCCAGACGATCTGCACCACGGCGCCGTGATCGGGGAAGGGCCGATTGGTAAACGACACCTTGGCGCCGGTGCGTTCCAGCAGCGTCCTTGCGATGAAAACGCCCAAGCCCAAGCCGCCACGCGCATTTTGGGCCTCATCCGCGCCCCGGCGGCGCGACAGATACGGCTCGCCGATCCGCTTCAGCATGTCAGGCGCGATGCCCGGGCCATCGTCGGAAACGACGATCTCGATGGTTTCAGCGTTCCACCACGCGTTCACCTCGACGGTCTGGTGCGCGAAATCGACCGCATTTTCGAGAATGTTTCCGACACCATAAAGGATCGCGGGATTGCGCGCGGCGACCGGTTCGCGCGTTGCTGCGACAGCAAGCCGCACCTTGATGTTGATGCCGAAATCGCGATGCGGCGCCACCGCCTCCTCGATCAGGGTCGACAGCTTCATGGTGTCGAACGGCGCGCCGCTCGATGACAATTGCGCGATCTTGCTCAGGATGTCGCGGCAGCGCTGCGCCTGTTCGCGTACGGTCTTGAGGTCGCCGGCAATCGCCGGGTCGTGCACCGTCTTCTCGAGCTCGCGCGAGATCAGGAAGATCGTCGACAGCGGCGTGCCGAGCTCGTGCGCCGCGGCGGCGGCGAGACCGTCGAGCTGGGTCAGATGCTGTTCGCGCGTCAGCACCAGCTCGGTCGCGGCAAGCGCATCGGAGAGCTGGCGGGCCTCCTCGGTCACCTGGAACGCATAGAGGCTGGTGACGCCGATCGCGAGCAGGATCGAAAGCCAGACGCCGATCAGATAGATCGGCGGCAGCACCAAGGGATCATCGCCATCCCAGGGCAGCGGCAGATGATAGAAGAACAGCGCCGAGGCGCAGGCGACCGCAAGGCAGCCGAGCGCGATCGTCAGCCGGATCGGCAGCACCGTGGCCGAGATCAGCACCGGCGCCAGGAACAGGAACGAGAACGGATTCTGCAAGCCCCCGGTGAAGTACAAGAGACCGCCGAGCTCGACGATGTTGAAGGCGAGCAGGGCCGCGGCATAGGCCGGCTCCAGCCGCTGCATCGGGTTGAATGCAATCTGCAGCGCCAGATTGAGCAGCGCCGAGAACGTCACGATGATGACGCAGGGCACGATCGGAACGTCGAATTCCAGTCCCTGGGCGACGACAAAGATCGCGACGAGCTGGCCGAGTGCGGCGAGCCAGCGCAGCCGCAGGATCGTATCGAGGCGCACATAGCGGCGAGGTTGGCGGAAATCGGAAGCGACGTCGGTCATGTCAGGGACTTTAGCTTTGCCGTGGGCGGCGCACAAATTCGCTACTTAGCGCAAGGATGCAGGCCAAGCCTTTATTGCCGCTAAGCCTTGCGCTTATTGTCGCAATGGCTCAATGACGGCCATATGCAACAGCGCGGGACAGGTCAGGCGCAAGCGCCCAATCAGCCGCCGGTGGCCGATCAGGACGGATCGGCCGCAATCGAGGTCGTGGACCTGGTCAAGGTCTACAAGACCACCCGCGCGGTTGACGATATCTCCTTCCGTATCACGCGCGGCAGCATCACCGGTCTGCTCGGCGGCAACGGCGCCGGCAAGACCACGACGATCGCGATGATCATGGGGCTGGTGCTGCCGACCTCGGGCCGCGTCAGCGTGCTGGGCGCGAAAATCCCCGAGCAGCGCTATGACGTGCTCGGCCGGATGAATTTCGAGAGCCCCTATGTCGACATGCCGATGCGGCTCACGGTGCGGCAGAACCTGACCATATTCGGCCGCCTCTATGCCGTGAAGCAGCTGCGCGAGCGGATCGACCAGCTCGCCACCGATCTCGATCTCAAGGAATTCTTGGACCGCTCCAACGGCAAGCTCTCGGCCGGGCAGAAGACCCGCGTCGCACTGGCGAAGGCGCTGATCAACGAGCCGGACCTGCTGCTGCTCGACGAGCCGACCGCCTCGCTCGACCCGGATACCGCCGACTGGGTGCGGCAGCATCTCGAGACCTACCGCAAGAGCCATAACGCGACCATCCTGCTGGCGTCGCACAACATGCTGGAGGTCGAGCGGCTCTGCGACCGCGTCATCATCATGAAGCGCGGCAAGATCCAGGACGACGACAGCCCGGAACGCATCATGGCGCGCTACAACCGCGATACACTGGAAGAGGTGTTTCTCGACGTGGCGCGCGGCCGCCTCCGGGAGGGCGCACCATGAGCGAGATCGTCAGCCATCACGCGCACGGCATCTCACTGCAACGCATCAATGCGATGGTGCTGCGCTATTGGTATCTCCTGATGTCGTCATGGCCGCGGCTGCTGGAGCTGATCTACTGGCCGGCCTTGCAGATCATCACCTGGGGCTTCCTGCAGAACTATATCTCGCAGGCGTCCGGTTTTTTCGCCAGAGCGGGCGGCACGCTGATCGGCGCGGTGATCCTGTGGGACATCCTGTTCCGCGGCCAGCTCGGCTTCTCGATCTCGTTCCTGGAGGAGATGTGGGCGCGCAATCTCGGCAACCTGATGATGAGCCCGCTGAAGCCGATCGAATTCCTGCTCTCGCTGATGATCATGAGCCTGATCCGGCTCGCCATCGGCGTGATCCCGATGACGCTGCTGGCGCTGTTCTTTTTCGGCTTCAATTTCTACGCCATCGGGCTGCCGCTGATCGCGTTCTTCTGCAATCTGATCTTCACGAGCTGGTCGGTCGGCGTGTTCGCCTCGGGCCTCGTGCTGCGCAATGGGTTAGGGGCGGAGAGCATCGTCTGGACGCTGATGTTCGCGGTGATGCCGCTCGCCTGCATCTACTACCCGGTCGAGGTGCTGCCGGCCTGGCTGCAATACGTCGCCTGGGCGTTGCCGCCGACCTATGTGTTCGAGGGCATGCGGTCGCTGCTGATCGATCACGTCTTCCGCGCCGACCTGATGGCGTGGGCGCTCGTCATCAACGCCATCCTGTTCGCTGCCTCTTTTGCGGTCTTCCTTGCCCTTTTGCAGAGCGCCAAGCGCAACGGATCACTGCTCAGCAGTGGTGAATAAATGTCACTTTCTCGTGGATTCTCGGCCTTTTAGCCCGATATCGACCCTACATTGGGCTCGCGGCGCATTGACGCATTGTTGCGCATTGGTCAGTATGCTGCGGCGCAAAGAGGGGTCTGAGAAATACTATGCCCATCGGTGAATTTGGTGCACCGCCACTGGCGGCGGAAGGCAGTCCGGCACTCACGACGCCGCTGTACTGGATGTACGAGATGGCGCATGCGTCGCTCAATCCGGTGCGCGCGGTAACCGACGCCACCAAGATCCTGTTTCAGAACCCGCTCAATCCGTGGACGCACACCGAGTTCGGCAAATCAATCGCCGCCGGTTGCGAGCTGTTCGAACGCACCACGCGTCGCTACGGCAAGCCTGATTGGAACCTGCCGACGACCGAGGTCAACGGCATCCGCACCCCGGTCGAGGTTCGCTCGATCTGGGAAAAGCCGTTCTGCCGCCTGCTGCATTTCGATCGCAAGCTGACACGTCCCCTGCGCGCGCCGCAGCCGCGCGTGCTGATCGTGGCGCCGATGTCCGGCCACTATGCGACGCTGCTGCGCGGCACCGTCGAGGCATTCCTGCCGACGCACGAGGTCTACATCACCGACTGGGCCGATGCGCGGATGGTGCCGCTCGCCGAGGGCCGGTTCGATCTCGACGACTATGTCGATTACGTCATCGAGATGCTGCATGCACTCGGCGGCAACATGCACGTGATCGCAGTGTGTCAGCCCTCGGTGCCGGTACTTGCGGCCGTCTCCGTGATGGAAGCGAACCACGATCCGTTCGTACCGTTGTCGATGACGCTGATGGGCGGCCCGATCGACACCAGGCGCAATCCGACCGCGGTCAACAACCTTGCTGAAGAGCGCGGCATCGAATGGTTCCGCAGCCATGTCATCACCAAGGTGCCGTTCCCGCATCCGGGCGTTATGCGCGACGTCTATCCGGGCTTTCTGCAGCTCAACGGCTTCATCAGCATGAACCTGGATCGACACATGGACGCGCACAAGGCGCTGTTCGCTCATCTGGTGAAGGGGGACGGCGATCTCGCCGACAAGCACCGCGAATTCTATGACGAATATCTCGCAGTGATGGACCTCACCGCGGAGTATTACCTGCAGACCGTCGATCTCGTCTTCGTCAAGCACGCGCTGCCGAAGGGCGAGATGACCCACCGCGGCAAGCCGGTCGATCCGTCGAAGATCCGTCGCGTCGCGCTGATGACGGTCGAAGGCGAGAAGGACGATATCTCCGGTCTCGGCCAGACCGAGGCAACGCACGCGCTCTGCACGGCGATCCCGAACCATCGCCGCGTGCACTACGTGCAGAAGGGCGTCGGGCACTATGGCGTGTTCAACGGCTCGCGTTTCCGCTCCGAAATCGTGCCCCGGATCTCCGATTTCATGGTTTCGGCAGCCAATACGCGGCTTTCCCTGGTCGCCGCGGCCGAATAGGTATCATCCCGGCCGCGATTATCGCGTCCGGGTAAGTCACTGATTTAACTAAAAGAATCTCAAATCAGCCGAGGCTCAAGTGATGAATTTAACTTCATCCCTTGGGCCTTTTTCGCGACTCTGATTCATCGGAAAAATTCCGGTTCCGACCCCTGCCGGTAGAGGTCAATTAACGGCCGACCCCTGTATATTGGGCAAATGATTTGTTTTTGCGCCGAGCGCTTTCCCTGGCGGCGGATATGGCAGAGTTCGGGCGAACTCCTGCTCCCCGGACTCTCAGAAATGGCTACTCGCGCGCTCCTCTATCGGCGGCCTGCCGAACCCGCGACCGTATTGGTCAGACACGGCTCCCAGTTTTTCACTGTCAGGTTGCGCCGGCACCGGCGCGCACGCCGCTATACGCTCAGGATTCATCCAACCGACCGTGAAGCGATCCTGACGATGCCGCCGCGCGGCACGATCGTCGAAGCCAAGGAGTTCGCCAATATCCATGGCGGCTGGATCGCCGCCCGTCTTGGCCGCTTGCCGAAGGCCGCGCCGTTCCAGCCCGGCACCGTGGTGCCGTTGCGGGGCGTGCCGCATCGGCTGGTGCATCGCTCCGGCGAGCGCGGCACGGTGTGGACCGAAACGCGCGACAGCGGCGAGAAGATCCTTTGCGTCGCCGGCGGCGTCGAGCACATGGATCGCCGGGTGCATGACTTCCTCAAGCGCGAGGCGCGCAAGGATCTGCAAAAGGCGGCTTCACTGCATGCCGCGGAACTCGGCGTGCGGGTGCGGCGGGTCTCGATCCGCGACCAGTCCAGCCGTTGGGGCTCGTGCACCTCGGCGGGCTCGCTGTCGTTCTCCTGGCGGCTGATCCTGGCGCCGCCCTTCGTGCTCGATTATCTCGCCGCGCATGAGGTCGCGCATCTCGTCGAGATGAACCATTCGGCGCGGTTCTGGCGGGTAGTCGACAAGGTCTGCGCGTCGGTCACGCGCGCCAAGACCTGGCTCGACACCCACGGCAACGACCTGCACCGCTACGGGATCCAGGAGTAGGCGGCGCTCTCGTCGCTCTACCCATCCCTGCGCATTGTTTCCGTCACCTCTGCCGTCATCGCCCGCGAAAGCGGGCGATCCAGTAATCCAGAGACATTCGTGTTCAATCGATAGGCCGCGGCGTACTGGATCCCCCGCCTTCGCGGGGGATGACAGTTGACGTTGCGGCGCGACCGCGCCTAACGCCTACCGAAACAACCGATCTGCCAGCCAGCCATCCAGTCCTGCGGCCGCCTCGGGCCGCGCGTTGGGGTTGGGCGGCGGCGCCGAGGCGCGCGCCGGCATCGGCGGCGGCTGGCGGTAATAGCCGCCGGACGGGGTCGGCGCGGGCGGCGGTGGCTGCATCGGCGGTTGGATCTGCATCGGCCCGGCCGGCGCTGACGGTGCCGTGATCTGCGACGAGATCTGCATCAGGTTCGCCGGTGCCCAGCTGCCTTGCGAGTTCGGGATCGCCGCGACCGGCACGCCCTGGTGCGCGGCCTTCATGAAGCGGCTCCACACTTCCACCGGCAATCCGCCGCCGGTCGCCTTCTTGGTCGGCGAATTGTCGTCATTGCCGAGCCAGACGCCGGTGACGAGCTTGGCGGTGTAGCCGATGAACCAGGCGTCGCGGTAATCCTGACTGGTGCCGGTCTTGCCGGCGGCGGTCCAGCCGGGGATCTCGGCCTTGCGTGCGGTGCCCGAGATCAGCGTCTCGCGCATCATGGTGTTCATCATCGCGTCATAGCGCGGCTCGATCACCTGGTTGGGCGGATCAGTGGGGCGGTCATAGAGCAGCTTGCCCGAGCTGGTCTTGATCCTGGTCACCACATGCGGCGACACGGCGTAGCCGCCATTGGCGAACGGCGCATAGGCGCCGACCAGTTCGAGCACGGACACTTCCGAGGTGCCGAGCGCGATCGAGACGTTGGGCTCGAGCTTGGAGGAGATGCCGAGCCGGTGCGCGGTGCGCACCACGTTCTTGGCGCCGACCTCGACGCCGAGCCGCACCGCGACCGTGTTCAGCGACATCGCCAGCGCCTGGGTCAGGGTCACCGAGCCGAAATATTCGTGGGTGTAGTTCTCCGGCTTCCAGCCCTTGATGTCGAGCGGCGCGTCGGTGCGGATCGTGTCCGGCGTCAGCCCTGCCTCGACCGCGGTCAGATAGACGAACGGCTTGAACGACGAGCCCGGCTGCCGCTTCGCGGTGACGGCGCGATTGTACTGGCTCTCGGAATAGTTCCGGCCGCCGACCATGGCGCGCACCGCGCCGTCGGGCGTCATCGCCACCAGCGCGCCCTGGCTGACATTGAACTTCACGCTCTTGGCGGCGAGCTCGTCGATCACGGCGGCTTCGGCGACGGCCTGCAGCTTCGGATCGATCGTGGTCTGCACGATGATGTCCTGGTCGATCTGGCCGACCAGATCGTCGAGCACTTCGCCGATCCAGTCGGCGACATAGTTCACGGTGCCGGCGCCGGCCGGCTTCACCGCGATCGAGGGCTGGCCGATCGAGGCTTTCGCTTGCGCCTCGGTGATGAACTTTGCGTCGGCCATCGCCGCGAGCACGACCTGCGCGCGTTGCTCGGCGCCTTCGGGGTTGCGGTTCGGCGCCAGCCGCGACGGCGACTTGACGAGACCCGCGAGCATCGCAGCTTCCGGCACCGTCACGTTCTTCGCCGACTTGCCGAAATAGCGTTGCGCTGCCGCCTCGACGCCGTAGGCGCCGGAGCCGAAATAGACCCGGTTGAGGTAGAGTTCGAGAATCTCGTTCTTGGAATGCTTGCGCTCCAGCCACAGCGCGAGCTCGGCCTCCTGCAGCTTGCGCTGCATGGTGCGCTCCTGGGTCAGGAACAGGTTCTTGGCGAGCTGCTGCGTCAGCGTCGAGCCGCCCTGCGAGACGCCGCGATGCAGGAGGTTGGTCACCGCCGCGCGCAGGATGCCCACCGGGTCGACGCCGAAATGCGAATAGAAGCGCCGGTCCTCGATCGCGATGAACGCTTTCGGCAGATAGGGCGGAAGATCCTTCAACGCGATGTTGGCGCCGGCCATCTCGCCGCGCTGCGCCAGCACTGAGCCATCGATGCCGACGATCTGGATCGTCGGCGGACGCTTGGGAATCTCCAGCGACTGGATCGGCGGCAGATGCGCGCCGACCCACACCACGACACCGATCACCGCAATGCCGGCCCACAGGCCGAGCACGGCGGTCCAATAGAACAGCCGGCCGATGCCGAAGCCGCGCGACTTGCTGCGCCGCTTGCTGCCGCTGCGCGACGGGCGCGGTCTCTCGCTACCGGAATCGCTGCTCTTGTCGGCGCTCTTTTCGTTGTTCTTGGGTTTCGATTTGGCGGGCTTGTCGTCGCCACCGCCGGGAATGCGATCGGAGGGCGACAGTCTGAGGTCGGCAAGCGCGGCCGGGAGCCCGAACAGCGGCTCCTTGCGTCCACCGCCTTTTTTACGTCCCCACGCCATCCGCAACGCTCACCCTTACAGGGGTGCACGCTAGCGTTCCCGGTTTAAGGGGCGGTTACGCAAAGCTTAACGGGGGATTAGGAGGTAGGGCAGCGCGTGCTAGATATAGATGGAACAAGAAAACAACGGAGCACCGCATGGGCCATATCGATCCGACCAAAGACGTGTTTGCGCAGTTCCGGGACAACAACCGGCCGGGCCCGATCCACATGCTCAATCTGGTGCGCCTGCGCGAATCGGCCGCCTATCCTGACGGCCGCAAGGCAACCGGCGCGGAAGCTTACGCGGCCTACGGCCGCGAGAGTGGCCCGGTGTTCGAGCGGCTCGGCGGCCGCATCGTTTGGCAGGGCCGCTTCGAGCTGATGCTGATCGGCCCGCAAGAGGAGCGCTGGGATCACTGTTTCATCGCAGAGTATCCAAGCGTCGCCGCCTTCGTCGAGATGATCCGCGATCCCGTCTATCGCGAGGCGGTCAAGCACCGTCAGGCCGCCGTGGAGGATTCACGGCTGATCCGCCACGCCGTGCTGCCGGTCGGGAAGAATTTTGGCGAGATTCCGAAGTAGGCGTCTAAAGCCACGAGCAGACACTATCCCCCGTCACCCTGATCAGGGTGACGGTGATGGAGCGCAACGCCCATCCCCGTCATTGCGAGGAGCGATAGCGACGAAGCAATCCATCGTGCCGCAAGTGGAGGAATGGATTGCTTCGCTTCGTTCGCAATGACGGTGATAAAGCGTCGCAGCGCCTCGGAATGGCCGTGACAAGGGCTAGCTAGGCCTCAAAAACAAATCGGCGGCCGGGAGGCCGCCGATTGCATCTCAAACCTGCGCGAACCACTAGCCCGCCGGGCCGGCGTCCTCGAGGATCGGGCCGAACAGTTCCCAGCGCTCGCCGTTGAAGCGCATCATCTGCAGCTGCTTGTTGACGCGATAGTCGTTCGGCGTGGTGTTGCCCTTGATGCCGGGCAGCGCCATGTCGAGGTCGACGTTCTTCAGGTTGGTGGCCTGCTTCAGCACGTTCTCGCGGGTCAGCTCGTCGCCGCACTGCTTCAGCACATGCACCATCAGCTGGGCGGTGGAGTAGCCGTAGGTGTTGAAGTTCGAGTTCTTGTCGCCGTCCGGATAGTACTTGGCCATGAAGTCGAAATAGCGCTTCATGCCCGGATCGTCCTTCCACTGCGGATCGGCGGGATCCTTGCCGTAGTTGGTCGAGATCAGGCCCTTGGAAGCCTCGAGGCCTGCGGGCTGCAGCACCGCGCCGACCGAGGTGGCGTTGATGTCGACGATGTGGACCGGATGCCAGCCGAGCTCGGCGATCTTCTTGATCGCCTGGGCGGCCTGCTTCGGCGTCGAGGCCGAGAAGAACAGGTCGGCGCCGGCATCCTTGATCTTGATCACCTGGGAATCGATCGTCGGGTCGGAGACCTCATAGGAGGCTTCGGCCACGATCATCTTGGCGGCCTTGTCGCCGAGGCCGGCCTTGATGCCGTTCAGGTAGTCTTTGCCGAGGTCATCGTTCTGATAGAGGATGCCGATCTTGGCGTTCGGATGCTCCTTCAGGATGTACTGGCCGTAGATGCGGCCTTCGACGAAGTAGTTCGGGTTGAAGCCGAGCGTCCAGGGGAAGTTCTTCGGGTCGGTGAACTTCGAGGCGCCGGTGGCGGCGAACAGCTGCGGCACCTTCTTGGCGTTGAGATATTTCTGCACCGCGGCGTTCGACGGCGTGCCGACGATCTGGAAGGTCAAGAGCACCTCGTCGCTCTCGACAAGCTTGCGCACCTGCTCGACCGCCTTCGGCGGCGAATAGGCGTCGTCATACTGGATCAAATTGATCTTGCGGCCGTTGATGCCGCCCTGATCGTTGATCATCTTGAAATAGGCCGCCTGGGTCTTGCCGATCGAGGCATAGGCGGAGGCCGGTCCGGAGAAGGGGACGGTCTGGCCGATCTTGATTTCGGTATCGCTCGCGCCGGGATCGTATTTCTTCTGCGCGGAGGCCGACGTTGCAGACAGCGCGATCGCGAGCGCCGTTCCCGTGACTAGGTGGAAAATCCCGTTCCTCATAATGCTGTTTCCCTCACGTGACTGATGTTGGCCGATGATCTTGTCCGCGGGTTCAAGGCCCGCGGTCGCCATCGCTGGGCCGGGATACTGGCGGAACGCTTGCTGCGACGCAAGACGATCAATGCCGAAAAGGTGAACGATTTCAGTCAACGAAAGTAGGGGGCAGCGCAAAAAGAAGGGCGTAGCGGGGGCGCAGCACACTCAGTGTCGTCCCTGCGAAAGCAGGACCCATATGTGGACGGCCCCCGTGGCACAAGAGCTTTGTGGAACGGTTCGGATCGCTGTCATCCATATGTCCGGCCTGTTTGATGCGATCGTGCTGATCGCTGGGCCAAGATGGTTTCCGCGAC
>NZ_LGHK01000241.1 GCF_001908235.1 Bradyrhizobium sp. NAS96.2
CCGCAGCCTGAGCCGCGCGCTTGGTCACTCAATACTCCCCGCGCCGGGCCGACTTTTTGCACGGCCTGGAAAGCCAGGACCCATTACCCCAAATGCGCATGGTTGCGCGACGTGGGGGCCACGATCCCGTTCATCACGGCATGCGGTGGTTCTGGGTCCTGGCTTTCGCCAGGACGACAACGAAGAGTCCCGTCTACAATATCCGTCACGGAGTATGGGTCCCGGCCCCCGTGCGCAATTGCGCACTAGGCCGGGACGACGCATGGGGTGAACACCATGGCCAAACAACAACCCGATCGTTCGCGGCGCACTTTCGTCGGCACTGCCATCGCAGGACTTCCCGCCTCGCTTCTGCTGCGGGCCGCCGTGGCCTCCGACAAAATGACAAAACCGCAGGCCGAATATCAGGAGACGCCGAACGGCATCTACTCGTGCGGCCTGTGCACGCTGTTCGTCGCGCCCGATGGCTGCAAGGTGGTCGAGGGCGCGATCAGCAAGGACGGCTAGTGCAAGGCCTTTGCCGCGGTGGATTGAGCCACCCCCTCCAGGAGGATAAGAAAACGAGACTACAACTCCCGCGCGTTCGAAAACGCGAACGACGACACCCGCCGCGTCGTCTCATCCAGGATCAGCGTGCGGGTGATCGGCGGCTCGGCGCGCTGGCTGCAATTCTCGCGCTCGCAGAGCCGGCAGTTGACGCCGATCGGGGTGCCCTCGGCCTTTTCCAGATCCATCCCGGTCGCATAGACCAGCTTCGCCGCGTGCCGGATCTCGCAGCCGAGCCCGATCGCGAAGCGCGGTTGCGGCTGCGGATAGGGCGCCACCGGCCGGCGCACCGTCTGCGCGATCGAGAAGTAGCGCGTGCCGTCCGGCAGCTCGATCACCTGGCTGAGCAGGCGATCGGGCATGTCGAAGGTCGAATGCACGTTCCAGAGCGGGCAGGTGCCGCCGAACTTGGAGAACGGGAAGGTGCCGGAGGAAAACCGCTTCGACACATTGCCGGCATTGTCGACCCGCAGCAGGAAGAACGGCACGCCGCGCGCGTTCGGACGTTGCAGCGTGGTGAGGCGGTGGCAGACCTGCTCGAAGCCGGCGTTGAAGCGCTGCGCCAGCACGTGGACGTCGTAGCTCAAGGCTTCGGCAGCGGAATGAAACGGCTGGTAGGGCATCATCGCGGCCGCGGCGAAATAATTGGCGAGCGTGATGCGGTAGAGCCTGCGCGCGGTGTCGTCGAGCGGGCCGGCGCGGCTGACGATCGCGTCGATCGCAGCGCCGCATTCGACAAAACCGATCTGCAGCGCGAGCTGGAAGCTGCGGCCGGAGCTGTCGACGAGTTCGGAGATCAGGAGCTGCCGGCGATGGCGGTCGAAACGGCGCAGCGTCTCGCGCATCACGTCGACCGGCATTACGCGGGTGACGATCGAATGCTTTTCCCGCAGCCGTGTCGCCAGCGCCGTGAACAGGCCCTCGGTCGGCACGTTGAGCTCGTCGCGCAGATTTTCCGCTGCGGTCTCGAGCTCCGGAAAATAGTTGCGATTGGCCTCGATCAGGTCGCGCACCCGCTCGATCGGGTTGGCGTCGAACTGCGAGCCTTCGCGGTCGGCCATCTGCGCCGCCACCAGCGTCTCGCCGCGGCGCGCCTCGGTGTAGGCGGCGTAAAGCCGCTGCAACGCATGCGTCACGCCGGGGCAGAGCTCGGCGAGGTCGCGCAGTTCCTGCTTCGGCAGGTCGATCTGGCGGAACAGCGGATCTGAGAAGATCTCGTTGAGTTCCGCGAAGAAGCGGTCCTCGTCGGCGGTGGCGAGGTCGCGCAAATCGAGATCGTAGCTCTCGGCCAGCCGCAGCAGGATCTGCGCCGTCACCGGGCGCTGATTGCGCTCGATCAGGTTGATGTAGGAGGGCGAGATGCCGAGCCCCTCGGCGATCTGGGTCTGCGACAGCCCCAATTGCTGGCGGATCCGCCGGAACCGCGGCCCGACGAACAGCTTCTTTCCGGACTCGCCGGGCATGGCAGTCTTCCTGACCTATTTTGTGACAAAATTTACAAATCGACATTTATTACAAGTTCAGATGTTACATGACATCACCAATAAAAAACAAGGCATCTGTACGAACTTCAGCTTTTCGCGTTTATCTCCTGACACGCACTTCGCGATGCTCTGTCAAGAATGTCGAACCGGCGGACAGGTTGCGGGGATCAGGTTTCAGGCGGCTGAGCAAAGGCAGCACAGTTTTTTCAAAGGAGACTGACGATGAGCAAGGGCAGCAATTTCTGGGTGATCGGCGGCGAGTTCGGGTCGATGAACTTCCACAAGCTCGTCGAAGGCTCCGCTCAGGTCCGCGGTCCGTTCAAGACCCGCAAGGAAGCCGAAGAGTGCTGGAAGGAAGTCTCGGAAGAGAGCCGCCACAAGGCCGGCGTGCGCTTCTCGATCGTCGAGGAGCCGTCGCGGGTTTCGGCCTGAGCGCCAGAATTATCAGAGCTAAGAAAACGTCCAAGGACGGCGGCCCCATCCGGTTCATCCGGGTGGGGTCGACCGCTTTTGGGACACTCCCAGCGGTTTTTGATCTGGGGATAAGCGGTAGCCTAAGTGCTTGGGAACCAACGTCCTTTGCGGACGTCATGGTTGCTGATAGGTTAATGGGTAGGCAAACCCGTCACCACGAGACCGCAACGCATGTCCGATCCGCAGAACACCGGCAGCGAGGCGCGCGAGATGCGGCCGACACTGCGAGAGGCGCTGCGGCGGGCGCGGATCGAGGCGGCCGACCGCACCGGCGTCGTCGTCGAGCTGCGCGATGCCGAGGTAGCGCGGCTCGAGATCCTCAACGACGCGCTCGACCCGCTGTTCGCGCAGGTGCCGGAGAAGGTCGACCTGTTCGACCGCGGCATCAGCCAGGGCGAGACGCCGCGGCTCTGGATCGACGTCGTCGCACATGTGCTGATGGGCCGCGACAAGCGCATCTACCGCTTCGTGCAGGACACGAGGTTCGGCCGCATCGTGCTCGCCGAATCGCACGATGTGGCCGTGATCGTCGATGCCGTCACCGACTATGTGGCGCGCCGGATGATCGAGCGCGAGCATGCGATGGTGGCAACGCCGCTTCCGGTTGCCGAGCCGCCGGCGCCGCCGCCCGTGCCGGTGGTGGCGCCGAAGCGTCGCGGTCGGGTCGGCATGTTCGTGCTCGGCTTCATCCTCGGCGCGCTCGCGCTGTTCGGTTTCGCACTGCTGGCGAGCTTGCAGAATTTCTAGAGCATGATCCGGAAAAGTGTGAAGCGGTTTTCCCTCGCGACAAACGCGGAACGCGTTTGCGCGGAGATCATGCTCAAATAGGGGAAGGGGCGGGGGGCAATTTGGTCATAACACCCGCCTCGGCATTTTTCGGCGTGCTGGCGGCAGGCGCGGTGATCGGCAGCGCCGTGCTGTTCGGCAAATGGCAGACGCTGCGGCGCGCCGAATATATCCGCACCTTCAAATGGCCGGCGGGGCTGCTGGCCCGGCTCGAGAAGCATCACCCCGGCTTCTCCCGCAAGGACAGCGCGCTGGTGTCGCGCGGCCTGCGGCAGTTCTTCCTCGCCCATCTGATGAGCGGCAAGCGCTACGTCTCGATGCCGTCGCAGGCGGCCGACGACCTCTGGCATGAATTCATTCTTTACACCCGCGAATACGACGCGTTCTGCCGCCGCGCCTTCGGCACGTTCCTGCATCACACGCCGGCCGTCGTGCTGGTGAAGGAGCGGCGCCGGAGCAATGAAGGGCTGCGGCGGGTCTGGTGGTACTGCTGCAAATACGAGAACATCGATCCGGTCAGGCCGACGCGGCTGCCTTTGCTGTTCGCGCTCGACGCCAAGCTGAATATCGCGAACGGCTTCGTCTATCACACCGACTGCGAGGCGCTGCGCCGCAGCGGCATTGCCGGCAGCAGCCCGTATTGCGGCGGCGATTTCTCGGACTCATCGATCGACGGATCGTCGGCAGGCTTCGGCGATGCCGGCAGCGACGGAAGCCATGACGGCGATGGTGGCGGCCACGGCGGCGGTGATGGAGGCGGCGGTGACGGTGGAGGCGGCGGCGACAGCGGAGGCGGCTGCGGCGGCGGGTGTGGCGGCGGCGGTGGCGACTAGAGCATTTTCGAGCGAAGTGGACACCGGTTCGCGTGAGGAAAATGCGTCAAAACGAGAATCTAGAGCTCCGTTCCGATGCAATCGGAACGGAAAAAGGCTCTAGGACAGCCGTATCTGTTTGAGCTCGCGAATGCCGTCGTGATGGCCGAGGCCGCGCACGGTCTGCTCGCAGCGCCAGGCGTTGCCGTCGCGCTCGATCGAGAACAGATTGTAGGCCGCCGCCGGATAGTGCTTGCGCGCCAGCGCCGATGCCGACGGCACGCCGATTGCCGGGATCTTCCGCTCGGGGCCGTCGAACCACATCGTCGAATGGATGTGGTCGTGGCCGTGCAGCACCAGCTCCACGCCGTGCCGCTTGAGCAGCGCGAGCAATTGATGCGAATCGGTCAGCCGCTTGGCGCGGCCGTCGGAGTGCAGCGGGTGATGCACCAGCAGCACGCGGAAGGCATCCTCCCGCGACAGCTGCCCGAGGATCGTATCCAGCGCGTTGAGCTGGGCATGCCCGAGCCAGCCGGTCGCCATCAGCGGCGGCGTCGGCACGGCCGAGGAGACGCCGATCAGCGCCACCGGGCCGCGGCGGCGCACGAACGGAAAATGCGTCGCGGCGCCATCGGCGTCGCCGCGCAGATAGTCGCCGAAGTGGCTGACGAAGCGATGCCGGGTCGCGCGCACATAGGCGTCGTGATTGCCGGGGACCACGGTGACGTCGGCAGCGCCGCCGACGCCCTCCAGCCATTGCCGGGCTGGATTGAACTCGGCATCCAGTGCCAGATTAACGAGGTCGCCGGTGACGGCGACATGGTCCGGCTGCTGCGCCTGCATGTCGGATACCAGCGCATCGAGCACGTCGCGGCGGTGATATTTGTGACGGTTGCGGGTCCAGTTCAAATAGCCGAGGGCGCGCTTGCCGGCGAGATCGCGCAGCCGCGGCGCCGGCAGCGGCGGCAAATGCGGATCCGACAGATGCGCGAGGCGAAACGCTGCCATCACGCGATTCCCTTCGGATTGTCGGTGAAAAGTGGCCGGCAGCCGGTCATGTCGTGCTATCCCGAACGTCCTGCCCTGTATTGGCAAGAGCTGCGCAGGCGCGCAAGGATCAAAGCAAGGATCAAACTCAGAGATGTCGAGGGTTCAGTGACGATCCTGCTCGATTTACGCAAGCGCTACGAGCCGCAGATCAGGTGGGTGTTTCATTTCTACTGGCGGCTGGTCCGCAGTATGACGCTCGGGGTCCGCGCCGTGGTGCTGGATGCCGACAACAAGGTGTTCCTGGTCAAGCACAGCTACGTCCACGGCTGGTATCTGCCGGGCGGCGGGGTCGAGGTTGGCGAAAGTTTTATCGAATCGCTGCGGCGCGAGCTGGAGGAGGAGGGGCGGATCGAGCTCACCGGTGAGCCGGTGCTGCACGGCATCTTCCACAACAGCCACGTCTCGCCGCGCGATCATGTCGCGGTCTATGTCGTCCGGAACTACCGGCAGGACCGGCTGCCGGAGCCGAATCGCGAGATCGTGGCCTGCGGCTTCTTCGATCCAGCCGATCTGCCGGACGAGACCACCCCCGGCACCCGGCTGCGGATCGCGGAGGTGCTCGAGGGCCGGCCGCCGCCGGCCACATGGCGGTGATGGACCGCGCCCGCGCCAGATGCTATCCCGCGCCCCATAATGACCGAACTGTCCCTGACCATCCTGCCCGAGACCCCGAAAGACGCCCAGGCGATCGAGCGCCTGCACGAGCGCACCTTCGGGCCTGGCCGCTTTGTGCTCAGCGCCTACCGGCTGCGCGAGCATGTCGATCATCTGCTCGATGTCTCCTTCACCGCGCGGATCGGCACACTGCTGGTCGGCTCGGTGCGCCAGCTTCCTGTCTGCATCGGCGATACGCCGGCGCTGATGCTCGGGCCGTTGACGGTCGAGCCGCCGTTCCGCAGCCGCGGCGTTGGCCGCGCGCTGCTCGAACGTGCGATCAATGATGCCCGCGCCAAGGGCCATCGGCTGATCGTGCTGGTCGGCGACGAACCGTATTATGCGCGGGTCGGCTTCAAGCCGGTGGCGAAGGGGCGGATGACGATGCCCGGTCCGGTCGACTACAGTCGCTTGCTTGTCATGGAACTGGTCGACGGCGCGTTCGAGGGCGTGTCCGGCCCGATCCAGCCGGACTGGAGCAAGGCGATCTGACATCCGCGCGAGCCATCGCCGGAACGGTTGCACCCTCCGACGATCTGAAGCACAGTTGAGGCAAGCGCCGGGACAAGACCGGCGCATGTCATATCAACAGGGAGAGTGCGCGCCATGATCAAGGTCAGTGTGATGTATCCGAACAATCCAGGCGCACGCTTTGATCACGACTATTATCGCGACAAGCACATGCCGCTGGTGAAGGCGCGGCTGGGCGACGCCTGCAAATACTACACCGTCGACAAAGGCCTCGCGGGCGGCGCTCCGGGGACGCCCGCCACCTATGTCGGGATGTGCCACATCTTCTGCGACTCGGTCGAGGCCTTCGCGGCCGGCATGGGCAAGCACGCCCAGGAGATCATGGGCGACATTCCGAACTACACCGACCTGCAGCCGGTGATCCAGATCAGCGAAGTCGTCGTCGGCCACTGAAGCCCGCAGCCCGGATGTAGCGAAGCGAAATCCGGGACAGGCTCGCCGCGGGCGTAGTCCCCGGATTGTGCTTCGCTTCATCCGGGCTACGCGACAAAAATCGCTCTGCCGCTGGCGGCAGAGGGATGCGCTTGTCTCAGAACTTCAGATTAGCAAACGCCCGCACGCCGAGGCCGGGCATCAGCACCTCATCCTTGGTGTAGGAGACGGAGTTGCGGATGTTCTGGTTGAGCAGATTGTTGCCGACCAGACCAAGCGTCATCTCGCGCGCGCCGATCCATGACTGATTGAGCTTGGTGTTGTAGGTGATCTCCGCGTTCAGCAGATTGTAGCCTGCGGTCGGGGTCTCGCCGATCACGGCGATGTCGTTCTGCGCGAATGCGTGCACCAGGTTGACGCGGGTGAACCAGTTGCTGTCGCGCCAGTAGACGCCGCCGCCGAGCCGCACCGGCGGTATCCGCGGCACGTTGCTGCCGTCGGTGAAGGTGGCGCGCACCACGTCGAACTGGTTCTCGATGCCCCAGATGCCGCCGTTGAGCGGGCCGATGTCGAGCTGGCTCTGGAACTCGGCGCCGCGGAAGATCGCGTCGCGCTGCGAATAGACCGCCTGGCGCGCCTCGTTGTTGGGATCGCCATTGCCGCAGGAGTCGAAATCGCCGCCGCACATCACGCCGGTCAAGCGGCGATAGATGAAATTGCTGAACCGGGTGTAGTAGGCGGTGGCCTCGAAGCGGAGCGGTCCGCTCGCCTTGCGGAGGCCGATTTCGACCGATTTCGCGGTCTCGATGGTCAGGTTCGGATTGCCGATGTCGAAGGTCGCTGTCGCATCATGCGCGCCGCGCGAGAACAGCTCGGCGGGCTTCGGCGCGCGCTCGACATATTGCGCCGTGATGCTGCCGACGAGGTCGCCGGGCAGATTCTGGATCAGCCCGACGCTGCCGCTGACGGGCGTGTAGGACGGATTGCGCGACACCGAGCTCTGCGGCGCGCCGTCAGGCAGGAAGTCTGCCGGGAAATCCGGCGTCGATCCGTGCAAATCGACATGCTCGATGCGGCCGGCGAACTGCGCCTTGGTCTGGTCCGTGAATTTGAATTCGTTGAAGACGTAGCCCGCGACGCGGTTGTTGTTGTTCGGATTCCACAGGCCGTTGAACAGCGCGCCCGGATCGTCCGGGCTCGGCGCGGTCAATTCCTGGTGCCCGCCCTGCAGGCCGAACGCGGTCGTCACGGTTGCGAAGCGCGCGTTGAACGGCATCATCTGCACCTCGACGCGGGCCTCCTGCTCCTTGTTGGTGAAGGTCTGGCGTACGCCATCGCTGGACAGGTCGGTCGGGTCGGCGAGGCCGATCTCGTTGTGGCGATAGTCGGTCGCGCCGACCCAGAACCGCACGGCGTCGATCGCAGCAGTATCAGGCCGGTACTCGCCCTTGACCGCGATCTTGGTCTGGTGCGCGTCGATCCGGGTCTTGTGATCGGAGCCGTCGATGCCGGGGATGTGATAGAGCGAGTCGTTCTGGGTGATCGCCGCGCCGATATAGCCGCCCTGGAAGAAATACGACGCGCCGACCGAAGCGCCGTCCGACTGGGTCGCGGAGTTCGGCTGGCGGCCGCCCACTGGCCGGGTCTGGTCGAACAGATACGGATAGCTCGGGATGCTGTAGTCGCTGGTCGTGCGGCCGTAGACGTCGGCATGCACGGCGACATTGTTGCCGCCGGCATCCAGCAGCATCCCGCCTTCGACGCCGCGATTGACCGAGCTTACCGAGGTGCGGGTCTCGACATTGAGGCAACCCGGGCCGCCGGCGTCGGCCAGCGGCGCCTTCACCGGCAGTCCATAGCTCTGGAACGGCGCCGCCACGCAGGTCGGCATCGCGTCGGGAATCCGGTTGTTGGTCGCGCTCACCACGCCGCCGATCGAGGTCGAGCCGTAGCGCAGCGCGGCCGGGCCGCGCACCACCTCGATCTGGTTGGTCGAGAACGGATCGATCGGGACGAAATGATCTTCGCCGAGATCGGAGGCGCCGCCGCCGCCGAGACCATTTTCGACAATACCGACGCGGTTGACGTCGAGGCCGCGGATGATCGGCCGGCTCGACGCGCCGGGTGCGAAGCTCGAACCGGTGATGCCGGGCTTCGAGAACAGCAGATCGCCAAGCGTGGCGCCGCCGGAGCGACGCAGTTCCTCGTTTGGCACCACGGTGACGGTTGCGAACTGGTCGGTGACGACTGGCAGCACGCCCTGCTGCGGTGCCGGCGCTGGTGCCGCTTGCGCCGGTTGTGCTGCCGCGGTGCGTTCGCGGTTGCGGCCCGGCGCGGCCCGGACGACGTGAACCGGCGCGCGCGTTGGCACGGTGCGGTGCCGCTGGATCGGGCTTGGCGCCGTCACTGTGATGTCAGGGAGTTGCGTCGGCGTGTCATCGGCCAGCGCGCTGCCTTGCATGGCGCCGAGCAGCAGCCAGCTCGCGCCTCCGATGTAGAGTGCTCGTGTCTTCTGAAGTGTCATCGTCCTGGTCCAGTCCCGTCGAAATGACGGATCGATCCCGATTTGCCCTGCGGGAAGCCGCAACTGTGACGCGGCTGTTCGCTCAGGGCGTGCAGCAATCAGTCGATGTCAGGACACAGGAGGTGCGCGGGAACGGAAGGCCGCAGGCGCCGACTTCAGATGGAGGAATTCGGCATTGGTGGTGCGGAACAGAAGCTCGACAGCCTCCGGCAGCAACAGCACCGGCGGCGCGGTGAACAGCATGCTGCTCGCGAGCGAGATGACGGTGCAGATCGCGCAATTGTCGGCGGGATGATGCCGGTCGTTGTCGTGCCTGACGGGCGGCTCGGTCCCGGTCACCTGGACCGCGAGGTCCGGCGTCGCCGAGGTCCCGATATAGGCGAGATCGAGCAGCGACAGGCCGGTCTGGACGGCGGGCGCTGCTTGCGCGGCGGCGATGGGGTGGAAGTGCCCGAACGACAGCACGAACTGGACGGCGAGCGTGAACAGCGCCAGCCGCGATCCAGTCTTGATGTGTCGCCGGAACCAGTTCATGCGGATTAAGCCCCACCCATCGGCACGGCCCTCATTCCCCGGCCGTCCGATGTTACATTATAACATCGGAGGGCGGCGGCGATGTCAACGCTGGTTCAGACACACTGAATCGATTCGTTGCTGGTGTGGGATTGCAGCAACGGGGCCGATGGGACGTTGCGCGCTATTGGTCTCAGCGTCCCTCACGCAGCCAGGTTGCCGCGAATGCGCCGAGCAGCAGCAGCAGGCCGACCAGGCCGGCGAACATCGGCAGCACGCCGACGCCCTTGACCACGCTGGCGTCGCGCATCTTGACGCCGAGCCAGCTGTCGCCGCGGAAGATCGAGGACGCGCGCACCGGCACGATGCGCGGCATGTCGAGGCTCGAGCCGTCGACGATGCGCCGTGCGTCGCCGCCGGTCGCCTGTGCCAGCGGCTTCAGCATGTCGGTGGTCGAGGTGACTTCCGAGAATTCCTTCGGGTTGGTCGGGCCGACATTGATCAGCGCCTTCAGCGTGCCGTCGGTGGCCTGCCACAGGCCGAGCTCGTTCGCGGGCAAGGTCGCGCGCCACTCGCCGGGATCGCCGGCGGTCAAGGTCAGTTCATGCGTAGCGCCGCTCGGCGACGTCACGGTGACCGGCGCGACGGTGTCGGCCATGGTCTGCCGCACCACCATCAGGTCCTTGCCCTGCACCTGCATGCGCAGCGCCTCTTCGTCGAGGTCGGGCTGTTTCATCAGCCAGTGCGACACCCGCCGCAGCAGATCGAGATGCGGCCCGCCGCCTTCATAGCCGCGCGCCCACAGCCAGATCTGGTCGGACAGCAGCAGCGCGACGCGGCCTTCGCCGAACCGCGACAGCAGCAGCAGCGGCTTGCCGTCGGCGCCGGTCATGACCGGCGGGTTGATCGCGTTGCGGGTGTCGACGGTGCGGAAGAACCGGCTCCAATGCGGCGGCTCGGCATTCGAGCCTTCCAGCCCGCGCGTCACCGGATGGCGTTTTCCGGCATCGCTCAAATGCGCATAGAACGGCTTCTCGGTGACGCCGACCGGCTCGGCTGGCAGCACCGAATCCAGCGGCGTCCGCCAAATGCTGGTGGTCGAGGCGTAGTCCGGGCCGGCCGAGACCAGCACCGCGCCGCCGGAGCGGACATAGCGCGCGATGTTGTCGAAATAGGCGATCGGCAGCACGCCCTGCCGGGCATAGCGGTCGAAGATGATCAGCTGGAATTCGTTGATCTTCTGCTGGAACAGCTCGCGGGTCGGAAACGCAATCAGCGACAGCTCGTTGATCGGCGTGCCGTCCTGCTTCTCCGGCGGCCGCAGAATCGTGAAGTGCACGAGATCGACGCTCGGATCGGACTTCAACAGATTGCGCCAGGTGCGCTCGCCGGCATGCGGCTCGCCCGACACCAGCAGCACGCGCAGCTTGTCGCGCACGCCGTCGATCGCCACCACGGCGCGGTTGTTGACCGGCGTCAGCTCGTTCTCGAGCGGGGAAGCCTCGATCTCGACGATGTTCGGACCGGCATGCTTGATGTCGATGTCGACACTGGAGGTCTGGCCTGAGGTCAGCGTGCGCTCGTTGATCACCTCGCCGTCGCGGCGGATCGTGACCTTGGCGCGTTCGCCGGTGACGCCCTGGTCGTCGAGCCGGTAGGTGATGGTCTGGGTCTGGCCGACGATGCCGAAGCGCGGCGCGGCCGTGATCGCGATGCGGCGGTCGCGCTCGTCCTTGCGGCCGGTGATCAACGCGTGCACCGGGGCCTGGAAGCCGAGCGCCTGGGCGTTGCCGGGAATGTCATGCACGCGGCCGTCGGTGATCATGAACGCGCCGGCGACGCGCTCGACCGGAACGTCCGACAGTGCCGACGTCAGCGCGCCGAACAGTTTTGTGCCGTCGGTTTCGCCGTCGGCCTGGCCGGCTTCGACGACGCGGACCTCGAGGCCCTTGATCTGCTTCAGGCTGTCGACCAGCGCCTGCCGCGCCTTCTCGGTCTCCTGGTTGCGCGTGCCGAAATTCTGGCTCGGGCTCTTGTCGACCACCACGGCCGCGACCGAGGAGAGCGGCTCGCGGTCCTCGCGGGTGAAAGAGGGATTGGCCAGCGCAAGCAGGATCAGCGCCAGCGCTGCGACACGCACCGCGGCGCCGCGCGCGCGCGATAGCAACAGCAGTGCCGCGATGACGACGATCGCGCCGAGCGCGATCCACAGCACGATCGAGGGAACCAGCGGTGTGAACGCAATACCGTAGTTCATATCATTGTCCCAGCCGCTCGATCAGGGCAGGCGCGTGCACCTGGTCGGCCTTGTAGTTGCCGGTCAGCGTGTACATCACGATGTTGACGCCGGCGCGGAAGGCGAATTCGCGCTGGCGCGGCTCGCCCGGCGTCAGCGGTAGCATCGGCTGGCCGTCGGGGCGGATCGCCCAGGCGCCGGCAAGATCGTTGGACGTGATGATGATCGGCGAGACGCCATCGCCGCCACGCGCCGGGCGCTGCGCGGATTCTTCGTCGTCTTCGCGCGGCAGCGCCTCGACCCAGGTCTGGCCCGAGTTGAAGCGGCCGGGGAAGTCGCGCAGCAGATAGAACGTCTTGGTCAGCACGTGCTCGCGCGGCACGGGTTCGAGCTCGGGCACGTCGAGGGTCGACAGCAATTCGCGCAGTGTCTGCATGCCTGGCGTCTGCGACGCGCCGTTGTCGCCCGGCGGTGCCTCGACGGCGTCACGGGTGTCGAACAGCACGGTGCCGCCCTGCTTCATGTAGGCGTCGATCTTGTTGATGGCGTCCTGCGGCGGCTTCGGCGCGCCCGGCACGATCGGCCAGTAGATCAGCGGGAAGAACGCCAGCTCGTCGCGCGCTGGATCGATGCCGACGGGATCGCCGGCTTCCAGCGCGGTGCGCTGCCCAAGGAATAGCGTCAGTCCGGACATCCCGGCCTTGACGATGGAATCGACGTCGGCATTGCCGGTCACCACATAAGCGAGCCGCGTCTGCGACACCGACTTGATGGCGAAATCGTCGCTGCTGGCGTTCTGGGCGCGCGTCGGCGAGGGCACCATCGTCGTCGCAAGGATGAAGGCCAACACAAGCACCGCGGGTGCCGCGCGCCGCCGGATCAGCGCGGCGAGGCCGCCGCCGAGCATCGCCACCACGATGGCGTCGAGCAGGAACAGCGCCAGCGCCGTCGACAGCATGATGCCGCGCAGGTCCCGCGGCTCGGCGTTGGTGTAGGTCGCATGCTTGGCGCGCAGGCCGGAGGTGTCGAGCGGCGCGATGCGGTCGGCGGAGGCCAGCGTGTTGACCGCGATCGGGCTCTCGGCCGTGCCGTAGAAGCCCGGCGGATGGTCCGCGGTGCCGCGGTCGCGATAGTCCGCCGACATCGGCTTGGCGGTCGAGGGCGGCGGACCGAAGGCGCCGAAGCCATCGAGCGTGCGCAGCGGCGCCACCGTCTCGGCATTGGGATCGCTTGCGACGCCGGGGCCGGGCTTCGAGGTGTAGCCGGACATGTCGATCAGCCGGCGCAGCATCTCGACGAAGGTGCCGGACATCGGCAGGTCCGACCAGCGCATGTCGCGCCGACATGGAACAGGCTGACCACGCCCTTGCCGCGATGCTCGCCGGTGACGAGCGGCGTGCCGTCCTCCAGCGAGGCCCAGCTCTTGGTTGCGAGCACGGCATCGGGCTCGGCCAGCACCTGGCGGCTCACGGTGATATCCTTCGGCACGGTGAGGCCCGCGAACGGACCATCGGCAGCGAACGAGGCCATGTGTTGCGGCTTCTCCCAGGTCAGGCTGCCGCCGAGCGTGCGTCCGCCGCGGCGCAGCTTGACGGGAACGAGGTCGTCATCGGCCTGCGCGAGGCGAGGACCGGCGAAGCGCACCAGCACGCCGCCTTGCTCGATCCAGGCGTTGAGCCGGTCGCGGATCTCCGGCGACAGCGTGCCGACATCCGCCATCACGATCATCGGCAGCCGCTGATCGAGGAATTGCCCGATCACCTGCTGCGGCGCGCCGCGATCGCCGAGCCTGACATCGGCGAACGGCGACAGCGCGCGGGAGAGATAGAAGGTCGAGGCCAGCAGCGGCTGTGCGGTGTCGTTGCTCGCACCCGAGACCACGCCGATGGCGCGGCGGCGCCAGCGCCGGTCGAGCAGCTGCACGGCGCCGGCGGAATGCTCACCGGCGATTTCGAGCCGCGCGATGTCGTTGCGCAGTTCGACTGGAAGATCGAAGGCGGCTTCGGTCTCGCGGTCCTGCGGGCCGAACGTGTAGCGGGCCTCGCCGATCGGCGAGCCCTTGGCGTCGACCGCGCGCACGGTACCAGCCGCGATGCCGCTCTCGGTGCGCAGCACCTTCACGGTCATCTTGGCGGCGGCGTTCTCGGCCGCGACCAGCGCCTGCGCAGATTGCGCGCCGCCGGCATAGATCGTCAGATTGCGGCTCTCGATCACCTTGCCGAGACCTTCGGTGAACTCGCTGCCGCGGCCGGTGTCGACGCCGTCGGACAGCCAGGCGATGTCGCAGTCGCCGGTGGATTTGAGGAAACGTTCCAGCGTGGCAAGGGTTTCAACGCGATCGATCGAGTAGGGCTTTGGCGCAAGCTGGCGCAACGCGACGCGCGCGGCGCCGGCCGGCATCAGCGTGATGTCGCGCGTCGGCTCGGAAAGCGGCACCAGCGCGACGCCGCGGCGGTCGCTGTCGGCATTCGTGACCAGCTCATCGGCAGCCTTGATCCGCGCATCCCAGCTCGAAGCCGAACTCCAGCCGTCGTCGAGCAGGATCACCAGCGGCTGCTTGCCCGCGGCAACGCCGGTCTGCGGATTCCAGATCGGGCCGGCGGCGGCAAAGATGACCAGCGCGGCGGCGGCGAGCCGCAGCAGCGTCAGCCACCACGGCGTGCGCGACGGCGTCTCCTCCTTGGGCGCGATGTCGAACAATAGCCGCGTCGGCGGGAATTCGATCCGGCGCGGCCGCGGCGGCATCACGCGCAGCAGCCACCACAGCACCGGCAGGCTGACCAGCCCCAGCAGCAGCAGCGGTTCGGCGAAGGAGAGCGGGAGGCCTGCGATCATGCGCTGCGTCCCGCCTTGACGGTTGAACGGCCGCCGCCCTTGCTCACCATCATGCCGGCGTGCAGGAACAACAGCAGCTCGGCCGCGGAGCGGCTGGTGGTGTGGGTCGAGAACAGCCAGTCGAGCCGGTTGGTCTCGGCCCGGATCTGCTCGCGATGCAGCGCGACGCGCGCGACATAGTCGCTCGCCCAGCTCTCGGCGCGGCCCGCGGTGATGACGCTGCCGGCCTCGGGCTCGACGAATTCGACGCGGCCGGAATAGGGGAAGGTCTCTTCAGCGGGATCGACGACCTGGATCATGGTGCCGTGCGCGCCCGAGGAGGAAAGCCCGCCCAGCATCGCCGTGATCTCGGCCAGCGACGACCAGAAATCCGACAGCACGACGACTTCGGCCAGCGACGACGGCACGAAGGATGGCGGCAGGCTCGCGCGCGTCTTCTCGTCGTGCAAGATCGCTTCCGCCATCTTGTCGATCACGTTGAGGCTTGCGGTCGGGTTCATCAGGCCGGGAATGCCGACGCGTTCGCCGCCCGCAACGAGCAACTCGGCAAGCGCGAAGGCGACGATCAGTCCGCGCTCCAGCTTGCTGTCGCGCACATCGCGTGAGGCAAAGGCCATCGAGGGCGAGCGGTCGGCCCAGATCCACACGGTGTGCGCGGCCTCCCACTCCTGCTCGCGCACATAGAGATGGTCGTCGCGTGCGGAGCGGCGCCAGTCGACGCGCTGCGCCGGCTCGCCGGAGACGAAGCGGCGGTATTGCCAGAAATTCTCGCCCGAGCCGGCGCGGCGGCGGCCGTGCAGGCCATGGATGACGTTGGCGGCAACACGGCGGGCCTCAAGCACCAGGCGCGGCAGCGACGCGGCGAGCGTTCGGCTTTCGCCATCTGCACGTCGGACCGCCAGGATCTCCTCGTTCTGGTGCTTGTTGTCTGCTGCCATCAACCGATCCGCGTCTTCAATTGCTTGATCACGTCCGGAATGGTGCGGCCCTCGGCGCGCGCCGAGAAGGTCAGCGCCATGCGGTGCTTGAGCACGGGCTCGGCGAGATCGAGCACGTCGTCGATCGACGGCGCGAGCCTGCCGTCGAGCAGCGCGCGGGCGCGCACCGCGAGCATCAAGGACTGGCTGGCGCGGGGACCGGGTCCCCACGCGATCAGCTTGCCGGCCTCGCCGCCCTCGGTGCCGGGGCGCGCGGCGCGCACCAGCGTCAGGATCGCTTCGACCACGGAATCGCCGACCGGCAGGCGCCGCACCAGGCGTTGTGCCGTGAGCAGCGTCTCCGCGTCCATCGATGGCTTGGCATGCGCCTCTTCGGCGCCGGTGGTTTCGAACAGGATGCGGCGCTCGGCGTCGCGATCGGGATAGTCGACGTCGATTTCCATCAGGAAGCGGTCGAGCTGCGCCTCGGGCAGCGGATAGGTGCCTTCCTGCTCGAGCGGGTTCTGCGTCGCGAGCACGTGGAACGGCTTCGGCAGATCGTGCCGCGCGCCGGCAATGGTGATGTGCTGCTCCTGCATGGCTTGCAGCAGCGCCGACTGGGTGCGCGGGCTGGCGCGGTTGATCTCGTCGGCCATCAAGAGCTGCGCGAACACCGGACCCGAGATGAAGCGGAACGAACGCTTGCCGGCCGAGCTCTCGTCGAGCACTTCGGCGCCGAGAATGTCGGACGGCATCAGGTCAGGCGTGAACTGGATGCGCTTGGCGTCGAGCCCGAGCGTGACGCCAAGCGTCTCGACCAGCTTGGTCTTGGCGAGGCCGGGGACGCCGATCAGGAGCGCGTGGCCGCCGGACAGGATCGTCACCAGCGTGTTTTCGATCACCTGGTCCTGGCCGAAGATGACCGTGGACACCGCTTCCTTGGCGGCCTTGATCTGGCCCGCGACCTGCTCGGCCGAACGGACGATCACATCCTCCAGTTTCTCGACGCTGTCTGCACCAGCCATTCGATCCGCTCCTTACTCGGCGATGCGCGCATTGGCGCGCCGGCATCTGTCGTCATCTCTTGGTCGTCATCGCATGGCCCGCATGCTAAACCTATGCGAAGGCCATGTATTCGTTGAATTAAACTATCCCCACCTTATCGGTATTTCAGGGTATGAACGGCATCACGATGTGGCGAGAATGACATCCCGACCACATCTCAGAATACGTGCACCAAACGTGCCAGATTGAGGGTAGGAAACTTTAAGGCAAACAATGGCGAAGCAAGGGCAGAGCGATTTCGGCAGTGAAACTACGGGCATCGGAGGCAAGGGCCTCGAAGGCCTCACCAATGCCGCCAACCGAGCTGCGACGTCGGGTCCAGCCGGACGCAAGGGCCTGCCGCCGGTTCACCTGTGGAATCCGCCGTTCTGCGGCGATCTCGACATGCGAATCGCGCCTGACGGCACCTGGTTCTACATGGGAACACCGATCGGACGCCCGGCGCTGGTGCGGCTGTTCTCCACGATTCTGAAACGCGAGGACGGCAAGCACTTTCTCGTGACACCGGTCGAGAAGGTCGGCATCCGCGTCGACGACGCACCGTTCCTTGCCGTGGAAATGCAGACCGAGGAAGACGCGCGCGGCCGGCTGCTCAGGTTCCGCACCAACGTCGATGACTGGGTCGATTGCGAGAAGGGCCACGGCCTCAGATTCGAAGCTGCCGAGGATGGCGGATTGACGCCCTACCTGCATGTTCGCGCCGACCTGTGGGCGAAGGTCACCCGCGCGCTCTACTACGATCTGGTTGACATGGGCGAGGAGCGGATGGTCGATGGTCAGGAGATGTTCGGCATCGAGTCCGGCGGCGAGTTCTTCGCGATGGCCGATGCCAGTCAGGTGAGGGGCGCACTTTGAACGAGCCGTTGCTGAAGGTGAAGCCGGCGACGATCAGCTCGACGGAATTCTTCGCGCGGGCCCGCACGCGGCTCACTTTCGAAGTGCCGCCGGGCCTGGTCGATCCGCATATCATTCCGCGCACCGGAGATTCCGGCAACGACCGCATGCTCGAGATCGTCGCCCAGGAGCAGCCGGTGCGGCCGGCCGCGGTGCTGATCCCGGTGGTCGATCATCCCGAGCCGACCGTGCTGTTGACGCAGCGTTCGCCCAATCTGTCGAGCCACGCCGGCCAGATTTCGTTTCCCGGCGGCAAGATCGACGCCACCGATGCCTCGCCGCTCGATGCGGCGCTGCGCGAAGCCTGTGAAGAAGTCGGCTTGAGGAGGGAATTCATCGACCCTGTCGGCTATCTCGACCTCTATGGCACCGCGTTCGGCTTCCGTATCCTGCCGACGGTCGCCAAGGTGAAGCCGGGATTTACCCTTGAGATCAACGAGGCCGAAGTCGTCGATGCGTTCGAAGTGCCGCTCGCTTTCCTGATGAACCCCGAGAATCATCAGATCCACACCAAGGAATTCCGCGGCATGGACCGCTCCTACTATGCGATGCCGTTCGCCGAGCGTTACATCTGGGGCGCGACTGCGGGCATCCTGCGCGTCCTGTTTGAGCGGATCTATCTGTCATGATCCGCACGGTGTTGACCGAGATCGGAATCTTCCTGATCCCTTTCGCGGTCTATGCCATCTTCCTCATCGCGACGCGGTCCGGCGTGACGCTGCCGGCGTCCTGGCCGCTCGACATGATCATGAAGCTGACGCTGGCGGCGCTGGTGATGGTCATCGTGAGCTTTGTGCTGCTGGCCGAATTGACCGGCGCGCCGCCGAACTCGACCTACGTTCCGGCTCACATCGAGAATGGCAGGCTGGTGCCGGGAGCTGAGCGATGAGCGAGGTGCGCCTGCTGTCTGACGCGCCGTGGCTCGCTTCCGGGCCGGCGGCGCGCGTGCTCGGCCTGCTCAATGCCGACGGCGAGGAAGCGCGGGTGATCGGCGGCGCCGTGCGCAACGCGCTGATGCAGATTCCGCTCGCCGACATCGATATCGCCACCACGGCGCTGCCGGAGGAGGTGATCCGCCGCGCCAAGCGGGCGAGCATCAAGAGCGTGCCGACCGGCATCGAGCACGGCACGGTGACCCTGGTGGTCGACGGCCAGCCCTTTGAGGTGACGACGCTGCGCGAAGACACCGAGACCTATGGCCGCAAGGCTAAGGTGGCGTTCGGGCGCGACTGGGTGCGCGACGCCGAGCGGCGCGACTTCACCATCAACGGCCTGTCGGTCGACGCCTCGGGCGTCGTGCACGATCACGTCGGCGGTCTCGCCGACATCGAGGCGCGCCGCGTGCGCTTCATCGGCGATCCCGCGCAGCGGATCGCCGAGGACTATCTGCGCATCCTGCGCTTCTTCCGCTTCCACGCTGCCTATGGCGCGGGCGAGGTCGATCGCGCCGGCTATCTCGCCTGCGTCAGTGGGCGCGCCGGACTTGCCGGCCTGTCGGCCGAGCGCATCCGCATAGAGATGCTCAAGCTCGTGGTCGCGAACGGCGCCGCCGGCGCGGTGGTCGCGATGGGCGATGGCGGGTTGCTGCAGCCGCTGTTCGGCGGCGTCGCCTATACCGGGCCGTTCGCGGCGATGATCGAGATCGAGAGGCTGATGGGGCTCGCACCGAGTGCGACGCGCCGGCTCGCCGCGCTGACGGTTGCGGTAACCGAGGACGCGCGGCGCATCGCAGGCCGGCTGCGGCTCTCCAACGCCGAGGCCAAGGCGCTGGATTCGATGGGCCATCGCTGGTGGCGTTTGCCCGGCATGGACGAGGCGCATGCCAAGCGCCGGCTCTACCGGCTCGACGAGGAGCCTTATCGTGACCGCCTGCTACTCGCTTGGGCGCGAACCGGCGTGGGCCGCGACGTCGATCAATGGCGCGCGCTCGCCACGCTGCCGCAGCGCTGGCGCGCGCCGCACTTCCCGTTGCGGGCGTCGGACTTCATCGCGCGCGGGATCGCCGAGGGGCCGGCGCTGGGGCATGTGCTGACCTTGGCTGAGGATGCCTGGCTTGCCGCGGATTTTCCGCTCGATCCGCAGGTGCTGTCTGGCATCGCCGACCAGACCGTTTCCCGTTTCACCCGCGATCACCGGCTCTGAATTTTCGCGCCGCCGAGTTCATCGGCGGCACGGTGACGAACGTCGGACGGAGACGATGCCGCACGCGCGAGGCAGCATCGCATCAACGGATCTTACGCAGCCTTGCGCTTCTTCTTGCGGTCGCCGTCGTCGTCCTCGTCTTCGTCGTCCTCTTCTTCCTCGTCGTCATCTTCGTCTTCGTCGTCTTGCTCTTCATCGTCCTCGGGATCGAGCTCGGTCGATTCGAGTGCGACGAGCGGCAGGGTTTCGCGAAACAGATCGCCGTCCGTGCCCATCCACAGACACTCGACCTTGTCCTCGTCGACTTCCACCACCGTGATCGGATGGCCGCCGGATTTCAGCATGACGACATCGCCTGGTTTCAGTTCCATGATATTCCCTCCGCGCTGGATGACACGGACGGCAAGCTAGCGACCGGTGATGACAGTCAAATCACGGCCGGCGTCAGCTTCGATGGAATTGACGTGGAAAACGGCTATTTGTGCGTGGCCGGAACCAGCTCGGTCAGCGAGCGGATGATGCGGTCCGGCTTGATCGTCGATCCCACCGGCAGCCCGGCACCGTGCACATCCATCCAGATCGCGTAGATGCCGAGCCGCTGCGGCGCCACGACTTCCCACTCCAGATTGTCGCCGATCATCCAGGTATCGGATGCGGTGACGCCGAGCGCTTCCATCGCGTGCAGATAGGCGCGCTCCTCCGGCTTGCCGAAGCCGTGCTCGCCTTCGATCTGGATGTGATCGAAGCGATGGCCGAGCGCGAAGCGCTCGACCTTGGCGCGCTGCATGTCGGCGGCGCCGTTGGTCACCAGCGCGAGCTTGATGCCGAGCGCCTTGAACGCATCGATCGCCTCATGCGCGCCGGGGAAGACGAACATCTCCTCCTCGCGATAGGCGGTGAAGCGATCGGCGATACGGTCTGCGAGATCGTCGGGCAGCGCGCGGTGACCGGCCGCCGCAAGCGCCGCGAAGCCGCCCTTCACGGTCAGCCGCCGCGCCTCGCCGAGCTTGATCCGCCAGATCGGCTCCGCCGTCGACCAGAACTGCCGCGCGGAGGCCAGCAGCGCGGTTGCGACCATACCCGGGGGCAGGGGAGCCAGCTCCGCGGCGAATTCGGTGGTGATCGTGTTCCAGGCGATCTCGGGGCGCCCATAGGCCGACAGGATCGTGTCATCCATGTCGATCAGCATGGCGCGCGGCAGGCTCGTTACGGCCATTTCACCTCCGGCGGCAGCGACGACAGGATCGAATCCACATTGCCACCGGTCTTCAGACCGAAGATGGTGCCGCGGTCATAGAGCAGGTTGAACTCGACATAGCGCCCGCGGCGGACCAGCTGCTCGTCGCGATCCTCGACGCTCCAGGCGCTCTCGAAATTGCGTCGCACCAGCTCGGGATAGATTTTCAGGAAGCTGCGGCCGACGTCCTGGGTGAAGGCGAGGTCGGCCTCCCAGTCGCCGCTGTCGTGCCAGTCATAGAAGATGCCGCCGACGCCGCGGGCTTCCTTGCGGTGGGGCAGATAGAAATAGTCGTCGCACCATTTCTTGTACTTGTCATAGTCGGCGACGCCGTTCGGCCCGCTGCACGCCTCTCTCATCGCGGCATGGAAGGCGACCGTATCGCCGTCTTCCTGGGTGCGCCGCCGGTTCAGCACCGGAGTCAGGTCGGCGCCGCCGCCGAACCAGGCCTTGGTGGTGACGACGAAGCGGGTGTTCATGTGCACGGCGGGCACGTTCGGATTGCGCAAATGCGCGATCAGCGAAATGCCCGAGGCCCAAAATCGTGGATCGTCGGCGGCGCCGGGAATCTGCGCGCGGAATTCGGGCGCGAACTCGCCATGCACGGTCGAGCAGTGCACGCCGACCTTCTCGAACAGCCGGCCCTTCATGATCGACATCACGCCGCCGCCGCCGGGCTTGCCGGTATGGTCGGTGCGATCCCAGGGGGTGCGCACGAACCGGCCGGCATTGCCGGGATAGAGCGCGGGGGAGGCGTCGTCCTCGAGCTGCTCGAACGCCGCGCAGATGTCGTTGCGCAGTGCCTCGAACCAGCCGCGCGCGCGCGCCTTGCGGTCCTCGATGATGGCGGGGTCTGTTGGCAGCATGACTAACCTTGCGGGCCGAAATAAGTGCAGCTCTCGTTGCAGCTGTCGCGATGGACGCTGACGCGGGTCAGCTTGCCGGCGTGCTGCAACCGCTCCCAGATGAAGCGCGACAGATTCTCCAGCGTCGGCACCCCGATCGCCTCGATCTTGTTGAGGAGCTTGTGGTCGAGCGTCTTCTGCACCTCGGCCATGGCGCGCTCGAGCAGGCCGAGATCGATCACCATCCCTGTCTTCGGATCGGGCGTGCCGCGCACAGTGACTTCGGCACGAAACGAGTGACCGTGAATCTCCTCGCTGGCGGCGCCAAAGGTCGTTCCGGACAGCGCGTGCGCAGCCTCGAACCGAAACGCTTTCGTCAATTCCCACATCTCGTTCAACAATCCAGTTCTGACAAAGTAGAGTTCATCTAATGCCGAGCGTCTTGTGCGTCTGCACGCTGAGGCGCCATTGCGGGTGCTTCAGGCAATAGGCGATCGCCCGCTCGGTATTCTCGATCACGTCGGGGCCGTCCATCGGTTGCAGCGAGAAGCGCTCGAAGGCGAGCCCGGCGAAGTCCTCCGGTGCATTCTCCGGCTGCGGATAGACCAGCTTGAGCTCGTGCCCGCTGCGCACCACGAGCTCGGAGGCGGCCTTGGGGCTGACGCAGATCCAGTCGAGCCCGTCGGGCGGGGCGATGGTGCCGTTGGTCTCGATCGCGATCGCAAAACCGTGGCCATGCAGGGCCTCGATCAGGGCGGTGTCGACCTGCAACAGCGGCTCGCCGCCGGTCAGCACCACATAGCGGTCGGCTTCGCCCCCGGTCCATTGCGCGGCGATGGTGCCGGCGAGCTCGGCTGCGTCGGCATAGCGGCCGCCGAGCGTGCCGTCGGTGCCGACGAAATCGGTGTCGCAGAACCGGCAGACGGCGCCTGCGCGGTCCTGCTCGCGGCCGCTCCAGAGGTTGCAGCCGGCAAAGCGGCAGAACACGGAAGCCCGGCCCGCATGGGCGCCTTCGCCCTGCAGGGTAAGAAAGATCTCCTTGACCGCGTAGCTCACCAAAAATCCCTTAAGTTGCCGAACCGGCAATTCCCGAACCGGCGGTTCCCGAACCGGTCTGCCGCAGCGCCTCACCGACCGCCATGGCCACCGTGACGGCGACATTGAGCGAACGCATGGTCGGCTTGATCGGAATCACCAGCCGCGCATCCGCAGCCGTCACCACCGCGTCGGTCACCCCTGCCGTCTCGCGCCCGAACAGCAGCACATCGGAGGCGGTATACGCGAAATCAAGGTAGGATTTCGCGGCCCTGGTCGTGAACAGGACCAGCCGGCAGGAGGCCTCGGCCCGCCATTCCTCGAATTTCGACCATGAGTCGTGACGCTTCAACCGCACATGGTCGAGATAGTCCATACCCGCCCGGCGGAAATTCCGGTCCGAGGTGTCGAATCCCGCCGGTTCGATGATATGGGCCGACACGTCCAGGCAGGCGCAGAGGCGCAGAATCGTCCCTGTATTCTGTGGAATGTCGGGCTGGAACAGCGCGATCTGCATGGTGCTGGCGACCTGTGAAATCCGGATGAAATTGTCTCAATGAAACATCGCTCGGCGCGGATTTCGTGCATTGCACGTGTGCGAGCCGATAGCGGGCTTGCGCTCGTCCGGCAAGGGTGCCAATAGAACGATTCTGGACTGCTGTTCCGCCATTTGGGGTGGGGAATAGCGGTTTTCTGCCGCCGCGGGGGCCGCGGGCGCCGGCAGCCTTTCTTGGGGCGCATCCCAGCGCCTCTGGGGCGGTTCCACCGGCTGCAGAAAAGAAAGGGCTAGGAATCGTGACGACAGCGTCTTCGGCGGACCATCCGACACGCCGTGATTTTCTCTTTGTTGCAACCGGAGCTGCCGCCGCGGTCGGCGCAGCCGCCACCGTCTGGCCGCTGGTTGCCCAGATGAACCCGGATGCCGCGACGATCGCGGCCGGCGCGCCGATCCAGGTCGATCTGACGCCGATCGCCGAGGGCCAGGACATCAAGGTCTTCTGGCGCGGCAAGCCGATCTACATCAGCCATCGCACCAAGAAGCAGATCGAGGAGGCCCAGAAGGTGCCGCTCTCGAGCCTGCCCGATCCGCAGCCCGACTCGGCCCGCGTCAAGTCCGGCCACGACCAGTGGCTGGTCGTGATCGGCATCTGCACCCATCTTGGCTGTATCCCGATCGCCCATGAGGGCAATTACGACGGCTTCTTCTGCCCCTGCCACGGCTCGCAGTACGACTCCTCCGGTCGTATCCGCCAGGGGCCGGCGCCCGCCAACCTGGCAGTGCCGCCCTACGCCTTCCTTTCCGACACCAAAATCCAGATCGGCTAAGTCCCGGACCCTCCGGGACTTCAGCTCCCCCTTGGACCCATCGCGTCGTTTTTCTTCTTCAGGATCGCATCAATGAGCGGACCATCTGATTTCCAACCGAGCAACCCCGCCTTGAAGTGGATCGAACGGCGCCTTCCGATCTTCGGCCTGATCCACTCCTCCTTCGTGGCCTATCCGACGCCGCGCAACCTGAACTACTGGTGGACCTTCGGCGCCATCCTTTCGATGATGCTGGCGCTGCAGATCCTGACCGGCGTGATCCTGGCGATGCACTACACGCCGCACGCCGACCTCGCCTTCAAGTCGGTCGAGCTGATCGTCCGCGACGTCAATTACGGCTGGCTGCTGCGCAATATGCACGCCGCCGGCGCGTCGATGTTCTTCTTCGCGGTCTACATCCACATGTTCCGCGGTCTCTATTACGGGTCGTACAAGGAGCCGCGCGAGGTGCTGTGGATCCTCGGCGTCATCATCTACCTCCTGATGATGGCGACCGGCTTCATGGGTTACGTGCTGCCGTGGGGCCAGATGAGCTTCTGGGGCGCCACCGTCATCACCAATCTGTTCTCGGCCGTGCCGTATTTCGGCGAGAGCATCGTGACCCTGCTGTGGGGCGGCTATTCGGTCGGCAACCCGACGCTGAACCGCTTCTTCTCGCTGCACTACCTGCTGCCGTTCGTGATCGCCGGCGTGGTCGTGCTGCACATCTGGGCGCTGCACGTCGCGGGCCAAAACAATCCGGCCGGCGTCGAGGCCAAGACCGAGAAGGACACCGTTCCGTTCACGCCCTATGCGACCATCAAGGACGCGTTCGGTGTGGCGTGCTTCCTGATCTTCTTCGCCTGGTTCATCTTCTACATGCCGAACTACCTCGGCGACGCCGACAACTACATCCCGGCGAACCCCGGCGTGACCCCGGCGCACATCGTGCCTGAATGGTATTACCTGCCGTTCTACGCGATCCTGCGTTCGATCCCGAACAAGCTCGCCGGCGTTGTGGCGATGTTCTCGGCGATCATCATCCTGTGCTTCCTGCCCTGGCTCGACAGCGCACGGACCCGTTCGTCGAAGTATCGTCCGCTGGCCAAGCAGTTCTTCTGGATCTTCGTGGTGGTCTGCATCGGGCTCGGCTACCTCGGCTCGCAGCCGCCGGAAGGCATCTATGTGATCGCCGGCCGCATCCTGACGGTCTGTTACTTCGCCTACTTCCTGATCGTGCTGCCGCTGCTCGCCCGCATCGAGACGCCGCGCCCGGTGCCGAACTCGATCGCCGACGACGTGCTGGCGAAGAACAAGGGCAGGGCCGCGACCGCAGCCTCCGTGGTGCTCGCGCTGGTGCTGGCTGGCGGCCTGTTCGCCGGCAGCACCCAGAACGCCAAGGCCGAGGAGGGGGGCACGACGCCGCCGGCCCAGAGCTGGTCGTTCTCCGGTCCGTTCGGCAAGTATGACCGCGGCTCGCTGCAGCGTGGTCTGAAGGTCTACAAGGAAGTCTGCTCGGCCTGCCACGGCCTGTCCTACGTCGCGTTCCGCAACCTCGCCGATGCCGGCGGCCCCGGCTATTCCGAGGCACAGGCGGCCGCGTTCGCGTCCGAGTACAAGATCAAGGACGGCCCCAACGACCAGGGTGAGATGTTCGAACGTCCGGGCCGCCCGGCGGATTACTTCCCGTCGCCGTTCCCGAACGAGCAGGCCGCGCGCGCGGCCAATGGCGGCGCGGCGCCGCCGGACCTCTCGCTGATCACCAAGGCGCGGTCCTACAAGCGTGGCTTCCCGCAATTCGTGATCGACTTCTTCAGCCAGTACCAGGAGCAGGGCCCCGACTACGTCGACGCCATCCTGCAGGGCTTCGAGGACAAGGTTCCGGCCGGCGTCACGATCCCGGAAGGCTCGTACTACAACAAGTACTTCCCCGGCCACGCCATCAAGATGCCGAAGCCGCTGTCCGACGGTCAGGTGACCTTCGACGACGGCTCGCCCGCGACGGTCAAGCAGTACGCGCATGACGTCACCACCTTCCTGATGTGGGCCGCCGAGCCGCACATGGAAGCGCGCAAGCGGATCGGCATGCAGGTGTTTGTGTTCCTGATCATCTTCGCGTTCTTGATGTACTTCACCAAGCGCAAGGTCTGGGCCGACGCCCACTGATCTCAGGCGAGACTTTGAAAAAGCCCCTTCGGGGGCTTTTTTGTTGGGCTCACGTCATTGCGAGCGCAGCGAAGCAATCCACCTATCCGCTTGCGGGGATCTGGATTGCTTCGCTGCGCTCGCAATGACGGCGAATGGATTTGCGTCCGCCACCGAGTACGGACAAGATGCCGGCCAATCAGCCGGCAAACATTGCGGAGGAACTCATGGGTACCAGCATCAGCTTCAAGCGTCCGGACGGCAAGGAAGCGTCGGGCTATCTCGCCAACGCCGCCCGCGGCAATGCGCCCGGCGTGGTCGTGATCCAGGAATGGTGGGGCCTTCAGGACCAGATCAAGGGCATGTGCGATCGCTTCGCGCGGGCTGGTTTCGATGCGCTGGCGCCAGATCTCTACAAGGGCAAGGTGGTGCCGTATCACGACACCGATGCGGCCGGCAAAGAGATGAACTCGCTCGACTTCATGGATGCCACCACGCAGACGGTGCGCGGTGCCGCGCAATATCTCGCCAAGAACGGCGCCAAGGTCGGCCTGACCGGCTTCTGCCTCGGCGGCGCGGTGACCATCATCGGCGCCACCAAGATCCCCGAGCTGACGGCCGGTGTGGTGTTCTACGGCATCCCGCCGGAGCAGGCGGCCAAACCGGCGGATGTGAGAATTCCGCTGCAGGGCCATTTTGCCACCAAGGACGACTGGTGCACGCCGGCGCTGGTCGATGGCTTCGAGAAGGCGATGAAGGCCGCCGGCAAATCGCTGGAGCTGTACCGCTATGACGCCGACCATGGCTTCGGCAACGAGCAGCGCCTGTCGGTGCACGACCGCCAGTGCGCGGAACTGGCCTGGGATCGGGCGACCGAGTTCTTCAGGAAGCATCTGGGGTAAAGGCGCGTCCGCACACGCTGTGTCGTCCCTGCCTAGTGCGCAATTGCATAACCACAGGATGCGGTTGTCTGGCGAGATGACTGCCAGTGTGTCCTTTGCCAAGGCCGCGGCGTATGGGTCCCTGCTTTCGCAGGGACGACGGCGAGTTCTAGCTCTCCGCCTTCACCCTATCCCACCACGGGCAGTGCGTAGCCCGGATGGAGCGAAGCGTAATCCGGGGTAAGTTTCTCCGCGGTGAAAGTGCCCCGGATTACGCTGCGCTTCATCCGGTCTACGGTTTCAATTCCTGTCGCGCACCCCGTCCCACCACGGGCAGGTCCCCGACATCAGCCTGAAATTGCCTGCCATCACCTGCACCGGGGCGCGCTTGCCTTCCGAGGCGGCGCGCATCCGCATCTCGCGCGCGACGGCGCGGTCCTCAGCCGACAGCCAGACCCGCTCATGGCCCCACAGGCTCGGGCCGTCATGCACCTCGAACGGCGTCCAGTTCGCAGGATCGATCTCGCGGCCGCCCCAGCCGCACTCCACCATGAAGGCCGACGGCGACCTGGCGTAGAACGACGTCATCAGATCGTTGGTGTGGCGACCGAGCGTGACGTTGACCCGGTCTTCCTGCTGCGCGACGTCATAGGCCTGACCGACATCGTCGAGCGAAAACAGCTCGACCATCAGATGATGCATGCCGTTGCTGCCGGTCTCGATCAGCGCCAGCGAATGGTGGCGCGCATTGACGTGGAAGAAATACGCGCGGAACGGTTTCTCGATGTAGTCGCTGAGGCCGAAGCCGAGCACGTCGACATAGAAGCTCATCACCGGCGCAATGTTCTCGACCGTCAGCACCGCATGGCCGAGCCCGAGTGCGCCGGTGCGGAAGCCGGAAATCGAGCGGCCGGGCTTGAACGGCGTGTCGTCGATCTCGGCGCCATGAAACGCCTCGAGACGGTTGCCGGCGGGATCCCGGAACGAGATCAGCCCGCGCACTCGCCGCGCGTCGGCGAGGGTTTGCGGCTCCGACGTCACGGCAACGCCGGCGCGCTCGAGCCGCGCCGCCACTGCGTCGAGCGCTGTGGCGTTCGCCACCTCCCAGCCGAAGAACCTTGTGCCTTCGCCCTGCGCGCGGTCGATCACGATGCGTTGCTTGCGGTCGTCCATCCGGAACGCGAGCAGCGAGTTGCCGCGCTCGATCGCCTGCAGCCCGACGAGGTCGGTGCCGAATTGCCGCCAGTCGTCGAGTGCGTCGGAGCCGAAGCCGGCATATCCGAGACCCAAAATCGCCATCTGCGCCTCCGCCATCTGTCTGTTTTTTGGGCGGCTGGCCGGCCGCCATTTCCACAAATCCTACGCGGAATCCCCTCCCTTCAAACCCCGAAAATGTCGCCCGGAGGGGCGTCCAGGATTGGGGCAGGGGTGTCGGGCCATCCCTTGACACGGCCCGCGCCGGGTGGTGTGTAGCGCCCATGAGCACCGTCGCCAGTCCATCCCGTCGTTGGTGGCCCACCTTCTCATAGGTGGCCGGTGCGTTTTCATTTTCTCAAAGACGTCGAAGGTCGCCATCGCAGTGCGACGGTCCCCTTCGTTTGTCCTGTGTGGCGCTCTCTCGGCAAGTCTCGTAAGAGGATCACATGAACAGGACAGTCTTCTCCCTGCCGGCTCGAAGCGAATACCTCACCAATGGCGGCCTCGCGGTCGCGCGGGTGGTCGAGCAGTTCACCGGCGGCGCCAACCGGCTCGACGATCTGATCGCGCTGCTCGACCGCCGCCGCGGCGTGGTGCTGTCCTCGGGCACGACGGTGCCGGGCCGCTATGAGAGCTTCGACCTCGGCTTCGCCGATCCGCCGCTGGTGCTGGAGACCTCGGGCACCGACTTCTCGTTGCAGGCGCTGAACCCGCGCGGCGAGGTGCTGATCGCCTTCCTCGGCGACGTGCTGCGCGAGCCCTGCGTCGTGATCTCGGAGCGCAGCGCGACGCGGCTCGCCGGCCATATCATCCGCGGCGAAGCGCCGGTCGAGGAAGACCAGCGCACCCGGCGCGCCAGCGTGATGTCGCTGGTGCGCGATATGGTGGCGGCGTTCACCTCCAATGCCGATCCGCTGCTCGGCCTGTTCGGCGCCTTCGCCTACGACCTCGTGTTCCAGATCGAGGACCTGGTGCAGAAGCGCGCCCGCGAAGCTGACCAGCGCGACATCGTGCTCTACGTGCCGGACCGGCTGCTGGCCTATGACCGCGCCACCGGCCGCGGCGTGGCGCTGAATTACGAGTTTGCGTGGAAGGGCAAGTCGACTGCCGGCCAGGCGCACGAGACCGCGCCGAGCCTCTATGCCAAGACCGACCGGCAGGGCTTTGCCGATCACGCGCCGGGCGAATACCAGGCGACCGTCGAAGTGGCGCGCGCGGCGTTCGCCCGCGGCGATCTGTTCGAGGCGGTGCCGGGGCAGCTGTTCGCCGAGCCCTGCGAGCGCTCGCCGGCGGAAGTGTTCCAGCGGCTCTGCCGCATCAATCCGTCGCCCTATGGCGCGCTGATGAATCTCGGCGACGGCGAATTCCTGGTCTCGGCCTCGCCCGAGATGTTCGTGCGCTCCGATGGGCGCCGGGTCGAGACCTGCCCGATCTCCGGCACCATCGCGCGCGGCTCGGATTCGATCGGCGATGCCGAGCAGATCCGCAAGCTCCTGAACTCGGAGAAGGACGAGTTCGAGCTCAACATGTGCACCGACGTCGACCGCAACGACAAGGCGCGGGTCTGCGTGCCCGGTACCATCAAGGTGCTGGCGCGACGGCAGATCGAGACCTACTCAAAGCTGTTCCACACCGTCGACCATGTCGAGGGCATGCTGCGGCCGGGCTTCGATTCGCTCGACGCCTTCCTCACCCACGCCTGGGCCGTGACGGTGACCGGCGCGCCGAAACTGTGGGCGATGCAGTTCGTCGAGGACCATGAGCGGTCGCCGCGGCGCTGGTATGCCGGCGCGATCGGCTGCGTCAATTTCGACGGCAGCATCAACACCGGGCTCACCATCCGCACCATCCGCATGAAGGACGGTCTCGCCGAGGTGCGTGTCGGCGCGACCTGTCTGTTCGACTCCGATCCCGCTGCCGAGGACCGCGAGTGCCAGGTCAAGGCAGCGGCGTTGTTCCAGGCGCTGCGCGGCGATCCGCCGAAGCCGCTGTCGGATTTCGCGCCTGATGCCACCGGTTCGGGCAAGAACGTGCTCTTGATCGATCACGACGACAGCTTCGTGCACATGCTGGCGGATTACTTCCGCCAGGTCGGCGCCAACGTCACCGTCGTCCGGCACGTCCATGCCCAGGACATGCTCAAGAAGAAGGGCTGGGACCTCTTGGTGCTGTCGCCCGGACCGGGTCGCCCGGAGGATTTCGGTATCGCGAAGACCATCGACACCGCGCTCGAGAAGAAGCTGCCGATCTTCGGCGTCTGCCTCGGCGTGCAGGCGATCGGCGAATATTTCGGCGGCCAGCTTGGCCAGCTCGGCCAGCCCGCGCATGGCCGCCCCTCGCGCGTCCAGGTGCGCGGCGGCAGGCTGATGCACAACCTGCCGAATGAGATCGTGATCGGCCGCTATCACTCGCTCTATGTCGAGCGCGACAGCGTGCCCGAGGTGCTGGCGGTGACCGCGACCACCGAAGACGGCGTCGCGATGGTGATCGAGCACAAGACCCTGCCGGTCGGCGGCGTGCAATTCCATCCGGAATCGCTGATGTCGCTCGGCAACGAGGTCGGCCTGCGCATTGTCGAGAATGCATTCCGGCTTAATCCGGGAGTGAATTGATTTGGACCGTCATTGCGAGCGCAGCGAAGCAATCCATGCCTCAATCCGGGGAGAGATGGATTGCTTCGTCGCTTGCGCTCCTCGCAATGACGACGCGAAGAAAGCGAGACAGCAATGACCTTCGACCACGACATCAAGGCGACCGTTCGCACCATCCCGGACTACCCGAAGAAGGGCATCCTGTTTCGCGACATCACGACCTTGCTGGCGGATGCCCGTGCCTTCCGCCGGGCGGTCGATGAGCTGGTGCATCCCTGGGCCGGAGCGAAGGTCGACAAGGTCGCGGGCATCGAGGCGCGCGGCTTCATCCTCGGCGGCGCGGTGGCGCATCAGCTCTCCGCCGGCTTCGTGCCGATCCGCAAGAAGGGCAAGCTGCCGCACACCACGGTGCGGATCGCCTATTCGCTGGAATACGGCATCGACGAGATGGAGATGCATGCCGACGCCGTGCAGCCTGGCGAGCGCGTGATCCTGGTCGACGATCTGATCGCGACCGGCGGCACCGCGGAGGGCGCGGTGAAGCTCTTGCGCCAGATCGGCGCCAATGTGGTCGCGGCCTGCTTCATCATCGATTTGCCCGACCTCGGCGGCGCGGCGAAGCTGCGCGCGATGGATGTCCCGGTGCGCACGCTGATGGCGTTCGAGGGGCATTAGCGCGCGTCGTCCCTTGCGAAAGCCGGGACCCATAACCACGAATGCTGGTTGTGGGAAAATGCTGCGGCCCCAGCCTTCGTCAAATATACAGCAGTGGTTATGGGTCCCGGCTTGCGCTTCGCTTCGCCGGGACGACGGTCATCCCCGCTGCAGCAGCATGCTGAGCTCGAGATCGCGGAACGTGGTGTAATTCCGCCGGATCCACTGATGCAGCTCGGTGGATGAATCCTTCTCCTGGCGCAGATAGCCGGTGAAGGAGAAGGTCAGCCGGTCGATATAGGTCTTCAGGAACACCGGCAGCGCGCGGAAGCGCAGCACCCTGCTCGCGGTCATGACCGGCGGCAGCTCGCCGCGTACCACGAATTCATTGTCGATGACGATGAGCGCATTCGGCGGGATCAGGCCTTGCAGCGTCTGGTAGCCGCGCACCGAGGCGCGGTCGGTATCGGCGACATACAGGATCACGGGCGAGACGCGGCGGCGCAGCGCCTCCTTCATCAGCCCGATCTCGTCGCACATTTTGAAGAATTCGTCGAAGGCGTGGTAGCCGAGGTCGATCACCTTGGCGATGCCGTCATTGACGATGACGCGGTCCATCAGCTGCATCTTGCCGTAGGTGTCGATCACGTCGGCGGTTTCCGTGATCCGCGGCAGGTAGTCGAGCAGCGACGGCTCTTTCAGGTTGATGTCGTAGCAGACCACGTCGCCGTTCTTGAGCAGCAGGAATTCGCCGAGCAGCCGTGCGATCAGCGTCTTGCCGACCTGCGGGCGGGGCGAGCAGATGATGTAGACGGGCGTGGATGACATCGCCCGCTATATCAGGCCAAATTTTCGCCTAATCCAGCCCCATCGCCGCCCCGCGTGCGACTTTTTTCGTTGCCCCGAGGCGCGACTTTCTCGTCGCCTTGGCCTCGACTATTTTTCGCCCTTGGCCGACTTGGCGCCGACCAGGTCGGTCAGCTTGATCCGGTCGAACTCGCTCCAGACATTGGCGAGCCAGTGCCGGACATAGCCGCGCAGCACGAACGAATAATTCGCGGCGTCGTCGTTGATGCCCTTGTTGGCGACGAATTTGAGGAACGGAACCGAAGACACCTCCACCTGCTCATAGGCCATTTCGTTGAGCTTGGGGATCGTGAGGTCGGTCGCGTCCTTGATGCGGTGGAAGTAGGAATTGTAGGTCGCCTGGTCCCACTGGAAGAACTGGGTGTCGTTGATGAAGTTCTTCACCAGGAAATATTTCGCGCCGCCCATGAAGCCGGCGGTCTCGGCGATCTCGTCCAGCGAGGCGATCGAGGGGCCGAGGATATGGAACACGGCGAAGGTGATCTGGCCGGAACGCGCCGCGTCGAGGAAGCCGATGTCGCGCAGCGAGGCCAGCGCGGGCGACAAGAGGCCGGCGCGGACGTCGATCACGGTGACCGCGGGGCCCGAGTTCAGCGTATCGAAGATCTTCATCTGGTCCGCGGTCGTCGTCATGTCGACGATCTCGGTGATGTCGGGATGGAAGCGCTTCAGCGTGCCGCGCGGCGACTCGGTGTCGAACGCCCGGGTCTGCACATTGTTGGCACTGAAATAGTCCAGGAGCGTCCGCGAGACGGTGGTCTTGCCGACCCCGCCCTTGTCGGCGCCCACCACGATCACAACCGGCTTTGCCATGGAAGTCCCTTAAAGCGCGCTCCCGACCGCGATGGCGGTCGGCAAGTCCCCACACTGCTTTGGGCGCGAACATGGCAGAAACGAGGGAGAATTCAATTCCTTAAGGCGCCCGCAATCGGTTTGGTGGGGAATTCCTTAATGGACTGAGTAGGCTAGGGCATGATCCGGAAAATGGCGCAGCGGTTTTCCGGGAAAATCATGCCCAAATCAAAGCGCCGGCGCGATCAGCGGTGCCGGCCCCAAGGGCCTTGCAGAGGACCTTGGAGAGGACCCAGTGGTCCCAAAGGTCCCTGTGCGGGGCTGGTGCCCGGCAGCGGCGGCGGATTGTTCGGCTGTGCAGGCGGCTTATCGCCCCAAGGGCCGTGGGTCACCGGTGGAGGCTGTTCGCCGGCCGCGGTCGGTTGGTCCTGCGTCGCGGTCTGGTCCGAGGTCTCATCCGGCAGAGCGAGCGGTCCGGGATCGTGGCCGCCGGCATATTTCACCAGCGCGTCGACCCGGGACTTCACCGACGGGTGGGTGGCGAACAGGTCGGCAAAGCCTTCGCGGGGATTGTCGACGCAGAGTTCCATCACCGCCGAGGTGGCGTCCGGCAGCTCGCCGCGGTTCTCGATCTTGCGCAGCGCCGAGATCATCGCATCGGGGTTCTTGGTCAGCTCGACCGATCCGGCATCGGCGAGAAATTCGCGCGACCGCGACAGCGCGAGCTTGACCACCTGCGACAGCAGCCAGGCCAGCATGATCAATGCGACCGCGATGATGATGACGATGATCGCGCCGCCGCCCGAGCCTTTGCTGTCGCGATCCGAGGAAGATCTCGACGACGAGGAGGATGACGACGACGACGACCAACCGCCTCCGCCGCCGCTCGAGTTCCACGACAGGTTTGTGAACAGGCGGAAGAACAGCTCGCCGAAGAAGCCGACCACGCCGGCGATGATCACCGCGATCACCATCAGCTGCACGTCGCCGTTCTTGATATGGGTGAGCTCGTGGCCGAGCACAGCCTCGATCTCCTGGTCGTTCAGCGCCTTCAACAGACCTGTGGTGACCGTGATGGCGTATTGGCGCGGGTTGAGGCCGGTCGCGAACGCATTCAGCGCCGGGCTGTCCATCACCTTCAGCTTCGGCATCGGGATGCCGCGCGAGATGCAGAGATTTTCCAGCAGATTGTAGAGCCGCTGCTGCTGCTGCCGCGTCACGCTCTCGCCGCCGGTGACGGCGTCGATCATCTTCTGGTGGAAGAAATAGGCGATCACGATCCAGGCCACCGCCGCGATCGTCGCCCATGGCAGCGCCGACGCCAGATCGTGCGAGGCCCGCGTCAGGTAATAGTCGACGGTGCGGCCGCTATCGATCATCACCTCCGCGACCAGCGCGCCGGCATAGACCAGCACGTAGATCAGCAGGAACAGGCCGGCGAGCAGCAGCATCGAACGAAACTTGTTCGATGCGATATGCGTGTAGAGACCATAGGCGGCCATGACGGAGCAGCCTCTCGCCGGCGTGCGTTGCGCCTCAGAACTTCACGCTCGGTGCCACCTCGACTTCGGTGCGGCTGGCGCCGAGGTCGAAGAAATCCTTGCGGGTGAAACCGAACATTCCGGCGAACAGTGCGGCCGGCATCTGCTGGATGCCGGTGTTGTATTCCTGAACCGCGTTGTTGAAGAAGCGGCGGCTGGCGGCGATCTTGTTCTCGAGATCGGAAAGCTCCGATGCGAGCTGCTGGAAATTGGCGTTGGCCTTGAGATCCGGATAGGCCTCCGACAGCGCGATCAGCCGGCCGAGCGCGCCGGAGAGCTGGTTCTCCGCCGCCGAGACCTGGGCCGGACCCTGCGCCGAGATCGCCGAATTGCGCGCCTTGATGACGTCGTCGAGCGTGCCGCGTTCATGGGCGGCATAGCCCTTCACGGTTTCAACCAGGTTCGGGATCAAATCGTGGCGCTGCTTGAGCTGCACGTCGATGTCGGCAAAGGCCTGGCTGACCCGCTGGCCCAGCGCGACCAGGCGGTTATAGGCGCCGAATGCAAACAGCACGAGAAGGACGATGACGCCGATAACGATCCAGCTGGTCGACATGACAGGGCAACTCCTGATGGACGAGACGGCGGCACCGTAGCCCAAGATCGGGGCACAGGGCAGCCCGCCGCGAAAAGGTGGGCAATGTCTTGGTCGGGGATGGCGTCCAATTAGTTCAATGGCGTCGCCCGCTGGTTCTACGTCGTCCCGGCGAAAGCCGGGACCCATAGCCGCGGCCCGCGGAAGCGGCACAAGGGTCGGCGTTCGCTCGCAACACGCGGTGGTGGTTATGGGTCCCGGCTTTCGCCGGGACGACGCGGGTTGTCGATGACCGCATCACCCCAGCGCCAGCGCCGGGCGCGCGCGTAGTCGGCTTTGGCGCGGCGGGGGACTCTGGCGACGACGACGCCTTCGGGCGTGCACAGCTTGGCCGCGATCTCGACCTTGCCGACATCCGGCTGCGCCAGCACGCGCGACGGCCTGTTCTCAGCGCGCGCCCGGCTCAGCGCGACATAGGCAAAGCGTTCATCCTCGAACGGGGCGTCGGCGCCCTTGACCTGCTTGTGCGCGCGCGAGCGTTGCAGGCGCTGCGAGAAATGGCACCAGTCGGGCGCGACCAGCGGGCAGGCGCGGTCATGCGGGCAGGGCGCAGTGACATGCGCGCCGGCTGCGATCAATCGTGCGCGGAGTGCGATGATCCGCGCATAGCCTGCGGGGGTGCCGGGCTCGACGACCAGCAGGGTATTCCTGGTTTTCTCCCACATGACATCGGTGAGCGCGTCGCGCTCGGCATCATTGAGCTCGTTGATAACGTAGCTCGCGATCACGAGGTCAGCGGCCTCGGCATGCGCCGCATAGGTGCGGGCCCGGCCGAGCTCGTAGGTGATGCGGCGCAGGCGGTCACTCCGGCGCGTGAGGTCGAGCGCCAGCGTGCGCAGCGCCTCATTGGCATCGAGCAGCGTGAACGCCTGCAACGACGGGAAGGCTTCCGCGGCCGCCCAGCTTGCCGTCCCCGGCCCGGCGCCGACGTCGAGCAGGCTCGTGGGCGCGAAGTCCGGCCTGATTTCGGAGAGTGCATTGAGGCTCGCCACCACGGCGGCATAGGTCGCCGGCATCCGCGCCACGGCGTAGGCCAGCGCATCAGTCTCGGTCTTGATAGTCGAGGAGCCGCCGCCTTCGCGATAGGTCTGCGAGATGATGGCTGCACGGCCGGCGGCGTCGCTGCGCGACAGGCCTTCGAGCCGGGCGTTGAGGGCGGCTTTGAGTTCAGCAGGCAGGTCGGGTGAGGTCATGCGCCGTACCATCCCCACGTCATTGCGAGCGAAGCGACTTGTCCGCCGAAGCCTTTCGGCGAAGGCGGAAGCAATCCATCGCGCCGCTTGCTGAAGCATGGATTGCTTCGTCGCTTCCGCGCAAAATTGCTTCGCAATTTTGTCGCCGAGCTCCTCGCAATGACGACGTTTGGCCGCGAGCGTCGTGCTACGCCACGTTCTGGTCGAGGATGTCGACCGCGCCCTGCAGGTCGACCGACACCAGCTGCGACACGCCGCGCTCGGCCATGGTGACGCCGAACAGCCGGTTCATCCGCGCCATCGTGATCGGATTGTGCGTGATGATGATGAAGCGCGTGTCGGTCGAACCGGTCATTTCGTGCAGGAGGCTGCAGAACCGTTCGACGTTGTGGTCGTCGAGCGGCGCGTCGACTTCGTCCAGCACGCAGATCGGCGACGGGTTGGTGAGGAACACCGCGAAGATCAGCGAGAGCGCAGTCAGCGCCTGCTCGCCGCCCGAAAGCAGCGACAGCGTCTGCGGCTTCTTGCCCGGCGGCTTGGCGATGATCTCGAGACCGGCTTCGAGCGGATCGTCGCTCTCGATCAGATGCAGCGCCGCTTCGCCACCGCCGAACAGCTCGGTGAACAGCCGCTTGAAGTGGTTGTTGACGGTCTCGAACGAGGTCAGCAGGCGCTCGCGTGCTTCGCGGTTGAGGCTCTGGATGCCCTGGCGCAGCCGCTTGATCGCCTCGACGAGGTCGTCGCGTTCGGTGGTCAGCGCGGTGTGCTGGGTCTCGACTTCCTTGAGCTCTTCCTCGGCGCGCAGATTGACGGCGCCCAGGCGCTCGCGGTCGCGGCGCAGCTTTTCGAGTTCTTCCTCCACCTGCGCGACGGGCGGCAGCTCCTGGCCCGGTTCGATCTCGGCCATGCCGACGACGGCGCTCGGCTCGACCTCGAGCATGTCGTGAATCTCGCGCTCGATATCGGCGAGGCGGCGGCGGGTGCCTTCCATGCGCTCCTCGGCGCGCGCGGTGGCTTCGCGGGACGACGACAGCGCTTCGAGCGTGGCCTTGGCGACGCGGTCGGTTTCCGCCATCGCGGCTTCGGCGGTCGCGAGTGCGTCGGCGGCGATTCGGCGATCGCCTTCGGCGTGCTCGATCTCCGTGATCAGCGCGCTGCGCTTTTCGGCGAACACTTCCGGCGCATTGGCCAACTCTTCGCGCTCGATCGACACCTCGGCGATGCGCGCCTCGATGGTGCCCACCTGCGAGGCGGCGCTGGTCTTGCGGTTCTGCCATTCGTTGCGTTCGGCGAGGATCGCCTGCACGCGGCGGTCGGCGAGCTCGGCTTCGCGGGCGAGCGCCTGCGCCTCGGCGCGGACCTGCGCCGCGGCACGGCGCTGGTTGTCGATCTCGGAGCGAACCGCGGCGAGCTGGGCCTCGGTCTCGACACCCGGCGGCAGCTCGGCGAGCGCGGCAGCCGCGCTCTCATGCGCGGCTTCGGCCTCGGCGCGATCGGCGGCGACGCGGCTGTGCGCCTCGGTCAGCGCCGATTTGCGCGCGGAGTGGCGGTTGATCTCGCGCTC